>NZ_JBEZDS010000029.1:0-144164 GCF_040648435.1 Dactylosporangium sp. NPDC049140 | reverse complement strand
GGTCCAGGGCGTCGTGCTCCTGGCCGGCCTGGTAGTGGCCGTAGTCCACGTCGCCGCCGTCGTGCCCGCCGTCGTAGGTGTCGATGTCGCTCATGCTGTATCCCCCTGGGATGTCGTTGTCGCTGTTGAGGAATACGTTACGGAGCTTCGCCGGCCGTCGAATCCCGGAAACGTGCCACCACCGCGGCCCGCACCACGGCCTCCAGGTCGTCGCGGGCCAGCAGCGCCGGGAACGCGTCCACCAGGTCCACGAGCACGTCCAGGACCAGCTCCTCCTCCAGCGCCGCGGCGTCGGCCGGGCCCACCTTGGAGCGGGCGCCGGCCACCCGCGCCGGGTTGACGAGCGTCGCCGCGAGGGGGCCGGCGGCCGCGGGGGACAGGTGCGGGTCCCACGGCCGGGCCTCGCCGAAGCGCGCCTCGTCAAACTCGGGGATCTTCCGCTTGAGGGTCGGCCGGGACGCGAGCGGCCGGCGGGCGTCGGGGCGCAGCACGACCCCCTCGGCGAGGTTGCCGTCCAGCGGCGGCAGGCCGAGCAGCGCCGGTACCCGGGTCGGGAACCGGATCGGCACCGCGTCCACAGTGGACCTGGTGCCCCGGGCGAGCAGCGGCACGACGTCCGCGCCTCCCTCGGCGGCGACCGCGGCGACGTCGGCGTACAGCCACACCGGCCCGTCGTCGGTGAGCACGTCGAACAGTGCGAACCGGATGCCGGGGGCGTACCAGACGCCGGTCTGCACCGGGCTCGCCCCGGGCACCGCCGCGGCGCCGGGGTAGTGCCCGCCGTAGAGCTCGCCGTAGAGGCGAACCGACGCGCCCCCGCGCGCGAGCGCGGCGCGGGCGGTCCGTTCGAGGGTGGCGCGCAGCAGCTGCCAGCCGAAGAAGGGCTCGTCGTCGCGCAGCCACGCCTTGCGCTTGCCGACCCGCAGGGCGGCGCCGTCGTACGCGATGGTCAGCTGCGCGCCGTGGATCTTCTCGGTGGCGATCCAGGGGCCGGCCGGGGACGCGCCGGCCAGCACGGCGGGGATCTTCGGGTACGTCACGTGCTCCACGCGCCAAAGTTTCCCCGATCGGCGGTCAACGCGGCGGCCCCGGCGGGGACTCTGTCTGGTGTGACGTTCGAGGAGTACGTCGCGGCCCGGGGGCAGGCGCTCGTGCGCTTCGCGGCGCTGCTGACCGGCGACGAGCACCGGGCCGAGGACCTGGTGCAGGAGGCGCTGACCAAGGCGTACCTGCGCTGGGCCCACATCCGCCGCGGCGACGACCCGGACGTCTACCTGCGCCGGCTCGTGCTCAACGGCTCGCGCTCGTGGTGGCGCCGCCGGCGCAACCGCGAGCTCGTCGTCACGGTGAACGACGAGGTGGCGGTGCCGGGCGAGCTCGACGCGGAGGCGGTCGAGCGCGACGCGCTGTGGCGGCTCATCCGCGCGCTGCCCCAACAGCAGCGGGCCGTGGTCGTGCTGCGGTACTACGAGGACCTCGACGACGCCACGATCGCGCGGATTCTCGACTGCAGCGCGGTCACGGTGCGCACACATGCGATGCGCGCGCTCGGCCGCCTGCGCGACGACTACGAGGGGAGCGACACCGATGACGGACCTCGAGAGCCGGGTCAGGGCGACGCTGGCCGAGCGGGCCGCGCACACCCGGGCGGCCGCCGGGCTCGGTGAGCGGGCCGCCCGCCGCGCGCGAACCATTCGCCGCCGTCGCTGGGTTGCCGGTACCGCCGCCGCCTGCATTGTCGCAGTGGTCGCGGTCGCCGTCACGGTCCGCACTGCCCAGGCCCCGGGCCGCACGACCCTGCCCGCCGAGACCGCGGCGCCGCCCGGGGGCATCGGCAGCGACCGCGCCCTGCTGCACTTCGACGTCGACCTGGCCAAGCTGCCGGGCGACCTCGCGAGCCGGATCGCGATGACCCAGTGGGTGTCGGGCGAGGGCTACGAGACGTTCACCGGCATGGACGCGGACTCCCGGCCGGTGGTCACCATCAAGCTGGGCAGCGACCCCGACACGGTCAAGGGCTGGGTGTTCGCCAACGCCGGCTCGGCCCGCGCGGTGCAGTGGCGGCTCGGCGGCGTCGACGGCATGTCGGCGCTGGACTGGGACGACCGCGCCCTGCTGCCCGAGGTCGCCCGGGCGGTCCGGCTCGACGCGGTGCAGCGCTGCGTGATGCCGCTGCGCCTCGCTGAACTGCCCGAGGGTGCGCACTGGTCGGAGTGCCAGACCGTGATCCGCCGCGGCCCGGGCCCGGGACCCCGGTGGGTCTACTCGGGCCTGACGGTCGAGCGCGCCGACGGCAAGTTCGTCTACATCTGGGCCGACGGGCGGCCCCGGACGCAGACGAGCTCCTTCGCCGCCGACCGCTCCATCGCCGGCCGCCCCGCCCAGTGGCGCGCCGAGAGCGACCAGTTCGGCACCGGCCTGTGGGTGCCCGACTTCGGCGGCTACGAGCTCTACGTGACCGAGTTCGAGCCGAAGGCGGACTGGTTCACGCCCGTGGAGGCGACCTGGTACACCCTGCGCCTGACCCCGAGCGCGAACCTCGACGACCCGTCGACCTGGCCCCTCCGCGCGGTGGGCTGAACCGACAAGGCTCACACCGCGAAGTCGGGCACCGCGGCCCGCGCGTGCTCGGCGCGGCCCTTCGGCTCCTCCCACTCCTCCTGCCGCCCGAGCGCCGTCAGGTCCAGCAGCGCGTAGGCACCGCCGAAGTCGGTGCCGCGGGCGAACGTCGAGTAGGTGTGGAAGACCGCGTCCCCGTCGGCCAGGAAGCAGCTGAACCCGGGCAGCTCCGGGGAGGGGATCACGGGCAGCGCCCGGTAGTTGTACACCGGCGGCTTCACCGACTCGTCGAAGGACACGTCGAAGTCGAAGTTGAAGTCGTCGCCGTGGGACGAGTACCACGGGATCTGCCAGCCCCGCGCCGAGGCGTAGGCGGCGAGCTTCTCGTACGGCGCCCGCGACACCAGCACGAAGGTGGTGGCACGGGCGGCGAGGTGCTCGGAGAGCGCGGGGGCCATCTCGTCGATGCTCGCCGTGCAGCTCGGGCAGGCCGCGTCCCAGTCCGGGTCGAACATGACGTGCTGCACGATGAGCTGCGGCCGCCCCGCGAACAGGTCGGCGAGCCCGGCCGGGCCGTCCGCGCCGTGGAACCCGTACGGCTTGTCGATGCGGACCATCGGCAGCCGCCGCCGCTCGGCGTTGATGCGGTCCTGCTCCCGCCGGGCCTCCTTCTCGCGCTCGAGCAGCGCCTGCCGCGCGGCGAGCCACTCCTCCCGCGAGACGATCTCGGGCAGCGTCATCGTTCCCCTCCTCCTGCGAAGTGGTGCTCCTACGAAGTACGACGAACGGGACGGGCGAAAATGGACGGTCCGATCAGGCCAGTTTCGGCAGCACGAACTCCTGCAGCACGGCGTTGGGGGTCTTCCACTGCTCGTCGCCGTCGTAGTTGCCGGCCGTCACGGCGACGACCAGGCGCAGGTCCGGCAGGACGTAGAGGCGCTGGCCGCCGTTGCCCATGCCCAGCCAGACGCGGTGGCCGTCGATCTCGTCGACGTACCACTGGAAGCCGTACTCCGGGCCCCACTCGGTGCGCAGCCGCGGCCGCAGCACCTCCCGCAGCCACGGCTCGGGCACGACACCGCCGCCCGCGCCGAGCAGCAGCCCGCCGACGCGGGCGAGGGCGCGCGGGGTCAGGCGCAGGCCCGACGCGGCCGACGGGACGCCGTCGCGGCCGGTGATCCACTCGAAGTGCTCGACGCCGAGCGGTTCGAAGAGCCTCGTGCGCGCGTACTCGGGCAGCGCCGTCCCGGTGCCCTCGGCGATCAGGTGGCCGAGCAGAGCCGTCGCGCCGCCGCAGTAGGACCAGGCGGCGCCGGGCGGCGCGGTGACGGGGCGCCCGAGGATGTAGCGGTACCGGTCGGGCGCGAACTCCATCGCGACCTCGGAGTTGTCCAGGGTCGTGTAGGGCACGTCCTCGCGCCACTCGAGGCCGAGGGACATGGTGAGGGCGTGCTCGACGGTGAGCCGGGCGCGCTCGGGGTCGGCGGCGAGGTCCGGGTACTGCGGGAAGTACCGCAGCAGCGGCTCGGACGGGGCGGGCACCTTGCCCTCGCCCAGCGCGATGCCGTACAGCAGCGCCGTCACGCTCTTGGTGACCGACCGGATGTCGTGCAGCGTCTCGGGCCCGAAGTCGATGTCGCCGAGGGCCTGGGCCCACCGGGTGTCGGGGCCGGACCCGTAGTGCTCCAGCAGCGTCTCGCCGTCGCGGACCGCCACGGCCCCGTGCAGGCCCTCGAGTGCATCGAGCGTCGTCATAGAGCCTTTGTACAGGGCCCCGGTTGTGGCCGGGGCCCTGTACAGCGGGAATTTCAGACGCGGGTCCACTTCTGGTTGGCCCCGCCGGTGCAGTCCCACAGCTGCAGCTGCGAGCCGTTGGCGGTGCCGTGCCCGGCGACGTCGACGCACTTGTTCGCGTTGGCGTTCACCAGGTCGCCGGCGGCGGACAGGGTGAAGCGCTGGGCGGCGGTACCGTTGCAGGTGTACAGCTGGACCGCCGTGCCGTTCGCGGTGCCGGCGGCGGCCGCGTCCATGCACTTGCCCAGCGCCCGGACGGTGCCGTCCGAGCCGATCGTCCACTGCTGGGCGCCGGTGCCGTTGCAGTCCCACACCTGCAGCCGCGCCCCGTCGACCGGGTTCGCCGACGGGATGTCGATGCAGCGGCCGCTCTCGTTGCCGCGCAGCGCGTTGGTGCCGCCCGTCGGCGGGGTGCCCGTGGTGCTCACGTGCACGTAGTCGACGAGCATGCGGTTCACCGACGGGGTGCTGCCGTCCGGGCTGCCGGGGAAGCTCCCGCCGACGGCCAGATTGAGGATGATGAAGAACGGGTGGTCGTACACCCACGGGTTGCCGCGGGTGCTGGCCGGGGTGGCGCGGAAGTACTCCGAGCCGTCGATCGTCCAGACGATCAGGTTCGGCGACCAGTCGACGGCGAACGTGTGGTACGCGTTGCCGAGCGGCTGCCCGATGTTGCGGGTGCCTCCGACCGCGTTGCCGCCGGAGTACCCGGGGCCGTGGATCGTGCCGTAGACCGTGTTCGGGTCCCGGCCGACGTTCTCCATGATGTCGATCTCGCCGTCGCCCGGCCAGTTGCTGCCGCCGAGCATCCAGAACGCGGGCCACAGCCCGTTGCCCTTCGGCACCTGGATCCGGGCCTCGATGCGACCGTACTGCTGGGTGAACTTCCCCGCGGTCTGGATGCGCCCGGATGTCCACTGGCACGTGCCGTACCAGCAGCTGTGCCCGCCGCTCTCGCGCCGGGCCTCGATCACCAGGTGCCCCTGGCCGTCCTGGTACACGTTGCTGGTGCCGCTGTTGTAGTACTCCAGCTCGGAGTTGCCGAAGCCGCCGCCGCCGGTGTCGAAGTTCCACTTCGACCCGTCGACGCCCTGCCCGGACGCCCCGCTGAAGTCCTCGTTCCACACGACCGCGGCCTGCGCGGCGCCGGGTGACGCCACCACGATCAGGCCGGTCGCGGCGATCGTCGCCATCAGCGCGGCGGAGGCCAACGACCTGAGTCTGCGCATCTGCTTACCTCCCCAGGCGGATTTGTGAGGTTACTTAACAGATCCATCGGAGGCTATTCGCAGCGCGGGCCGCCGTCAATATGCGACTTAGTTCAAGGCCTGCATTGACACGCTCGTCCACGCAAGCCGGTTGGTCACTGCTCGGGTTCTGACGGTGCCGTGCGGGGCATGAGGGCGACGATCGGGAGGCTCAGGGCGGTGACGGCCAGGACGACGATGAGGCTGACCTTCATCGCATGGGCCAGTCCGGAGGCGGCGGCGTGGAAGAAGATCGAGGTGACCACGGCCGAGCCGATCGCCGAGGCGAGCTGCTGGATGGAGCTGAGCGAGCCGCTGGCGCTGCCGGCTTCGTCGGGTTGCGCGTCGCCGAGGGCAACGGCGGGGATCGTGGCGAAGCAGAGTCCGATGCCGATGCCGATGACGAACAACGCCGGGGCCAGCGTCCAGAGGCCGACGTTCGTCCCGGAGTGGTCGACGAGGGTCAGGACCCAGCCGCAACCGGCGAGGACGACGGCGAGGCCGATGACGACGAGCCGGCGACCGAGCCTGGCGACCAGGCCCCCCATGGCGGCGAACCCGGCGGCGAGAGTCCCCAGGGTGAGCGGTACCAGGCCGAGGGAGGCGTCCCGCGCGCCGGCGTGCAGCCCCTCCTGCAGGAACAGCGACAGCACGAAGATCAGGCCGGTGCCGGCGGCGAAGATGACCAGGCCCACGAGCATTGCGGAGGTGAAACCCCGGTTCTGCAGGAGCGAGGGCTTGATGAGCGGATGGGTCGCGGTGCGCTGGCGGTGGGCGAAGGCGGCGAAGAACGCGACACCGACGGCGACCGAGACGACGGGGACCGTGCTCCAGCCGTGGGTCGAGCCCTCGATCAGGCCGTACAGCAGCCCGGCCATGGCCGCGGCGAGCAGGCCGGAGCCCCAGCCGTCGACGACGGTGGACCGGTCGCCGTCCTCGTCCCGCGGCAGGATTCTGGCCGCCGTGACCAGCCCGATCGTGCCGAGGACGATGTTGGCGAGGAAGATCGGGCGCCAGGACAGGCCGAACAGGTCGGCGCTGATGATGCAGCCGGCCAGGACCGGCCCGCCGACGCTGGACAGGCCGAGGACCGGGCCGAACAGCCCGAACGCCTTGGCCAGCATGTCGCGGCTGAACGCCTTCGTCATGATCGCCATGCCCTGCGGGATGAGCAGCGCCCCGAACGCCCCCTGCGCCACCCGGGCCGCGACGAGTACCGCCGGGTCAGGCGCGAACCCGGCAACGGCCGAGGCCAGGGTGAACCCGCCCATGCCGATCAGCAACAGCCGGCGTTGCCCGAACTTGTCGCCCAGCCGCCCGCCGAGCAGGAGCAGGACACCCATGGCGAGCATGTAGGCCGGCCCCAGCCACTTGATCAGGCTCTCACCGCCGTTGAGCTCGCCGGCGATGGTAGGTGCGGCAATGTTCGTGACCGTCGCATCGATCACATCCAGAGCATCGGCCAGCAGCACCAGCGCCAGAATCGCCCACATCCGGCGGCTGGAGCGGCGTGCGGTGACCGTGCCCGGCTTGGTCAAGGTAGTCATCAGGAACGTCCATCTCTCCTACGCTCGGGCGCCCTCCTGGGCGCCTCGTCACTACTGCGAACCGCGCCCGAGGCGGTTGTACAGCAAGGACGGTGCCCTGCCGGCGGTCGGCGACGGTAGTGCGTCACGCATCGGGTCCAGTGCGTGACGCAGCCGAAAGACGTGCAATCTGCACCGGCGGCCATGGCCCCCGGCGCCCCTAGACTCGGACGGCGTGACAGTCGTGAGCGCGTCCGGCCTGCAGCGCGACGTCACCCGGACCCGCGCGGTTTCGCTGGGCTTCCTGGGCAGCCTTCTGCTTGCCCGGTGCGCCGACGCGGCGGCACACCACTCCTTCGGGTACCTGCCGTTCGTGGCTGCCCTGTTCGTGCTGCCGGTCTGGTACGTCAGCGCGGTCGCCGCCGGCGTGTGGACCCGGTGGCGTTGGTGGCTGCTCGCGGGCCAGGCAGTGCTGACCTACCTGCCGTTCGTCCTGTTCGGCAACGGCTGGGTGGCCGGCATGTCCGGTCTGCTCGGTGGCCTGGTCCTGCTGCTGGTTCCGGCGCCGCGGTCCTGGCTGCTGCTGGGCGCGTTGCTGGCCCTGGAAGCGACGCTGTGGGTGGGGGTCGTCGGGGTTCCGTACCAGCCGGCGCTCAATGCCGGAGTCTGGGTCGTGGTCGGGTTCGCCGACGTTGCCCTGGGCCTGTTCGGCCTTTCCCGCCTCGCACAGGTGGTGCATGACCTGCGCGCCGCGCAGGAGCAGCTGGCGGAGGCCGCGGTCGACCGGGAACGCCTGGGCACGCAGGAGCAGCTGCGGCGCCTGATCGGGGACCGGGTCCAGCGGGTGGCGCAGCACGCCCGGGCCGCGCTCCGGTGGCTCTCGACGACGCCGGAAGACGCCCGGGGCGAGATCGTGGCGGCCGGTGTCATCGCCCGGCAGGCCGCGGCCCAGAGCCGGCGTCTCTACGCCGCCGACCCGGTCCCCAGCGGTGCCCGGTACGAGCCGTCGCGCACGACAACGGCCCCGCGGACCGCAGGGGCTGTGCTCCTGACCGTCGTGACACTGTTCGCCGTCCAGAACCTGCTCAACCTCACCGTGCCGGCGTTCCCGCCGGTGGCTCCCCGCCAGCACCTCGCCACCGCCCTGCCCGTGGCCGTGGTCGTCTCGCTGGGCATCCTGGCGTTGCAGTGGTACCACTCCGGCGCCGGGAGCCGCCGCGGCCAACCTCGGCATTGGCCGTACACCCTGGCGTTGCAGGCCGTCCTGACCTACATCCAGTTTCCCCTCATGGGCTCCGCGGGACAGATTTTCGTCGCCTTCCTCGCCGGGTCCGGGCTGCTGTTGCTGCCGGGAGCCTGGCGGTGGGTGTGGTTCGGCACGACCGTCGTCAGCGTGCCGGCCCTTCTGCTCCTCCCGGCGTTCGGCGAAGGCCCGTCGATCCGCACGGAAGCCATCCGGGCCGTCTATCTCGCCACGATCAGCGCCAGCTTCGGCCTGATGGCCTACGGCCTGTCGCGGCTGGCCGGTCTGGCGGTTCGACTCGCCGACCGCCGCGAAGACCTCGCCGCGACCGCCGCCGTCCGCGAGCGGCTGCGGCTGGCACGTGACGCTCACGACCTGCTCGGGCTCGGGCTGTCGACCCTGGCGCTGAAGTCGGACCTGATCGCGGCGTTGATCGGACCTGACGACGCCCGGGCGGCGCGCGAACTCGGCGAACTGCTCCACGTCTGCGCCACCGTACGGTCCGACACCGCCGGGATCGCCGGTGAACGCCCGCGGCTGTCCCTCGGCACCGAGCTGGCACTCGCGACCGACGTGCTCGCGTCGTCGGCGATCCATGTACACGTCACCGGTGCCGACCGGGCCGTGCCGCCGGTCGTGGACAACGTCCTCGCCATCGTCCTGCGGGAGGCAGTCACAAACGTCCTCCGGCACAGCCAGGCGCGGCAGTGCGCGATCACCGTCGAGGCCCAGGACGGCCGGGTTCGCCTCCGGGTCAGCAACGACGGGGCCGGCTCGACACCCCTGGCGGCGGTCGCGACGGGCCACGGCCTGGACAACCTGCGGACCCGCGTCACGGGATGCGGCGGCGCCCTCACCGCCCGGCGCGCCGCCGGCACCTTCGTCATGATTGTCGAACTGCCCGCCGCGCAGGGGTAAGGTCGCCTCGCCGCGGCCGGGCCGGCCGCCGGCGCGCGGGGCAGAACCAGGGAGAACACTGTGGTGCGTGTGCTGATCGCCGAGGACACCGGCATCCTGCGCGAAACCCTGTCCGCGCTGCTGCGGCTGCAGGATGATCTCGACGTGGTGGCGGAGGTGTCGTCGGGCGACCGCATCGTCCCGGCCGCGCTGGAACACCACCCGGACGTGGCCGTGGTCGACATCGACCTTCCCCGGATGGACGGCATCGCCGCCACGGCCGAACTGGGCCACCGGGTTCCCGCCTGCGCGGTCCTGATCCTGACCGGCCTCGCCCGCCCCGGCAACCTGCGCGCCGCACTCGACGCGGGAGCCAAGGGGTTCCTCCTGAAGGACACTCCGGCCGCTGACCTGATCGCGGCGATCCGACGGGTCGCCGCCGGCGAGCCGGTCATCGATCCCGCGTCCGCCGCGGCCGCACTGCAGCAACGGCCGACCCCGCTGACACCTCGGGAGACCGCAGTCCTGCAGCGGTACGCGGCCGGGGCCGAGCCCAGGGAGATCGCGGCGGAACTGTTCCTGTCCTACGGCACCGTCCGGAACTACCTCGCCTCCGCCATGGTCAAACTCGCCGCCCGGAACCGCGTCGACGCGATCCGGATCGCCACCGACGCGGGATGGCTCTAGCGCCGGGGCCGCCCAGGTTCTACAGCGCGCAGGGCTGGGGCACCACCGCCAGCATGGGCGCCCTCTGGAGCCTGTGGACCCTGGCGGTCAGCATCAGCATCCTGCGCAGCGCCCGCCGCGCAACGCCGGAGGCGGCGGCACGGTTGATCGGGTCCCGTGCACCGCAGCCTCGGGGTCGTGGCCACGCTCGGCCTGGGGCGCGGCATCTTCCAGTTCCACCGGCTCGTCATCAAGGGGTTCCCGGCCTGGCTCATGCACCGCGGCTACCACGTGCTCGCGGTGCCGACGTGGGAGCGGAAGGCACGGGTGCTCGCGGTGTGGGCGATCGCGGTGCCGTTCGGGCGGGACATGGTGTCGCTGACGTCGGTGCAGCACCCACGCGAGGCGTTCGTCGCGGGCGCCGACGCCGACCTGATCACCCCGCTCCTGTTGCCCCGACTCGATCGCGGTACTGATCCGTCGCGCTGGCGAGCCGGGCGGCCAGCGTCCTGATGTGCTCGACAAGCTCCGGGGGTTCGTGCACCTGGAAGTCGAACCCTTTGGTCGTCACGTAGATTGCCAACTCGTCGAGCGAGTTGGACCCGGCCCGCAGGGTGCAGCTGTGCTCGTCGATCGGCTCCAGCGCCGCGGTGGTGGGGGCGATCCGCTCCGCTGCGGTCTCGGCGCTGACGTGCAGGGTGAACCGGGCCTGGTAGCGGTAGGCCGACGTGGAGATCGCCCGCGAGGTGTAGCCGCTGATATCGGGGTCTGGCGGGGTGCGCGGGATGAACCGGGGGCCGGTGGGCGTCCGCGGATCGAGGCGGTCCACGCGATAGGTGCGCCAGTCCTGGCGGTCGACGTCCCAGCCGATGAGGTACCAGCGCCGGCCCGCGTGCACCAGGCGGTGCGGCTCGGTCGTGCGGATGCTGCTGACTCCGTCGTGGGTGCGGTAGTCGAAGCGCAGTCGCAGCGAGTCGCGGCAGGCGGCTGCGATGGCGGTGAGGGTGCTCGGGTCGACGGTGGGGCCGGTGTTGGCCATCGGCACCGTCACCGACTGCAGGGCGTTGATCCGGTGGCGCAGCCGGGACGGCAGAACCTGTTCGATCTTGGCCAGGGCTCGCACTGAGGTCTCCTCGATGCCGGTGATCGAACCGCCGGCGGCCGTGCGCAGGCCCATCGCGACTGCGACGGCTTCGTCGTCGTCGAGCAGCAGCGGCGGCAGGTCCGCGCCGGCACCCAGCCGGTAGCCGGCGGTGCCCGCGGTCGCCAGCACGGGGTAGCCGAGGCCGCGCAGCCGGTCGATATCGCGGCGCACGGTGCGGGGAGTGATCTCCAGTCGCTCGGCCAGTTCGGTGCCGGACCAGTCGCGTCGGGTCTGCAGGAGTGAGAGCAGTCGCAGCAGCCGTGCCGAGGTTTCCCGCATGGGTTGAAGTCTGCCATGGACCTAGGACCGGACCTGACCTAACCGGCTCCTAGAGTTGTCGGCATGGAGAACAGCAGCGAAATCCAGCCCTTCACCATCGACATTTCCCAGGCTGACCTGGACGACCTGCGGGACCGGCTTGCCAGGACCCGGTGGGCCGGGGACCTGCCCGATGTCGGCTGGAGCCGCGGGGTGCCGGTCAGCTACCTCAGGGGGCTGGCCGAGTACTGGCGCGATGGCTACGACTGGCGTGTGTACGAGCGGGAGCTGAACAAGTACCCGCAGTTCACCACCGTGATCGACGGGCAGAATATCCACTTCCTGCACGTGCGCTCGCCCGAGCCGGACGCGCTGCCGCTGATCCTGACCCACGGCTGGCCCGGCTCGATCGTGGAGTTCCTGAACGTCATCGGCCCGCTGACCGACCCCAGGGCACATGGCGGCGACCCGGTCGACGCGTTCCACCTGGTGATCCCATCGATCCCCGGCAGCGGGTTCTCCGGGCCGACCGGCGCGGCCGGCTGGGACACCAACCGGGTGACCAGGGCGTTCGCTGAGCTGATGAACCGGCTCGGCTACGACCGCTACGGCGCGCAGGGCGGCGACACAGGCGCTGTCATCTCCCCGGGGCTCGGCCGGCTCAACCCTGACAAGGTCGTCGGCGTGCACGCGAACGGGCTCTCCGCGTTCACCGAGGTCAACCCGGACGAGGTGGGGGAGTTGACCGAGGCCGAGCGGGCGCGGCTGGAGCACCTGCACTACCTGAAGACCGAGCAGTCCGGCTACATGATGATCCAGATCACCCGGCCGCAGACCCTGGCGCACGGGCTGCACGACTCCCCGGTCGGGCAGTTGGCCTGGATCGTGGAGAAGTTCAAGGAGTGGACCGATCCGGCCGCCGAACTGCCCGAGGACGCGGTGGACCGTGATCTGTTGCTCACCAACGTGATGCTGTATTGGCTGACCGGCACCGCCGGGTCCTCGGCCAACAGCTACTACGAGACCGCGCATGCCGGAGCCTGGGGCGCGAGCGAGCGATCCACGGTGCCGACCGGGGTCGCGGTGTTCCCCATGGATGTGTCGATCCGGCGCACTGTCGAGCTCGAACACACTGTTGTGCACTGGTCCGAATTCGGCCGCGGCGGCCACTTCGCCGCCATGGAGGCCCCTGACCTGCTCGTCGGTGACGTCCGGGAGTTCTTCAGCAAGCTGCGCTGAACCACCGCGGCGCCGTAGCGGTGTTCGGTGCTCAGGCTCAGCGAATCACCGGGATCGCATGGCCAGCGGCTCCTGGGCACCGATCGGGCGATCCAAGTCCGGGCCGGGTGGCCGCAGCTGCCGGCGGAAGTGGTAAGCGAAACAGGGGCAGCAGGCGGGGCGCGTCCAGGTAGGTGACGATGCCGGCGATGGCGTCGTCGGCCACGTCCAGGATCACCAGCGCGAACGGGGCATGGGTGCCGTCCGGGCCGGGGCGGGTCTGCCAGAACGCGGGGGAGCCGTTCGCGCGCGCCGGCACCAGGCGCGCGCCCGCGCACGCGGCCTCCGGGTCGAGCAGGGCGCGGCGGATGTCGGCGCGGCCGCGCAGCCACCACGCGAACGGGGGCATCGACATGGTCGCGTCCTCGTGCAGGAGCCCGACGAGCGTGTCGATGTCGTGGCGCTCGAAGGCGGCGCAGTAGCGGTCCAGCAGGTCGCGCTGCGCGGCATCCACGGGCCGGCCGGGCTTCGTCGCGGGGAGGGCGGCCCGGGCGCGCTGCAGGGCGCTGTTCACCGCCGCGGTGCTCGACTCCAGCAGCGCGGCGACCTCCTCGGCGCTCCAGCACAGCACGTCGCGCAGGATGAGCACGGCGCGCTGGCGGGGCGGCAGGTGCTGCAGCGCGGCGACGAACGCGAGGCGGATCGTCTCCCGTCGCACGGCCGAGTCCTCGGGCAGGGCGCGGGCGTCCGGGATCGGGTGGATCCAGCGGTCGTCGGGCAGCGGCTCGCCCAGCGCGTCGCCGGACCGCGCGGGCGCCGTGAGGTCCATCGCCAGGGCCCGGCGCTGGGCGCTGCGGAGCATGTCGACGCAGACGTTGGTGGCGATGCGGTACAGCCAGGTGCGCACCGACCCGGTCCGCTCGTTGTAGCGGTCCGCGGCGCGCCAGGCCCGCACGAGGGTCTCCTGCACCGCGTCCTCGGCCTCGAAGCCCGAGCCGAGCATGCGGTAGCAGTACCCGGTGAGCTCCACCCGGAATTCGTCGAACGCCATCCGATGAGTCTGCCTCGCCCGGCCCGTATCTCCATCGGGACATTCCGACGAAGAGGAGTTGCAGGTGACCGACGACGATGTGCGGGCGGCTCTGGCCAAGGAGCGCATGGACCTCGTGGAGGTGCTGGCCGGGCTGACGCTGGAGCAGTGGGACGCGCCGACGCTGTGCGCGGGCTGGCGGGTACGGGAGGTGGTCGCCCACACGACCCAGCCGTTCCGCACGTCCGCGGCCCGGACGCTGCTGGAGCTGGCCCGAGACCGCGGGAACTTCAACCGGATGGCCGACCGTACGGCCCGGCGCGACGCGGCCCGGATGAGCGCCGGGCAGCTACTGGCCGCGGTGCGCGACAACGCCGGCCACCCGTGGACCCCGCCCGGCGGCGGCCCGGTCGGCGCGCTGTCGCACGAGGTCATCCACGGCCTGGACATCACCGCCGGGCTCGGGCTGGACCGGCGGGTGCCGCTCGATCGGATCGCGGCGGTGCTCGGCGGGATGAAGCCGCGCAACATCGCGTTCTTCGGCGTGGACCTGCAGGGGGTACGGCTGGAGGCCAACGACCTCGAGTGGCACCACGGCACCGGCGAGCCCGTGCGGGGCGCGGCGCAGGACCTGCTGCTGGTGATCTGCGCGCGGCGGCTCCCGGCCGGGCGGCTCGAGGGCGCGGCCGCCGGGCGGTTCAGCGGGTAGGTTCGTATTGCGCTCGACCGCTGGACGCCCACATCCCCGCTCAGGCCGCGGCGCCCTCGGCGACGACGGTCTCGGGGCGCTCCAGCGTGGTCGGGGCGACGCCGATCGCCCGGTGCAGGGCGGTCGTGGCCAGCGGCAGCCGGCTCGCCCCGCCGACCAGGAACACCGCCGCGACAGTGCTCGCGGCGGGCCCGGCCGACCACAGCGCCGACTTGGTCGCGGCCACCGTGCGCTCGACGATCGGGGCGGCCGCGACGTCGAGCTGCTCGCGGGTGAGCGGCAGCTCGTCGTCGAAGAGCGGGACGTACAGCAGTGTGGAGGAGGCGCGCGAGAGCATCTCCTTCGCGTTGCGCACGTCGTCGAGCAGCGTCCAGCGGGCGCGGCGGTCGGCGGCGGTCGCCGGGCGCTCGAGGCGCTGCCAGGTCGCGGCGTCGCGGGCGGCGTACACGCGGGCGACCTCGTGCAGCAGCGCCGCGTCGATGTCGCGGCCGCCGGTGTCGCCGAGGCCCTCGGTCGCGACGACGTCGAAGCGCCCGTCGCGGTGGACGAGCACGGTCGCGTCGAAGGTGCCGGCGCCGAAGTCGTACACCGCGATCGCGCCGCCGGGCGCCACCGCCGTGCCGTGCAGCCGGGTCAGGAACCGGGCCGCGGCGACGGGCTCGGGCAGCAGGTCGGCGGCCGTGACCCCGGCGCGTTCGGCGGCGGCCAGCAGCGTCTCGCGCCGGGCCGGGCCCCACGCCGCCGGGTGCGTGACGGTCACCGCGGGGATCGCGCCGTCGAGCGTGCGGCGCGCCTCGGCGAGCACGCGGGCCAGGACGGCGCCGATCACGGCGGGCACGGCGTGCTCGTCGCCGCCGAGCAGCAGGTTGCCGTCGTCGATGCAGCGCTTCGGCGCCGGTTCGAGCCGCTCCGGGGCGGTGCGGGCGAGGTGCAGCGCGTCCCGCCCGACGGCGAGGCGGCCGTCGTCGGCGGCGAAGACGGCGGAGGGCAGCACCGGGGAGCCGTCGAACAGCAGCGGGAGGCGCCGGCCGTCGGCGGTGCGCAGGACGGCGACGGTGTTCGAGGTGCCGAAGTCGATGCCGAGATGCGCGCCGCGGCCGGCGGGCGTCTCGGGCTCGGGGAACCGCACGGCCGCGGGTGACACCGGTGCGGCCACCGGTGGGGTGGAGATAGGCGTCGCCGACCCGGAGTAAGGCGCGGGTGAGACCGGCGTCGCGACGACTGGCGCGGCGAAGGTCGGCGCGGCCGGGGGGAACGAGGGCTGCGGCGGGAACGGCCTCGCGGGACTCGCGCGCCGGGCCTTGGCGCGGCGCCGCAGCACCAGGATCGGTACCAGGATCAGGAGCAGGACGAGCAGGATCAGGATGAGCGTGATCAAGGCCATCGCAGAGCCCGCTTCCGCGCCGTAGTTGGGATCAGGCGGCGATACGGTACCACCAGGATTCCAGCTCGTCGTCGAGCGTCTCGAGCTCGTCGTCCGTGGGGCGGAAACCGTCCGGCAGCTCGTACGACCAGGCCCCCGTGCGCCGGACCACCTCGCGCAGGCGCGTGACCGCCGGGATCGCCTCCAGGTCCTCCGGGCCGAACGGGGTTCCGCCTACGAGCGCCTGGTGGCCGAGGCCCCACCAGAAGGCGATCAGCTCCACGTCGCCTTCGCGCTCGGCGGCCTCGGCCACGTCGGCCACGACGTCGATGAGCGGCACCCGGCGCGGCGGCGTCGCGTCGGCCCCGCGCAGGCGGCCCTCGCGGACCAGGCGCTGCCACCGGCGGGTGCCGGCCTCGCAGTACAGCCACGGCCCGCGGGTGTAGCCGTCCTGCAGCTCGTCGTCGGTCTCGTCGCCGAGCGGCGGGACGCCGGCGTGCCGGGGCAGGTCGGCCAGCGGGAAGCGGTACGTGTGCCCGCACCGCAGCAGGATGTCCTCGACCCGGCCCATGGTGTGCGAGCAGTCGCGGCCGCGCTGGAACCCGTAGAGGGCCGTGCAGTGGTCGCGCAGCCGCGGATGCCCGCTCCGGTCCAGGATCAGGATCGAGTCGCACACCAGGTCTTCGATGTCATGCTCCGACATCGCGCCAGGGTACCGTCCACCGGCTTGTGTGAATGTGTTCGATTGAAACGTACTTGTCGGCGTCTCTTGACGGTTGCTGAGCATATTTGTTCAGATGAGTGCACTCTTCGCCCGCTCCGCCACCGCCGAAGGGGCAATTCCGTCATGCGAAGACTGGACAGACGACTTGGCCAATTCATGGCCGCCGGCGCCGCCGCGCTCGCGGTCGTGCTCGCCGTCCCGGCCGGGGCGGGCGCCGCGCCGCCGCCGGACACCTCGCCCGCCTGGCACGTGGGCATCCCGCCGCTCGCGACCAAGTGGACCGGCAAGGTCGGCCCGGACAACGCGCTGCCCGAGTACCCGCGGCCGCAGCTGACCCGGGACAAGTGGCAGAACCTCAACGGCGTGTGGGAGTTCGCGCGCGCCGACGTGAACCAGGCCGTCCCCACCGGGCAGAGCCTCGGCGAGCGGGTGCTGGTGCCGTACCCGATCGAGTCGGCGCTGTCGGGCATCCAGCGGCACGAGGACCGGATGTGGTACCGCCGGACCTTCACCGTCCCCCAGGGCTGGGCCGGGCAGCGGCTCCAGCTGCACTTCGGGGCCGTCGACTACGACGCGAAGGTGTACGTCAACGGCACCCAGGTGGCCACGCACCGCGGCGGGTACGACGGCTTCGACGCCGACGTCACCGACGCGCTCACCGCCACCGGGCCGCAGGAGCTCATCGTGTGGGCCGAGGACCTCACGGACGCCACCGGCCAGCCCATCGGCAAGCAGCGGCGCACCTCCGATCACGGGATCTTCTACCAGGGCAGCTCCGGCATCTGGCGCACGGTCTGGATGGAGCCCGTTCCCACGGCCTCGATCAGTGGCCTGGCCACCACGCCGGACGTGGCCGGCGGCGCGCTCAAGCTCACCGCGACCGTCGCGGGCGGGGCCGGCCTCAAGGTGAAGGCCGTCGCCAAGAACGGCAACAAGGTGGTCGGCACGGTTACGGGCGCGCCCGGGGCCGAGCTGCGGCTGCCGGTACCGAATCCGAAGCTCTGGTCGCCCGACGACCCGTTCCTCTATGACCTGCAGGTCAGCCTGGTCGACGGCAACCGGACCGTCGACACCGTCGGCTCCTATTTCGGCATGCGCCAGATCGGGACGGCCCCGGGCGCCGACGGCAAGCTGCGCATCACGCTCAACGGCAAGATCCTGTTCAACCTGGCGAACCTGGATCAGGGCTTCTGGCCGGACGGGCTGTACACCGCGCCGACCGACGCCGCGCTGAAGTGGGACCTCGAGCAGGACAAGGCGATGGGCTTCAACGCCGTGCGCAAGCACATCAAGGTGGAGCCCGACCGCTGGTACTACTGGGCGGACAAGCTCGGCCTGATGATCTGGCAGGACATGCCGGCCGCGAACACCGGGCCGATCCCGGAGGCCTGGCGCGGGCAGTTCGAGTCGGAGCTGCACGAGATGGTGCGCGAGCACAGCTCGTTCACGTCGGTCGTGGCGTGGGTGCCGTTCAACGAGGGCTGGGGCGAGTGGGACCGCGCCGCCACCGGCCGGATCGCCGACGACGTCAAGGCCCAGGACCCGACCCGGCTCGTCGACGCGCACAGCGGCGTGAACTGCTGCAACTCGCACGGCGACTCGGGCCGGGGCGACGTGATCGACTTCCATCAGTACCTCGGGCCGGCCTCGCCGTCGCCGTCGGGCAACCGGGTTGCGATCGACGGTGAGCACGGCGGCTTCGGCCTCAAGACGTCCAACCACATGTGGTTCGGCGACGGCCAGGCGTACGAGATGGAGCCGGACTCGGCCACGCTGACCCGCAAGTACGTCGAGAACCAGCAGGCGGTCATCACCTCGGCCAGGTCGTGCGGGATCAGCGGCTCGATCTACACCCAGATCACCGACGTCGAGGCCGAGCTCAACGGCTTCTTCACCTACGACCGCCAGGTCACCAAGATGGACCTCAAGCAGGTCAAGACGATCAACCAGAAGATCATCAAGGAGGCCGACGGCTCGGCCGCCAACGTCCCGCAGCCGCCGCCGGGCACCCCCGGGCTCACCGGCGTCGTGTTCTACCCGCTGGACGAGACCGGCGGCACGGTCGCGGCCGACGCGGCCGGCGACAACGACGCGAACCTCGTCGGCGGGGCCGCGTTCGTGGAGGCGCACAACGGCAACGGGGTGTCGCTGGACGGCTCGACGCAGTACCTGGACGCGGGCAAGCCGCTGCTGAACACCGCCTCGGACTACTCCGCGGCGGCGTGGGTCAAGCTCGACAAGGCCGACGGCGCGTTCCAGACGGTCGTCAGCCAGGACGGGCCCTCGAACAGCGACTTCTACCTGCAGTACTCCGGTGCCGACCAGCGCTTCGCGATGAGCTTCGCCGGCGTGCGGGCCCTGGCCCCGGTCAAGCCGAACGTGGGCCAGTGGTACCACCTGGTCGGCGTGCGCGACACGGTGAAGGGCGAGCTGCGGCTGTACGTCGACGGCGAGCTCGCCGGCACCGCGAGCGCCTGCCTGCCCCAGGCCGCCCCGACCGGCAACACGGTGATCGGCCGCGGCAAGTACGGCGGCAACCCGGTGGACTACCTCGACGGCGCCGTCGACCAGGTCCACCTGTACGACCGTGCACTGAGCGCGGACGAGATCCGGCAGCTGTACACCTCGAACGGCTGACCGGGCCGAAACCGGCGGCGGGCCCTCACAAGGGGCCCGCCGCCGGGCCGTGTCACCGCGGGCTCAACCAGCCGTTGGAGCCGCGTTAAACCGCGCGGCGTGGCACGTACGGCCTCCGCATGCACAGGAAGAACATCGGTCGCCGAACCGATGTGGTCGAAGATCGAGGCTTGCATAGCATTCTGTGGATGACCGAGCGGTACATGGTGGATTTCGGTGGCGACGGGGGCGGGGAGGGCGAGCTCTCCTGGGGCCAGCAGGACATCTGGCGCGCCATGGTGCGGCAGGAGTCCTGGATTCCCAACGGGGCCTGGGGCCCGCTGCCCGAGGGCACGACGCTCGACGAGATCCGCGATCGGCTGCGGTACCTCATGAGCCGCTTCCCCACCGCCCGCACCCGGCTGCGGCTGCGCCCGGGGCAGGAGCCCGTGCAGATCGTGGCCGACGCCGGCGAGGTCCCCCTCGACGTCTTCGACGCCGCCGCCGCCGACCCCGAGCGCATCCGGCTGAAGCTGCAGAACGACCCGTACGACTTCGAGCGCGACTGGCCGATCCGCATGGCGGCGATCCGGCACGGCGACGCGTACACCCACCTCGTCGTGGTCATGTGCCACCTGGTGACCGACGGGTTCGGGGCCGGGGTGCTGCTCGAGGAGCTCGACAAGCGGCCCGAGACGCCGGTGCCGGACCTGCAGCCCCTGGAGCAGGCCCGCTGGCAGGCCTCCGCGTCCGGGCAGCGGCAGCACGCGATGGCGCTGCGGCACTGGGACGGGATCCTGCGGGAGATGCCGCTGCGGCGGTACCCCGAGTCGCGCGCCCCGCAGGCCCCGCGGCACTGGCGCGGCGAGTTCCAGTCGCCCGCGCTGAGCATGGCGCTGCGCTCGATCACGGCCCGCACCGGCATCCCGGCCGCGCCCGTGCTGCTGGCCGTGTTCGCGATCGCGCTCGCCCGCGTCACCGGGCTGAACCCGGTCGTGGTGCGGCCGATGGTGAACAACCGCTTCCGGCCGGGGCTGGACCGGGTGGTGTGCATGCTCGCGCAGTACGGCCTGTGCCGCCTCGACGTCGCCGGGGTCACGTTCGCCGACGCGTTCGAGCGGGCGCGGCGGTCGGCGCTGAGCACGTACAAGCACGCGTACTACGACCCCGCCGGCCTGGACGCCCTCGTGGATCGGGTGAGCGCGGAGCGGCCCGGGCTGCAGCTGCCGTGCTACTTCAACGACCGCCGCGACGACGCCGCGACCGCGGGCGCGCCGGTGCCCGACCCGGCCGACGTGGCCGCCGCGGCCGGGGGCGGCACGTTCACCTGGACGACCCGGCAGGACGTGCCGTTCGAGCCGCTGATCGTGCACGTCGACGAGCTGCCGGGCGCGACGCAGGCGATCGTCTTCTGCGACACCCACGTCATCGCCCCGGACGACGTGGAGGCGCTGCTGCGCGGCCTCGAGGCGGTGGCGGTCGAGGCGGCCCTGGACCCCGGCGCGCCTACCGCGGTGGCGTAGTGGAGAACAGCTCGCACGTCATGTTGTAGTACCGGTCCGTCGGCCCCAGGTGGTGCATCCCCAGCCGCGTGCACACGGCCCGCGACGCGGCGTTCTGCGCGTACGTCACCGCGATGACCTCGTCGAAGAAACCCTGGCGCAGGACCAGGTCCGCCGCCTCGGTCGCGTAGCCGCGGCCCCAGGCGTCCGGGTGCAGGTACCACCCGATCTCCGTCTCGCCCGAGGGCTGCAGCGGCAGGTCCGGCCCCGACGCGAGGATGCCGATGAGCAGCAGCGTGCCCAGCGGGGCGTCGTCCTCCCGGCGGCGGACCGACCACACGCCGTGCGCGCCGTCGTCGTGGCCCCGCCAGCGGGCGATCGTGGCGCGGGCGTCGTCGAGGTCGGTGAGCATGCGCGGGGTGGCGCCGATGTAGCGCTGCACCTCCCACCGCGAGCACATGTCCAGCACGAACGGCGCGTCGTCGGCGCGCCATTCGCGCAGCCGCAGCCGGTCGGAGGTCAGCTCCCGCACCCCTGCGATGGTACGTCCCCGGCCGCCTCCAGATACCGCGTTGCCAGCGTGCGCAGGAAGTCGCGCAGCTCCGGCGGGTCCAGGACGGTGAACGGGACCTCGAACTTGCCGATGTACGTCATGAGGTCGTACAGCGAGTCGGTGCCCGTCGCCAGCTCGCAGGCGTCGTCGCCGAGCGGCGTGATCCGGCCGGACGTGGGCGTGCTGCGCTCGGCGATCACCGTGGCCGGCGCGGCGAAACGGATCCGCACGCGGTGGCGGAACGGGGCGGCGGTCACGCCCCGCAGCACGTGCGCGGCCGCGTCGCCGCCGGGCGGGTCCCGTGGTACGAACCGCTGCACCGGGCCGTCGGGCGGCCGCGGGATGATCCGGTCGGCGCGGAACGTGCGCCAGTCGCCGCGGTCGCCGTCCCAGGCGAGCAGGTACCAGCGGCGCCCGGTGTAGACGAGGGTGTGCGGCTCGACGTCGCGCAAAGTGGCCTGGCCACCATGCGACTCGTAGTCGAACCGCAGCCGCTCGTGGCCGTGCGCGGCGGCGGCGATGCGGGTGAGCGTGTCGAGGTCGACCGCGGGGCCGCCGCCGGCCGCGGAGACGGTGGCGCTCTTGAGCGCGTCGACCCGCGGCCGCAGGCGCCTCGGCAGCGTCCGCTCCAGCTTGGTCAGCGCCTGCAGGGAGGCGTCCTCGATCCCGGCGACGCTGCCGGCCGCGGCCGCGCGCAGCCCGACGGCCACGGCGACGGCCTCGTCGTCGTCGAGCACGAGGGGCGGCAGGGCGGCGCCGGCGGCGAGGCGGTACCCGCCGCCGGGCCCGGTCGTCGCGTCGATCTGGTACCCGAGCCCGCGCAGCCGCTCCACGTCGTTGCGCACCGTGCGGGTGGTGACCTCGAGCCGCGCGGCCAGTTCGCCGCCCGGCCACTCCCGCCGCTGCTGCAGCAGTGACAGCAGTCGCAGTACCCGGACCAACATTTCTCGATTTTAGGAATCAAGCGTTCCGCAACTGCGGAGAGGGTAGGTGGCATGACCTTCAGAGGAATGGCGACCGTCAGCTACTTCGCTTCCGACTGGGCCGCCGCCCGGACCTGGTACACGCGGGTGCTCGGCGCCGACCCGTACTTCCTGCGCGACGGCTACGCCGAGTGGCGCCTCGGCGACCGCCAGGCCGAGCTCGGCCTGATCGACGCCCGCTTCCGGGCCCCGGGCACCCCGGCGGGCCCGGTCGGCGCGGTGCTGTACTGGCACGTCGACGACGTCGGGGCCGAGGTCGCGCGCCTGCTGGAGCTGGGCGCGACGGAGCACGAGCCGCCGCAGGACCGCGGCCACGGGTTCGTCACCGCGACGGTGCTCGACCCCTTCGGCAACCTGCTCGGCATCATGTACAACCCGCACTACCTGGAGATGCTGTGAGCCTCGTCTTCGGCGACGCGGCGGCCTTCGACGCCTGGCTGTCCGGGCCGGGCGCGACCGAGCGGGAGGCCTGGCTGGTCGTGGCGCGCAAGGGCGTGAGTGGTCTGACCACTGACGAGGCCGGCGACGTCGCCATCGCCCACGGCTGGATCGACAGCCATCGGCGGGCCCTGAGCGGGAGCCACTTCCGGCAGCGGTACTCCCCGCGGCGGCCCGGCAGCGCCTGGTCCCAGGTGAACGTGGAGCGCGTCGAGACCCTGGCCGCGGCGGGGCGCCTGCGTGCGGGCGGGCACGCCGAGATGGTGGCCGCGAAGGCGGACGGCCGCTGGGCCGCGGCGTACCCGCCCCAGGCCACGGCGGTGACCCCGCCGGCCCTGGCGGCGGCCCTGGCGGCGGACCCCGGGGCCGCGGCGGCGTACGCGGCGCTGTCCCGCAGCGCGCGGTACACCCTCTTTCTGCCGTTGCTCAAGGCCCGCACGCCGAAAACCCGGGCCACCGCCCTGAAACGCATTCTGAACGTTTTCGGCTGAGCCTGTCGATTTGCGGTGACCCGTTCGGCAGAGAGGTGGAGGACGACCATGGCGCAGTACTCGCGCAGCTACCGGCCGCCGCTCAGCGCCACCCTGATCACGGTCGCGGCCACCCCTCGCGGCCGCCGTGGTCGCGCTCACCCTGCTGCCCGCCGGGGCCGCCGACGACGTCCGCCGGCCGCCGTAGCGTGGCCGGCGCGAGCCCGCGGTGGCCGTTGCGGCCACCGCGGGCGTTGCCGTCAGGCCGGGTCGGGAGTGAGGCGCACCCGGCGCAGCAGCTGGGCGTTGAGGGCCACCACGATGGTGGAGGCCGACATGAGGACCGCGCCGATCGCGGGGCTGAGCGTGATCCCCGCCCACGCGAGCACCCCGGCCGCAAGGGGGATGGCGATGACGTTGTATCCCGCCGCCCACGCCAGGTTCTGCACCATCTTGCGGTAGGAGGCGCGGGACAGCCGGATCACGCCGGTGACGCCCCGCGGGTCGGACGAGGCGAGCACGACCCCGGCCGACTCGATCGCCACGTCGGTGCCCGCCCCGATCGCGATACCGACATCGGCCCGGGCCAGGGCCGGCGCGTCGTTGACGCCGTCGCCGACCATCGCCACCGTCAGGCCGCGCGCCTGCAGCTGCGCGACCGCCTGGTCCTTGTCCGCCGGGAGAACCTCGGCGAACACCTCGTCCAGGCCCAGGTCGGCGGCGACCGCCTCGGCCACCGGCCGGGCATCCCCGGTGATCATGACGATCGTGCGGACTCCTTGGGCGCGCAGCTCGGCGATCGCCTGGCGGGCCTCCGGGCGTACCTCGTCCTCCAGGGCGAGGGCGCCGAGTATCTCGGCGCCGCCGTCGGTCAGGCGGAGCAGGTGCAGCACCGCGGCGCCCCGCCCGGACCACGCGGCGGCGCGCTCGGCCAGGTCACCGGAGGTCGCGACGTCGAGCTCGCGCAGCAGGGCCGGGCCTCCGACGGCGTAGCGGGTGCCGTCGATGGTGGCCTGCACGCCCCGGCCGGTCAGCGACCGGAATTCCCCGGCGCGCGCGGCGCGACCCTGGGCGGCGGTGACGATCGCCTTGGCCAGGGGGTGCTCGCTGTCGGCCTCGACCCCGCCGGCCAGCCGCAGGACTTCGTCCTCGCCGACCCCGCCGGCCCCGGCCACGCCGGTGACCACGTGCGCGCCGCGGGTCAGGGTGCCGGTCTTGTCGAACAGCACCGCGTCCACGGCCCGCATGCGCTCCAGCGCGAGGCGGTCCTTCACCAGAATCCCGGCCCGCGCCGACACCGCGGTCGACAGCGCGATCACCAGCGGAATCGCCAGACCCAGCGCGTGCGGGCAGGCGATCACCAGCACCGTGACGGTGCGGACCACCGACTGGCCCAGGTCGCCGAACGCCCACCAGACAGCGAACGTGACGGCCGCGGCTGCCGTGGCCACGTAGAACAGCACTGCGGCGAACCGGTCGGCGAGCACCTGCGCCCGGCCGCTGGACTCCTGGGCCTGCGCGACGAGCCGGCCGATCCCGGCCAGGGCGGTGTCCTCGCCGACGGCGTCGACCCGCACCCGCAGCGCCGAGTCGGTGGCCACCGTCCCGGCCACGACCCGGTCCCCGATGCCCCGGCGGACCGGCCGGGACTCGCCGGTGATCATCGACTCGTCGAGCTCGGCTTCGCCGTCGACGACCCGGCCGTCAGCGGGCACCCGGGCGCCCGAGCGCACACGGACCACGTCACCGACACCGAGATCTGCCACCGGTACCGCTGCCACAGACCCGTCGGCGAGGACGCGTTCGGCCTCGTCGGGCAGCAGCGCCGCCAGGGCCGCCAGGGCACCCTGCGCCTGCCCGATCGCCTTCATCTCCTGCCAGTGGCCGAGCAGCATGATGGTGACCAGCGCGGCCAGCTCCCACCAGAAGTCCAGGTCGAACAGGCCGGCGCTGGTGGCGATCGACGCCGCGTAGGCGACGGTGATCGCCATCGAGATCAGCAGCATCATGCCGGGCGCCCGGTCGCGGACCTCACGCACGCCGCCCACCAGAAACGGCCAGCCGCCGTAGAGGAACACGAACGACCCGAGGACCGGGCCGACCCAGGAGATGCCGGGAAAGTCCAGGCTGTACCCGAACCAGTCCATCACCATCTCACTGGTGAGCACGACGGGCACGGTCAGCGCCAGGCTCAGCCAGAACTTGCGCCGGAACGCCTCCGGGTCATGCCCCGCGTGCTTGTCGTGGCCGCCCCCGTGCCCGCCGTGCGCGCCATGGGCCATCTGGTGCGTGTCGTGGTGGTGATGACTGTCGTGGACGCTTGCCGTCGGCTCGGACATGGCCCCTCCCTTCACGCCCGACAATACCCCTGGGGGGTATCATCGACAAGGGGCGTCACATCCGGTAGGCGAGATTGATCATCATGCCGGTTTCGGCGTGGTAGATGTTGTGGCAGTGGGTCATCCACTGGCCCGGGTTGCCGGCGTCGAGGTCCACCGTGACGGTCTGGTCCGGCCGCACGATGACGGTGTCCTTGCGGGCGCCCCCGCCGGCCAGGGCGAAGGTGTGTCCGTGGACGTGCATCGGGTGGAACATGGTGGTGCGGTTGACGAACTGCAGCCGGACCCGCTCGCCGTGGACGACCGGCAGCGGCCTCGCGTCGTCGAAGGTGGCGCCGTTGATGGTCCAGCGGTAGGGCATCATGCTGCCGCCGAGCTCGAGACGGTGGGTACGGTCGGGGTGGCGCTCGTCGAGCCTGACCCGCTCGGTGGCCCGTAGGCTGCCGGTTGTGGTCACGGCCCGGTCGAGCTCCACGGGCCGGGCGTCGGCGCGCGGCACGTCGCCCGCGCCGGTCCGGACGACGGCGAGAGCCTGCCCCGTCTTGCCCTCGGCGAGGGCGACGAGCGGGAACACGCCGCCGGCGAGGGTGACGGTGACGTCGGCGCGTTCACCCATTCCCAGCAGCAACGCGTCCGTGTCGACTGGCGCGACGGGAAAGCCGTCGGTGTGGGTGACGGTGAGCCGGTGGCCGCCGAGCGCGACCCGGAAGGCGGTGTCGGCGCCGGCGTTGACGATCCGGATGCGGACCCGCTGCCCGGGTCTGCCGCTCAGCGTGACCGGCGCCGCCGGGATGCGTCCGTTGAGCAGGTAGTGCGGGTAGGCGACGTCGCCAGCGCCACCGAGCAGCGGCGACGTGTACGCCTCCATGCTCATGCCGGTCATGCCGCCGCGCATCCCCATCATGCCGCCCATGCCGGCCATCGAGTGCAGGGAGGCGAGGACGTCGTTCGGGGTGCGGCCGGTGCCGTCGACCCAGTCGTCGAGCACCACGATCCACTCCGTGTCGTACGCGCCTGGGTCGGCCGGGTCGTCGACGACGAGGACGCCGTACAGCGCCCGGTCGAGCTGGACGCCGGAGTGCGGGTGGTAGAAGTACGTGCCCGGGTCGGGGGCGGTGAACTCGTAGGTGAAGGCGGCGCCGGGGGCGATGGGCGGCTGGGTCAGGCCGGGGACGCCGTCCATGTCGTTGCGCAGCGCGATCCCGTGCCAGTGCACGCTGGTGGTCGCCGGCAGCTGGTTGGTCACCTCGACGTGGAGCAGGTCGCCGGCCCGGGCGCGTAGCAGTGGCCCGGGTGCGGTGTCGGCGTAGCCCCACGTGCGCACGACGGGGCCACCGAGGTCGAGGGTGACCGGCCGCGGCGTGAGCGCGGCCCGGACGATGGTGCCGGTGCGGGCCCGGGCGGCCTCGACCTGTCCGATGAGGGCGTCGTGGGGGTCGAGCGGCCGGGGCGTCCGGTCGAGCAGGCCGGCGCCCCAGGCGGTGACGAGCCCGGCGCCGGTCAGGCCGGCGGCGCCCGCGAGCAGCCGGCGGCGGGAGAAGGCAGGCATGGGATGGTGCTCCTTCCGTCAGGGCAGGTGCCGGCGCACCTGGGTGAGCAGGTCGGCCGGCGCCAGGTACATGGAGGGGTACTCGCCGTACCAGCGCTGCATGCCCTGGGCGTCGATGAGGACGAAGCTGTGGCCGGGCAGGCCGGCGTGCATGCCGCGGCCGAGGGTGCCGTAGGCGCGCGAGACGGTGCCGACCGCGACGTTGGCGGTGTTGGTCCGCACGCTCCATCGGCCCAGGCGCAGCCGGATCGGCTGGGCCCGCAGCCACGCCTTGTCGTGCAGCCGCAGCCGGTCCCAGGCGAGGGCCATGAGGAACAGCGGAAACGTCAAGCGGTGCTTGGCGACCAGCGCGGCCCCGGCCGGGCTCGCGGCGTCGTGCACGTCCACCCGCAGCGGCGTCTGCCTGGCCAGGTCGGTCAGGACCTGCTCCGCCTCGGCGCAGAAGTGGCAGGCCGGGGTGTGCACCACGGTGACGGTCGAGGGCATCGAGCCTCCTCAGGGCGCTCGGGTTCACATCCAGGGTTCGCCCGACGTATGAGGGAACCGCGGCGGGTTTGCTGAAGGTTCGATGAAGCCGGGCGTTGCCGCCGCCCCGTCCAGGGAGGATGGAGGGTATGAGCACACGGGTACTGGTCGTCGAGGACGAGCAGAGCCTGGCCAGGGTGGTGGCCAGCTACCTGCAGCGCGACGGGCACGAGGTCGACTGCGTCTTCGACGGGCCGAACGCCGTGTCCGCGGCCCGGCGCCGGCCGCCGGACGTGATCGTCCTGGACCTGGGCCTGCCGGGCCTCGACGGGATCGAGGTGTGCCGGCAGGTGCGCACCTTCAGCGACTGCTACGTCGTCATGCTCACCGCCCGTGCCGACGAGGTCGACAAGCTCGTCGGCCTCGGCGTGGGCGCCGACGACTACCTGACCAAGCCGTTCAGCCCCCGTGAGCTCGTGGCCCGGGTCCGGGCGATGCTACGCCGCCCGCGCGGGCCGGGCGCCGACGATCCGCAGCCGCCGCGCGTCTGCGGCGACCTGCGGGTCGACCCGACCGGCCGCGAGGTCCACGTCGCCGCCGTCGCGGTCGAGCTGACCCGGACCGAGTTCGACCTCCTCGCGGCCATGTCCGCCCGGCCGCGGATGGCGTTCACCCGCCGGCAGCTCATCGACGCGGTCTGGGGTCCCGACTGGGTTGGCGACGAGCACCTCGTCGACGTGCACATCGGGCACCTGCGTCGCAAGCTCGGCGACGACCCGGCGGCGCCCCGCTACATCCGCACCGTGCGGGGCATCGGCTACCGGATGGGCGAGGGATGACCCGCCGCCGTCGGCGCGTCGGCCTGGGCGGCCGGCTGTTCGCCGCGCAGACCCTCGTCGTGCTCGTCGGCGCGAGCACGGCCGGGCTCGTCGCCGTCGCCGTCGGCCCGACCATCTTCCGCGACCACCTGCACCACGCCGGCACCATCAGCGCCGAGGCCAGCCGGCACGTCGAGGAGGCGTACGCCTCGGCCAGCGCCGTCTCCCTCGGCGTGGCGATGCTGTGCGCGCTGGCGGCGGCGTTGGCGGTGAGTGCGTACGTCGCGCGGCGGGTCGCCCGTCCGATCGGTGAGCTCGCCCGCGTCGCCGCCGAGGTCACCGATGGCCGCTACGAGGTCCGTGCCCCGGCGCCCGGGATCGGCGCCGAGTTCGACACCGTCGCCGTGGCGTTCAACATCATGGCCGGCCGCCTCGGCGACGTGGAGGGCACCCGCCGTCGGCTGCTCGGCGACCTCGGCCACGAGCTGCGCACCCCCATCGCGACGATCGAGGCGTACCTGGAAGCGGCCGAGGACGGCGTCGGCGTCGACGACGAGGACACCCTCACCGTCCTGCGGACCCAGACCGCCCGGCTGCGCCGCCTCGCCGAGGACCTCACCGCGGTCGCCCGGGCCGAGGAGGCCCGCCTCGACCTGGACCGCCGGCCGACCGCCGTGGTTGACCTGGTCGACGCCGCGGTTGCCGCCGCGCGGCCCGGCTGTACCGCCCGCGGCGTTACATTGACCCACCGGATCGCCGCCGGACTGCCCACAGTGGACGCCGACCCACAGCGGCTCGGCCAGGTGCTCGGCAACCTCCTCGACAACGCGTTGCGGCACACCCCGCCCGGCGGCGCCGTCACCGTCACCGCCGACCGCCACGACGGCTGTATCCGCATCCAGGTGACCGACACCGGCGACGGCATCGCGGCGGAGCATCTGCCGCACCTGTTCGAGCGGTTCTACCGCGCCGACGCCGCCCGCAACCGCGGCCACGGCGGCTCCGGCATCGGCCTGGCCATTGTCCGCGCGATCGTGGTGGATCACGGTGGCCGGGTCGCCGCCGCCAGCGACGGCCCCGGCCGCGGCGCCACCTTCACCATCACCCTGCCCGGCTCACCCTGAGACGGTCAGGGCCGACCGGCCCGATCCGGCCGGTCCCGGTCGCCGTGCGCGGCACCGGCCGAACCGTTGCCGGCACCGCCGCCATGACGGTGGCCGCCCATCATGGCGACCATCATCAGCGGGCAGGCCGGCTCACCGGCTGGTGTGACCGCTCATCCGCCGCCGGTGATGGTGGCGGGCCGGTGCGGCGGCGGTCCGGGAACAGCCGGGTCACGCCCCACACGACCAGCGCGACCACCGCCACCCAGAGCCCGAGCATCAGCAGCCACCCGGTCAGGCCCAGCGCGGAACAGTAGGCGGGGAACATCGTGACCTCCTTCGTCCGCCGGTTGCTTCATGTCGCACGCTCACCATGCGCGCCGCCGATGAGGGTCAGACCGGCTGAGCCGTGAAGGTTCCCTGAAGCTCCGCGGGCCGGGCCGGGCGGAACCGGCGCAGACGCAGGCTGTTCGTCACCACGAACACCGACGACAACGCCATCGCGGCCCTGGCCGACATCGGGTTGAGCAGACCGGCGGCAGCGAGGGGCAGGGCGGCGACGTTGTAGGCGACGGCCCAGAACAGGTTGGTCCTGATGGTGCGCAGGGTGCGCCGGGACAGCCGGATCGCGTCGACGGCGGCGGTGAGGTCGCCGCGGACGAGGGTGAGGTCGGCGGCGTCGTTGACGCCGTCGCCGGCTGGCTGGTGTGTCTCACCCTGCCGGCGAAACCGGTCACCTCGCACGCCCGGGTGCCCACCGTACGGGCGCTGCGGTACCTCGAGCAGTTCTGCCGGCGTTCACCGCCTCGACCGCAGCCCCGGCCACGCCGGCACGGACCGGCACCACGACGGCCCGGACGCCGGGTGGCAGTTGACCGTCAGACGCGACGGACCCGTCGCGACCTTGGACTTCGCGCACGCCCGGTGCACCCTCGACGCGCGAGACGGCGCTCTGCTCCTGCAGGTGAACGCCGACGACACCGAAACCCTGCACGGGATCCAGGCGCTGCTATCCGCCGACCTCGGCCGGTTCGCCCGCCGTGAACAGCCGGCCATCACCTGGCAATCCGGGGGGTACAGCCAGCTCTGAACGTGCGGTGCACGACCGACCGGCTCCTAGGGCCCGAAACCCGATTCGGCTGAGCCTGTCGATTTTCGGTGACTCGTTCGACAGAGAGGTGGAGGACGATCAAAGATCGCATCAAGGAGGACGACCATGGTGCAGTACGCGGTGCTCATCTACGCGGCGGACGCGGCCACCGACGCCGGCGAGCTGGAGGTGCACGACCGGCACGCGCAGCAGCTCGAGGCGTCGGGCGCGCTGGTGGCGGCGTTCGCGCTGGAGCCGGGCGCGACGGCGACGTCGCTGCGCGGCGACGGGGTGACGGACGGGCCGTTCGTGGACGCGAAGGAGGTCGTCGCCGGCTTCTACATCCTGGAGGCGCCGGACCTCGACGCGGCGCTGAGGATCGCCGGCGGCAATCCGGTCATCGCCATGGGCGGCGGCGTCGAGGTACGGCCGATCGCGGGCGGTTTCGTGCGCCCGCCGTCGGGCTCGTGACCGTCGAAGCCGCGCTCGCCGACGCGCACCGCAGCGGCTGGGGCCTCGTGCTCGCCGCCACGGTGCGCGTCGCCCGCGACCTGGAACTGGCCGAGGAGTGTGTGCAGGAGGCGTACGCCGCCGCCCTGCGGTCGTGGCCCGCCGACGGCGTCCCGGCGAACCCGGCCGGCTGGCTCACCACCGCCGCGCGGCGCCGTGCCGTCGACGCGATCCGCCGCGAACGGGTCTACCGCACCAAGCTCGCGTTCCTCACCCCGCCCCCGGACGACAACGACGAGGAGCGCGACGATCCGGCGCTGGACCGGCTCGCCGACGCGGTGCCTGACGAGCGGCTGCGCCTGGTCTTCCTGTGCTGCCACCCGGCCCTGGCCCCCGACGTGCAGCCGGCCCTCACCCTGCGGATCGTGTGCGGCCTGACCACCGCCGAGATCGCCCGCGCCTTCCTGGTCTCCGAGGCGACCATGGCGGCACGGCTGACCCGCGCCAAGAAGAAGATCGCCGCGGCGCGCATCCCGTACCGCGTCCCCGCCGCGGCCGACCTCCCCGAACGGCTCCGCGGCGTGCTCGGCGTGATCCACCTGCTGTACACCACCGGCCACACCGCCCCGTCGGGCGGGACCCTGCTGCGCGCCGACCTCGCCGACCAGGCGCTGCGCCTGGCCCGCCTGCTGCGCGCGCTCCTGCCCGGCGAGCCGGAGGTCCGCGGCCTGCTGGCGCTGCTGCTGGTCACCGACGCCCGCCGCGCGACCCGCGCCGACGCCGACGGCCGCCCCGTGCGCCTGGAGGACCAGGACCGTTCCCGCTGGGACCGGGCCGCGATCGCCGAGGCCCACGAGCTCATCGTCGGCGCGCTGAGCCGCCGCCCGGGCCGCTACGTCCTGCAGGCCGCGATCGCGGCGCTGCACGCCCAGGCCCCCACCTTCGCGGCGACCGACTGGCCGCAGATCCTGCAGCTGTACGACGAGCTGCTCGCCGTCTGGCCGTCGCCGGTCGTGGTCCTGAACCGCACCGTGCCCCTGTCACGGGTGCACGGCCCCGGGCCGGCCCTGCGCGAGGTCGAGGCCCTGGAGGGCGAACCGCGCCTGGCCGGCTACCAGTACCTGCCGGCGATCAAGGCCGACCTGCTCGAACGGCTGGGCCGGCCCGAGGAGGCGGCGGAGGCGTACCGCCGGGCCGCGACGCTCACCACGAACGAGCCCGAGCGCGCGTTCCTGTCGGCCCGGGCCGACCGAATCTACTTCTGATAGCCGAAGTCGTCGCAGGTGCGGCGCTGCAGGAGGCAGTTCTTCGTGCGGCTGTTCATGGTGGCCGGGTCCCACACCACGAACGCGTCGCCGTGCATGGAGGACGCGCTGCGGCCCTCCTTGTCCGACGAGAGGTAGTAGCCCTCGGTCGTGCCCTTCACGCCGTACTGGATGTCGAAGGTGAGCGCCGGGATCTTCACCGGGTGGCTCGCCGGGCACGTGTTGTTGCCGCCGTACGCCACGTGGTCCTTGTGGTTCGGGCTGTCCAGGTGCTCGCCGTCCCAGCAGTCCGGGAACTGCAGCATGAAGTGCAGGGTCGCGGTGCCGCCGCAGATCGGCCAGTTGCCGTTGCTGCTGCGGGCGATGCCGTCGAGGTCGCCGGGGCCGTAGAACGCGCAGTAGAACTGGCCCTTCGCGCCCCGCGGGGTGGGCTGGCTCTTCTTGGCGTCCCCGGAGATCATGCGCAGCCCGGTGGGCATCGGCAGCTGACCGGCCGACGTGCTCGCGAGCGTCCGGTAGTACACCCGGAAGCCCGTCGTCTCCGCCGGCTTGCCGGTCGCGGCGTCGTACAGCGTCGGCACCCAGTACGCGGAGTGGTCCTGGGCCGGCTTGCAGCTCGTGGCCGTGAACTTCATGAGGTCGGCCGGCGTCGTGTCGGCCTTCGTGGCCGCGTTGCCGACGAACGAGTGCATGTGCGAGGCGCCCGGCAGGCCCGGGAAGACGATCGGGTCGTCGGCGGCGGAGTGGCTGTACGCGCAGTCGGCCCGGAACTCCGCCAGGTTGCCCACGCCGGCCGGGACCGGGTCGGTCTTCAGCGCGTTGTACGCGTCGGTCTGCGCCTTCCACGCCGCCTTGTCCACCGGCACCCAGCCGGTCGCGGGCGGCTTGGCCGCCGCCGTGGCCGACGCGGTCGCCGCCCCCGGCGCGGACGCCGGCGGGGCCGTGGCGTCCGCGGACGACTGGCCGGCCTGGTCGGAGGCGGTGGCCAGGCCACTGTCGGCGCCGGCGGGCACGGGCTCGGGCTCGGCCGAGGCGCCGCTGAAGTACACGGTCAGGCCGGCGATGACGGCGACGACGGCCACGCCCGCACCGATCGCGAGCCTGTTCCGGGCGAACCGTGCCAGCACGGTGTTCGACACGAGCCCACTCCACACATAGCTGATCACGGCCGCGGCCATGGTAGGCGCGACCGGCGCCGCTCCGGAACCTTTCTAAAGGTTCCTTAAAGCCCACCACAGCCGGGAGCGCCCGCACAGGCCTGCGCGGGCGCTCCCGGGTAGGTCGCTCTACTCGGTCGGCGGGTCGGCCAGGGGCCAGCCGCCGGCGGCGAGGTGCGCGGAGACGCGGACGACGTCCTCGGGGGTCGCCGTCTGCAGCACCTCGTCCTTGATCATGCCCTCGATGTCCTCGGCCGAGATCGGGTCGCCCTCGGACTGGTCGGCGAGGTCGCGGGCGATCTTGCGGATCTCGTCCTCGGTCAGCTTCCGGCGCAGGATGCCCAGGAGGGCCACGTAGTCCTGGCGCGGCACGCCGGTCGGGTAGCCGGCGCGCAGCCAGCCGATGCTGCGGATGAGGAAGTTGGAGCGGGACTCGCTCACGGATGCTCCCTACTTCTTGTCGACGATCGTCGGGTAGATGTGCTCGAAGCTCAGCGCCTTGCCGAAGCCGCTGGCCACGATGAAGGTGATGCCCAGCACGACGCCGAGCAGCACCACGATGAAGCACACCCAGCCCAGGACCGTCCCGATCGGCTGCGCCTTCGCGCCGGCCGTGCCGCCGGCGTGGACCTCGGCGTCGCCGCCGGCGCCCCAGGCGAGCGAGCGCACGCCGAGCGCGAAGAGGGTCGGCAGGCCGGCGCCGAGGATCAGGCCCGCGAGCAGGACCCGCCAGGCGGCCTGCAAGGCGAACTGCAGGTTCTGCGACATCAGCGGACCGCCTCGGCCATCTCGGAGGGAGCGGGCTCCCACTCATCGTTGACGTTGTTGTGATCGACCGGCTTCTTGCGCGAGTGCCAGTACATGTACCCGGCGAGCGCGACGAGGATGAGGAAGACCACGATGGCGCCGGGCAGGCCGCCGATGAGGTGGCCGATCCACCACATCACGCCGCCGACGACGGCGGCCGCCGGGAGCGTGATCAGCCAGGCGAGCACCATGCGCCCGGCCACGGCCCAGCGCACCTGGGCGCCGGGCTTGCCGACGCCGGTGCCGAGGATGGAGCCCGTCGCCACGTGCGTCGTGGACAGGGCGAACCCGAGGTGGCTGGAGACGAGGATGACGGCGGCCGAGGACGACTCGGCGGCCATGCCCTGCGGCGGCGCGATCTCCACGAGGCCCTTGCCGAGCGTGCGGATGATCCGCCAGCCGCCGAGGTAGGTGCCGGCCGCGATGGCGAGGGCGCACGCGGCCTTGACCCAGAACGGGATGTTCTTGGTGTCGGTCCATTCGCCGGCGGCGATGAGGGCGAGGGTGATGACGCCCATCGTCTTCTGGGCGTCGTTCGTACCGTGCGCCAGCGACACCAGCGACGCCGAGCCGATCTGGCCCCAGCGGAACCCGTTGTCGGTGAACCGCTGCGCGACCCCGAGCGTGACCTTGTAGATCAGCCAGGTGCCGACCGCGGCGATCACGCCCGCGATGACCGGCGACATGACCGCGGGCAGCAGCACCTTGCCGACGAGGCCGTCGAGCTTGGTGCCGTTGCCGTTCCAGTTGACCCCGGCCCAGCCCAGGCCCGCGATGGTGGCGCCGACCAGGCCGCCGAACAGCGCGTGGGAGGAGCTGGAGGGCAGGCCCAGCAGCCAGGTCAGCAGGTTCCAGACGATCCCGCCGCAGAGGCCGGCGAGCACGATGAGGAGCAGCGCGGAACCGCCGCCTTCGAGCAGGTTCGCCTTCGGTGTGCCGTCCGAGTTCTGGATCTTCACCACCGCGTTGGTGACGGTGAGCGCGACCTCGACGCTGAGGAACGCGCCGACGAGATTCAGGATGCCCGACAGCAGCACGGCGGTCTTGGGCCGCAGAGCCTTCGTCGCGATGGAGGTGGCCATCGCATTCGCTGTGTCGTGGAAGCCGTTGGTGAAGTCGAACCCGAGGGCGGTCACGATCACCAGGACAAGCACCACGGTGGTTTCTGTCACGCGCTGATCGTCGCGCCGGTCCAGCAGCGGCGACAGTGGGGGGAGGGGGTCCTCCGGAAATGTTCGGCCGCCGTACATCTGCCGTTCACCTGCCGGTGCCGGATGGCCTGGAACGGGGTCGCCATCAGGCGGCTGTACCGGTACAAAGGGGGGATGACGTACACCCCGCGCGAAGCGGTCGAGCGGACCGGGTTCAGCCTCGACACGCTGCGGTACTACGAGCGCATCGGCCTGCTCGACAGCGTCGACCGCAACGCCGGCGGCCAGCGCGTCTTCACCGACGACGACCTGAACTGGCTGGGGATACTGCGCTGCCTGCGCGACACCGGCATGCCGATCGCCCGGATGCTGCGCTACGCCGAGCTGGCCCGGGGCGGCGACGACACGTTCGCCGAGCGCGCCGAGCTGCTGGAGGAGCACGACCGCGACATCGAGGCGAAGATCGCCGCGTTGCGGGACGAACAGGGACGAATCCGGGAAAAGATTCAGTGGTACCGCACCGAGCTGACCGCCGCCGCGGTGAACATAACGTCCAGGTGAACAAGAGCCATCACCGACGAGTGCCGGGAGGGATCTTCACACCGCGGCGGGCGTCGATGTGGGATCGGCGTAATTCAGGAAGAGAAGTCGGCGTGACACGTGTGTAACTGACCGTTTGTACGTTCGTCGCGTGATGCAGACCCGCACGGTCTGTTCCTACTGCGGGGTCGGCTGCGGCATGGTCCTCGACGTGGCGACGGACCCCGATGGCCGCCGCCGCGTGCTCAAGGTGCTCGGCGACAAGGAGCACCCCGCCAACGCCGGGCGGCTCTGCACCAAGGGGGCCACGAGCGCCGAGATGCTCGCCGGGCCCGGGCGGCTGGAGCGCGCGCAGCTGCGGCGGGGCCGTGACGAGCCGCGGGCCGCGGCGAAGCTGGACGAGGCGGTCGCGTACACGGCGGCGCGGCTGCGGGCGATCATCGACGAGCACGGGCCGGACGCGGTCGCGTTCTACGTGTCGGGGCAGATGACGCTCGAGGCGCAGTACCTGGCGAACAAGCTCGCCAAGGGTTTCGTGCGCACGAACCAGATCGAGTCCAACTCGCGGCTGTGCATGGCCAGTGCGGGCAGCGGGTACAAGCTGTCCCTCGGCGCCGACGGGCCGCCGGGCTCCTACGACGACTTCGACCGCGCGGACCTGTTCTTCGTGATCGGCTCCAACATGGCCGACTGCCATCCGATCCTGTACCTGCGCATGCTGGACCGCATCAAGGCCGGCGCGAAGCTCATCGTGGCCGACCCGCGACGCACCGCGACCGCCGAGAAGGCCGACATCTTCCTGCCGGTGCGGCCCGGCACCGACCTGGCGCTGCTCAACGGGCTGCTGCACCTGCTCGTGGCCGGCGGCCACGTGGACGAGGCGTTCATCGCCGAGCACACCGAGGGCTGGGAGGCGATGCCGGCGTTCCTGGCCGACTACCCGCCGGAGCGGGTCGCGGAGATCACGGGCGTGCCGGAGGCCGACCTCAGGCGGGCCGCGGACGCCATCGCGGCCGCCGGGGAGTGGATGAGCTGCTGGACGATGGGGCTCAACCAGAGTACGCACGGCACCTGGAACACGAACGCGCTGGTGAACCTGCACCTGGCCACGGGCGCGATCTGCCGGCCGGGCAGCGGGCCGTTCTCGCTGACCGGGCAGCCCAACGCGATGGGCGGCCGGGAAATGGGGTACATGGGGCCGGGCCTGCCGGGGCAGCGCTCGGTGCTGGTGGAGGCCGACCGGGTGTTCGTGGAGCGGGCGTGGGGGCTGCCCGGGGGCACGCTGCGCACCGACGTCGGCCGGGGAACGGTCGAGCTGTTCGAGCGCATGGCGGCCGGCGAGGTGAAGGCGTGCTGGATCATCTGCACCAACCCCGTCGCGTCGGTCGGCAACCGCAAGACGGTGGTGGCCGGGCTGGAGCGGGCCGAGCTGGTGATCACCCAGGACGCCTACGCGGAGACGGAGACCAACGCCTTCGCCGATGTCGTGCTGCCGGCCGCGATGTGGTCGGAGATCGACGGCGTGATGATCAATTCGGAGCGGAACCTGACGCTGGTCGGGGCGGTCGCCGACGCGCCCGGGGAGGCGCTGGCGGACTGGGAGCTGATCGCGCGGGTCGCGGTGGCGATGGGCTACGGCGACGCGTTCCGCTACGAGTCGGCGGAGGAGGTGTTCGCCGAGATCCGCGGCTTCTACAACCCGCAGACGGGCTATGACCTGCGCGGGGTGGACTACCCGCGGCTGCGGCAGGGGCCGGTGCAGTGGCCCGCCGCGCCGGGGTCGAAGAGCCGCAATCCCATCCGGTACCGCAACGAAGGCGCCGGGCCGCGCCTGACGTTCGCGACGGCGAGCGGCCGGGCGGTGTTCTTCCCGCGTCCGCATCTGGACCCGGCGGAGCTGCCCGACGACGACTTCCCGTTCCTGCTCAACACCGGCCGGGTGCAGCACCAGTGGCACACGCTGACCAAGACCGGCAAGGTGGCGAAGCTCAACAAGCTCAACCCGGGCCCGTTCGTGGAGCTGCACCCGGCGGATGCGCAGCGGCTCGGGGTCGTCGACGGCGACTCGGTGGAGGTGGCGTCGCGGCGGGGCCGGGCGGTGCTGCCGGCGACGGTCACCGACCGGGTGCGGCCGGGGAACTGTTTCGCGCCGTTCCACTGGGGCGATCTGTTCGGCGCCGATGTCGCGGTGAACGCGGTCACGTCGGACGCGGTGGACCCGATCTCGTTCCAGCCGGAGCTGAAGGTCTGCGCGGTGAGCCTGACCCGGGTCGCGGCCGGGTCGGCGGTGGACGCCCTGGACTCCGGGCCGCCGCCGTTCACGGAGGTCGAGCGGATGTACCTCGGGGGCTTCCTGCGGGCCCTGGAGCACAACCCGCCGGCGCCGGGGTTCGTGCCGCGGCTGCCGGCGGGGGCGCCGTTCGACGCGGGCCGGGGCGCGTGGGTGGACGGGTACCTGGCCGGCTCCTATCACCGGCCGGGGGCGCCGGCGGCGGCCGAGAGCACGGCGCGGACGATCGAGATCCTGTGGGCGTCGCAGACCGGCAACGCGGAGGAGTTCGCCGCGCACGTCGAGCGGCGGCTGGCCGACGAGGGCTGGCGGGCGAACCTGCGCGGGATGACGGCGGCGGCCGGGGACCTGCTCGGCGGGCGCAACGACCTGCTGGTCATCACCAGCACGTTCGGCGACGGTGACGCGCCGGACAACGGGGCGGCGTTCTGGGACTCGCTGCAGGGCGACGCGCCGCGGCTGGATGGGCGGCGGTACGCGGTGCTGGCCTTCGGTGACTCGAGCTACGCGGACTTCTGCGGGCACGGCCGGCGCCTCGACGCGCGGCTGACGGAGCTGGGGGCGCAGTCGCTGACGGCGCGGGTCGACTGCGAGCCGGACTTCGAGACGGCGGCGCACGGCTGGCTCGATGCGGTACTGCAGGCGTTGCGCAGTCCCGCGACGGCGGCGGCGCCGCGCAAGGCGGGCCGCGGGGACGTGGTGGCGGCGACGCTGCGCGGCAACCGGCTGCTGAGCCGGCCCGGGTCGGCGAAGGAGGTGCGGGAGTTCGTCTTCGACGTGGACGCCGACTTCGGGTACGCGGCCGGGGATGCGCTCGGGGTGTGGCCGGTCAACTGCGCCGACCTGGTCGAGGAGTGGCTGGCGGTGACCGGGCTGGACCCGGTGTCCATCGTGGACGTCGGCGGGGAGGTCGAGCTGCGGGGGGCGCTGCTGCACCGGCTCGACATCACGCGGATCACCCCGGACCTGATGCGTTTCGTCGCCGACCGGGGCCCCGACAGTCCACTGCGGACGCTGCTGCGCCCGGACAACCAGGGGGAGCTGGCGAAGTACACCTGGGGGCGGCAGGCCGTCGATGTCGTCGCCGAGCACGCGGTCAAGGCGGACGCGGACGAGTGGGTGGGGGTGCTGAAGCGGTTGCAGCCGCGGCAGTACTCGATCTCGTCGTCGCCGTTGCTGTCGCCGACCCGGGTGGCGACCACGGTGTCGGTGGTGCGCTTCGACAACGGGGCCGGGCGGGTGCGCAAGGGGGTCTGTTCGACGTATCTGGCCGATGCCGGCCCGGACGCGCCGGTGCGCGTGTTCCTGCAGCGCTCTGCGCACTTCCGGCCGCCGGCCGACGACGCCGTGCCGATGATCATGGTGGGGCCGGGGACGGGGGTGGCGCCGTTCGTGGCGTTCCTGCAGGAGCGGCAGGCCCGCGGGGCGCGCGGGGCGAACTGGCTGTTCTTCGGCGAGCAGCGGCGGGCGACGGACTACTACTACGCCGAGGACCTGGAGCGGCTGCGGGACGGCGGGGTGCTGACCCGGCTGGATGTGGCGTTCTCGCGGGACCAGCGGGCGAAGGTGTACGTGCAGGACCGGATGCGTGAGCACGGGGCGCACCTGTGGTCGTGGCTGCGCGACGGGGCGCACTTCTACGTGTGCGGCGACGCGACCCGGATGGCGAAGGACGTGGACGCGACCCTGCGCGAGATCGTGGCGGCGCACGGCGGGATGGACGAGGGCGCGGCGGCGGCCTACGTGAAGCAGTTGGCGGCGGAGAAACGGTACGTGCGCGACGTGTACTGAATGGCACTACTGTGGGCCGATGAGCGTGCGGTGGCTCGTCGTGGACTACGGCACCGCCGCCACGGTGGCGCTGGTGTGCGGCGCCGACGGGGTGGTGGCGCCGGTGCGGGTCGACGGCCGCGAGGAGCTGCCGTCGGCGGTGCTGGTCAACGCGGCCGGCTACGTCACCGGTGCCGACGCGGTGCGGCGGGCCCGGATCGACTCCGACTGGTTCCGGCCCGCGCCGAAGCTCGAGCTGGGCCGCAGCCCGACCGCGGTCAGCGACGCCGCGCAGACGCTGCGCCGCATCGCCGGGGACGCGCGCCCGGAGCGGGTCGTGCTCACGGTGCCGGCGAGCTGGCCCGAGTCGCGGCGGCAGGCGCTCGCCGACGCGGCCGTCGCCGCCGGGCTGCCGTCGCCGTCTCTGGTGGCCCGGCCGGTCGCCGCGGCCGCGTACTGCACGCTGCTGCCCGGGCGGGAGGTGCCCGACGGCGGGGCGGTGCTGGTGTACCACCTCGGCGCCGGTGGTTTCGAGGCCGCGGTCGTGGTGCGGGCCGGGGATGCGTTCGAGGTGGTGGCGGCGGACACGAACCCGACCGGCGGGCTGGTGCTCGACCGGCTCGCCGCCGACCGGTTCCGGGAGGCGCTCGGCGAGCCGGCGCACGACCGGCGGGGCTGGATGTTGTTGCTGGACAACGCCCGCGAGGCCCGGGAGGCGCTGTCGCGGCAGGAGACCCTGGAGCCGCTGAACGCCGGCGCCGGGCTGCTGACCCGCGGCGAGCTCGAGGCGGCGCTGCGCCCGGCCCTGGCCGCGACGGTCGTGACGGCGCGTTCGGCGCTGGCCGCGGCCGGGCTCGGCGACGGCGTGCCGTGGCTGCTGACCGGGCGGGCGGCGGCGACGCCGCTGGTGGCCCGGCTGATCGGCGGGGAGCCGCTGGTGTTGCGCCACCCGCGGTTCGCGGTCACGGCCGGGGCGCTGCTGCTGGCCGGCGGCGAGCCCGCGGGCCTGGCCGAGCTGACGCTGGACGAGCAGCGCACGTACGCCGTCGGCGGCGGGCACGTCACGACGACCTGGCGCGCGACGGCGTCGACGATCGAGGAGCTGCGGCGGCGGTACCGGCTGAGCCTCCCCGACCACGCCGAGCACCCGGGCGACCGGTGGTCCCGCCGGCGCGACGAGCGCGGGCTGCGCCACTTCCACGACGTCACGCTGTTCCCGGCCGCGGAGCCGGGGGCCGCGGGCCTCGGCCCGGCCTGGCGCATCCCCGACCACCTGCCGACCGTGGTGCGCGAGGACACCGCCGTGTTACCCGGGCCCAATTGACTGGACAACCGGCGCCGCGGTCCGAAATGGTCGAGGCCATGCGACAGGACGAGATCTGGGACGACGACACCGCCGAGCGCTACGACACGCCGGGGGAGGGCATGTTCGCCGCGGCGGTCGTCGACCCGGCGGTGGCCCGGCTCGCGTCCCTCGCCGCCGGCGGCGCGGCCCTGGAGTTCGCGATCGGCACCGGGCGCATCGCGGTGCCGCTGCACGCCGCGGGGGTGCCGGTGACGGGGATCGAGCTGTCGGGGCCGATGCTGGCGCGGCTGCGGTCCAAGGCCGGGGAGTCCGAGATCCCGGTCGTGGTCGGCGACATGGCGCACGCGACCGCGCCGGGCGAGTACAACCTCGTCTATCTGGTTTTCAACACCATCTCGAACCTGCTGACCCAGCCGGAGCAGGTCGCGTGCTTCCGCAACGCGGCCCGCCACCTCGTGCCGGGCGGGCGGTTCGTCGTCGAGCTGGAGGTGCCGGACCTGCGCCGGCTGCCGCCCGGGCAGACCGCGGTCGTGTTCGGCTCGGAGCCGGGCTACCTGGGCCTGGACACGTTCGACGTGCTCAACCAGCGGATCGTGTCGCACCACTTCACGTTCGACTTCGACGGCACCCGGCACGCCCGGCTGGGGCGCAGCCCGCACCGGTACATCTGGCCGTCCGAGCTCGACCTGATGGGGCAGCTGGCCGGGTTCACCCTCGAGTCGCGCGACGCCGACTGGTCCGGGGCCGAGTTCACCGGCGAGTCGCGCTCGCACGTGTCGGTGTACCGGCTGGCGTCGTCGTGACCGTAAGTTTCAGCCGCCGCCGCACGTAAGCGGTGGTCCGTGACGGTCCGTGATTGACGGCGATCGTTTTCGGCGCTCACGATGCGGGCATGGGCCTCAGATCTTCCAGGACGAGAACAGCGATCGGCGGTGCGGCGGCCCTGGCCGCGGTCGCGGCCGGTGCGCTGATCGCCGTCGCGTTCAGCGCCGGCAGCGCATCCGCCGGGACCGGCACCGGTTACCTGCACACCAGCGGCAACAAGATCGTCGACTCGACCGGCGCGACGGTCCGGCTCACCGGTATCAACTGGTTCGGCATGGAGACCGACAACCACACCTTCCACGGGCTGTGGGCGGGCAAGCCGGCGAGCTGGACCCAGCAGCTGGACCACATGGCCCAGCTCGGGTTCAACACCATCCGGGTGCCGTACACCGGCGACTCCCTGCGCGCCGGCGCGACGGCCACGAGCATCAACACCGATACCAACCCGGACCTCATCGGGCTGTCCCCGCTGCAGATCCTGGACAAGGTCGTCAACTACGCCGGCGGCAAGGGGATGCGCATCATCCTCGACCGGCACCGGCCGACGGCCGCCGGCCAGACCGCCCTGTGGTACACCGCCGCCGCCTCCGAGGCCAGTGAGATCGCCGACTGGCAGTCGCTGGCGTCGCGGTACGCGAACAACCCGACGGTCATCGGCGCGGACCTGTTCAACGAGCCGCACGCCGACGGCACCGAGCCCAACGGCACCGGCTCCTGCTGGGGCTGCGGCGACACCACGAAGGACTGGCGCCTGGCCGCCGAGCGCATCGGCAACGCGGTCCTGCAGACGAACCCCAACTGGCTGATCTTCGTCGAGGGCGTCAGCTGCGACGGCAACGGCGGGTCGCCGAACGTGTACGACAACGTCCCGGACGACCCGATGGCGTGCGACTGGTGGGGCGGCAACCTGTCCAAAGCGGGCACGTACCCGGTCCGGCTCAATGTGGCCAACCGCCTGGTGTACTCGGCGCACGACTACGGCATCTCGGTGTACGACCGGCAGCCGTGGTTCAAGGACTCGAACTTCCCGAACAACCTGCCCGACGTGTGGGACCACTTCTGGGGCTACCTGTACAAGCAGAACATCGCCCCGGTGCTGGTCGGCGAGTTCGGCAGCACCCTGCAGAACCCGCTGGACACGCAGTGGCTGACGAAGCTGATGGCCTACATGGGCAGCGGCACCAACGGCATGTCGTTCACGTACTGGTCGTGGAACCCGGACTCGGGCGACACCGGCGGCATCGTCGGCGACGACTGGATCACCGTGAACCAGACGAAGATGAACATCGTCGGCCCGTACCTGAACCCGCCCGCGGGCGGCGGCGGACCGACCGGCGGCCCGACCTCACGGCCGCCGTCCTCGCAGCCCCCGTCCTCCCGCCCGCCGTCGTCCCCGCCGGCGTCGTCGTCACCGCCACCGGCCAACGGCGCCTGCTCCGCCACGTACGAGGTCACCAGCCAGTGGCCGGGCTCGCCGGGCGGCTTCCAGGTCGCGGTGACGGTGAAGGCCGGCACGTCGGCCATCTCCAAGTGGACGGTCAAGTGGACGTACGCCAACGGCCAGGCCATCACCCAGCTGTGGAACGGCACCCTGACGACGTCGGGCTCCGCGGTGACAGTGACGAACATGGCGTACAACGGCACGATCCCCGCGAACGGCACCACGTCCTTCGGCTTCACGGGCACGTGGACCGGCACGAACGCCACGCCGACGGTGTCCTGCACCGCCTGAGGTGAGCTCCGGGCCGCGGCCCGGCACAACCCCGGCCCGGCCGACCAGCGACAGTCGGCCGGGCCGGGCCTTCGGGTGCCCATGGCTATGCTGACTCGATGATCAACAAGGTGGAGCTCGTCATCTTCGACTGCGACGGCGTGCTCGTCGACAGTGAACGTATTGCGGTGCGGGTCAACGTGGCCATCCTGGCGCGGCTCGGCTGGCCGCTGACCGCGGACGAGGTCATCGAGCGGTTCATCGGGCGCTCCCACGCGGCGATCGCCGAGAGCATCGGGGCACAGCTCGGCCCCGCCGCGGCCGCGGCCTGGACGGAGCGGTTCGAGGCCGAGCACCGGCTGGCCGTCGACGCCGGGCTGACCGCGGTCGACGGGGTCGTCGAGGCGCTGGACCGCATCACCACGCCGACGTGCGTGGCCTCCAGCGGCACGCACGAGAAGCTGCGGCACACCCTGGGCCACACCGGGCTGTACGAGCGCTTCGCCGGGCGGATCTTCAGCGCCACCGAGGTGGCCCGGGGCAAGCCGGCGCCCGACCTGTTCCTGCACGCCGCGAACAGCCTGGGTGTACCACCGGCGGCGTGCGTGGTCGTCGAGGACAGCCGGTACGGCGCCCAGGCGGCCCGGGCCGCGGGCATGCCCTGCCTGGCCTACGCGGGCGGTCTCACCGCCGCGGACCGCCTGGCGGGTCCGGGCACGATCGTCTTCCACGACATGCGTGAGCTCCCGGCGTTGCTGGAGCGCGCCGGCGCCGCCGAGCCGGCCGTGCCGTAAAGGCGGGCGGCTCGTATGGTTCCGGGACGTCTCCTTCGAGGCCGGCTACGGCGAGGTCTTCGGCTTCCTCGGGCCCGACGGCGTCGGCAAGACCACGACGGTGCGCACCCTCGGCACCCTCATCGCCCGACCTCGGGCTCGGCCACGATCGCCGGGGTGCCGCTGACCCCGGAGAACGGCGTGGAGATCCGCCGGTGGATCTCGGTCATGCCCGAGTCCTTGGGGCTGTACCTGCGGCTGAGCGTGGCCGAGACTCGGCACCAAGGCCTGAGGCGCAGCGTCGGCCGGCCGGCAACGGCCGCTAGGCTGCGGCGGTGATCGTCGACGCCGCGCAGTGGTTCAGCCTCGATACCGACGCTGCCGCCTCGGTGGCGCGGTCGATCGCCGAGCGGTCCGGGTCCGAGCTGACCGAGGTCCGGCCGTATGAGTACGCCGGGCGGCGCGGGCCCGTCGCGCTGTTCGCGGTGGGCGACGAGCAGTTCGCGTTCGTGCCCGGCGGCGCGGTGACGGTCGGGTTCGACAGCGGCGGGTTCGAGCCGACGCCGGAGCAGGAGGCGAGCTTCGCGGACACCGCGGAGGAGTACGGCATCGAGGGCGACATCCGGCAGTTCACCGGCTCGGTCACCTCACCCGCGCGGACCGTCGTGGTGCCACCGCTGCTCGTGGCCGTGGAGGCGGTCGAGGCGGGCCTTGTGGCCGTGCCGCCCGACCATCCCGAGGTGGTGCGGCGCGTCGAGAAGACCCGGAGCCTCCCCGGCCCGGGGCTGCCGTCCACGCCGCGGCAGATCGAGTGGTCGGGCGCCGCCCGGGCGATCCTCCGGCCGGACTGGACGGTCGAGGCCGCCTGGCTGCTCGGCGAGCCACAGCCCGATCTCTTCGCTCTTCGCTTTTCGGCTGGCATCCGTAGGAGCGTCCGACTGCCATGCACGCCGGCGCGTCCGACCGTCCGGTTGAAACTGTCGGTCAAGCCTTTGTGGCACCGTCCGCGAGGGCGTCACACAATTCCGGCGCACCCTCCCGGACGGGATCCCCGCCGGTCGCGGCAACGCCCCGCAGCGCCGCCTCGACCCGGCGGTTGCTGGTCATGGTGGCGGTGACGGCGGTCATGGCCAGGAGGAGGCCGGCGGCGGTGTAGAGCGGGGTGCGGATGTCGTAGGTGGTGGCCAGCCAGCCGCCGAGGAAGGCGCCGATGGGGGCGGCGCACATGGCGAGCATGCGGGAGGTGGCGGCGACCCGGCCCATCAGTTGGGCCGGGACGATCGCCTGCCGGAGGGAGGGCGCGAGGACCATGGTGGCACCCATCCCGGCTCCGCAGACGGCGAGGGCGAGGCCGGCCACGTACGGGTTGGGGGCGGTGGCGAGGCCCAGGATGGCGAGCCCTTCGACCGTGGCCGTGGCGGTGAGTGCCGCGCCGGTGCCGAGTCGCCGGCCGAGGACGGAGGCGATGCCCGCGCCGAGGAGGCCGCCGGTGGCTTCGGCGGTGAGGAGCAGGCCGAAGCCGAAGGGGCCGGTGCCGAGGCGGTCGTGGGCGAAGAGGGCGAGGACGGTCTCCACGGCGAGGAAGGCGATGTTCCCGACCGCTGGGCGCAGTGCGAGTCCGAGCAGCAGCCGGTCCTGGAACACGTAGGAGGCGCCGGCCCGCGCTTGCCGCAGGAGCGACTCGCGGGCCTGCGGTACGGGGTGGGGTGCGGCGGGCAGTGTCCGTACGAGTAGTGCGGAGAGCGCGAACGACACCGCGTCGGCGAGGAGTGGGACCGTCCGGCCGAGGGTGAGCAGGGCGCTGCCTGCGGGTGGGCCGGCGAAGCCGGATGCGGCGGTCTGGGTGCCGCGGAGGCGGGCGTTGGCGCGTTCCAGGCGCGCGGGGTCGCGGCCGAGCAGGTCGGGCAGGTAGGCGGTGGCGGCGGTGTCGAAGAAGAGCCCGCCGAGGGCGAGGAGGAACGCGAGGGCGGCGAGCAGTGGGATGCTCAGCATGTCGAGTGCGGCCGCGGCGGCCGGTATCGCGAGCAGCACCGCCCGGGCTGTGTCGGCGACCCACATCGTGCGGCGGCGGTCCCAGCGGTCGACCAGTGCGCCGCCGAGGACCCCGAACAGCAGCCAGGGCAGCGTCCCGGCGGCCGTGACGACGGCCAGCGCCATCGGGTTCCGGGTCAAGGTCAATGCCAGCAGCGGCAGCGCGGCATGCGTCACCCCGTCGCCGAGCGAGGACACCGTCTGCGCGGTCCACAGCCGCCCGAACCCGGGCGGCAGCTTCCGGAGGTCGGAGGTCATTCGGCGTCCCCTTCGGCCTGCTCGCGCGATGCCGGGTGGAACAGGGCGAAGACGAGTGACGCGTCCGGCAGCGACGGATCGGACAGCGCGCGGTACTCGTCCGCCAACGCCTGCAGCCGCGACCCCAGCTCCGCGAACTGTTCGTCGGTGAGCCGCAGATGCGCCAGCTGTACGTGCCGCTCGCCGTCTGCCGGCGCGGCCTCCAGGTCCGCCACCGCGTGCCGCATCAACACATCCGGCTGCCCCGCCCCCGGATCCGGTAGCTCGATCGTCCGTGCGGCCATCGCGTAGTACCGCTCGATGACCCCCCGCACCTTCCGCGTCCGCACCACCTTCACCAGGCCGGCCCGTTCGAGCAGCCGCACGTGGTAGCTGGAGCTCCCCTTCGCCAGACCCACCCGTTCGGCGATCTGCGTGATCGTTGCCGGCTCGAACCGCAGCGCGGCGATGATCCGGTGACGCGTGAGGTTGGAAACGGCGCGTAGCTGCTCTTCGGTGGTGACGTGGAACGTCTCGGGGAGATCGTCGTCGGGCATGGGACAATGGTCAACGATTCTTGACCATTGGTCAAGAGGGGTCCGGTACGGCCGCCGACCGAAGACCGGGGGCCGAGGGTCAGGCGATGGTGCGCAGGAAGTCGTCGACGGCCCGCGTCGCCTCGGCCGTGCCCTCGGCGGTGATGCTGAGCAGGCCCGTGCCGTGCAGGCTGCCCGGGACCAGGGCGAGCTTGCGGCGCTCGCCCGGCGTTGCGTCGTACATGGCCTGAGCCGCCGTCGCGAACGCGCTGTCGCCCGTGGCCGCCACGTACAGGACCGGGGCGGTCAGCTTCGGTACCGCCGCCAGCGCGCTCTCGCCCGCGTAGTCGCCCGGGCCCGACAGGCTGATCACGGCGGCCGGCGGCGGGTCGAGGCGGGCCGCGGCGATCAGGGTCGCCGTCGCGCCGCGGGAGGCGCCGGCCAGGACCACGCGGCCGCTGCCGGCGGTGCGCGCGAAGGCCACGGCGGCGGTCACGTCGTCGGAGCCATGGCCGGTGTCGGCGCGGGGCGAGCGGCCCTCGCCGTTGAAGTCGAAGGCGAGCACGCGGTACCCGGCCGCCGCCTTGCCCTTCGCCCACGCCAGCCAGGAGCAGCCGGTGGCGCTGGCCTGCGGGGCGAGCACGAGCGTGACGTCGCCGGCGCCGAGCAGGTACCCGGCCAGGAGCGTGCCGTGGCCGCCGGGGAAGGCCACCTGTTTGTCGTCGAGCGCGGGGTCGCCGCACAGGCCGGGGGTCGGGGCCGGCGAACGCAGGGTCGGCGCGGCGGAGGCGGGCGGTCCGGCGGGCGCGGGCGCGGGGGCGGCGCAGGCGGCGAGGAGCAGCACGCCGCCCAGTAAGGTCACGAGTCGCATACCGTGTAGGACCGCTGAGAAGGCGCCGCGGTTTCGCCTAGAGCCTGACCGTCTCCGGTTCGCCGGCGCCGGCGGCGGAGCGGTACCACGCCTCGACCGTCGCGACCGCCTGCCGGCCCTCCTGCGGGGTCGCCGTCGGGTCGCCGCGCAGGATGGCCTCGTACTGGCGGCGGAAGGAGGCGGTGTACTCCGCGTCGCCGTCGACGTCCAGCACCCGGCGGGCGCCGACGCTCACGCCGCCGGGGTCGATGGTCAGGGTGCCGCGCTCGCAGACGATCGTGGTCTCGTGGAAGAACGCGGGCGAGTCCACGAGCGTGAGGTGGGCCCGGCGGCCGTTGTCGAGGTACACGGTGGCGGCCGCGCTCGTCTCGACCGTCCAGCCGGACGGGGTCGCGACCGTCCCGGCGACCGCGCGCGGCCGGCCGCCGAGCAGCCAGCTCGCCCGGTCGATGCTGTGCACGCCGACGAGCATCGCGATCCCGCCGCCGGCCCGGGAGGGGTCCGCGAACCAGGCCGGGCGGTCGGCGCGGGCGTAGTCGGTGGAGCGGCGTTCGAGGTACAACAGCGGCATCCCGAGTTTGCCGAGCTCCTCGCGGGCGGCCCGCACCTGCGCGAAGAACCGCCCCTGCTGCCCGACCCGCAGGCGCTCCCCGGCCGCCGCGATCATGCGGTCGCACGCCGCGGCCGTGACCGCCATCGGCTTCTCGACCAGCACCTGCCGCCCGGCCGCGGCCGCGCGGACCGTCAGCGCCTCGTGGTCGGCGTGCGGTACCGCCAGCACGACCAGATCCGCGGCGGCGAGCACGTCGTCGAACGCGGTCACGGCGCGGGCCGCGTACCGCCCGGCGAGCCGCGCGGCCCGGTCCGGGTCCCGGTCGGCCACGACGGTGAGCGTGAGCCCGTCCACCCGGGCCGCGGCCGCCGCATGGCGCCACGCGACCTCGCCCGCCCCGACGATTCCCAGCCTCATGATCGAACTGTATCGGCAAGAGTTCGACGGGAGCCGGTCCTGGGTGGGCCGCCTGTGCAACGCGATCGCGGATCTCATCGCCAAGCGCCGGAAAAAGGGCACAATGCCGGGATGAGCCAGCGGATCGCGATGGCGGCCCCGGCCGCCGGGGGACAGGTCGCCTATGCGGTGACCGGGTCCGGGCCGCCGCTGGTGTACGTCTCCGGCTGGCTCGGCCACCTGGAGCGCGGCTGGGCGCTCCCCGCCGAGCGGGCCTTCTACGAGGCGCTCGCCGACGGCCGGAAGCTCATCCGGTACGACAAGCCCGGCACCGGGCTCTCCCCGGCGCGGGAGGGCGCCGGCGAGTACACCCTGGAGGACGAGCTCGACGCCCTCCGCGCGGTCGTCGCCGCCGCCGGGGTCGAGCGGTTCGACCTGATGGGCATCTCGCTCGGCGCGCCCGTCGCGGCCGCCTGGGCCGCGCTGGAGCCCGGCTCGGTGCGGCGGCTCGTGTTGTACGGCGGGTGGGCCCGCGGCGCCGACATCGCCTCGCCCGAGATCCGGGGGCACGTGCTCGGCCTGGTCCGCCAGCACTGGGGGCTCGGCTCCGACCTGCTCACCGACGTCTTCGCGCCCGACGCCGACGCGGTGACCCGGGCCGCGTTCGCCCGCTACCAGCGCGAGGCCGCCGACGCCGACACGGCGCACGCGATGCTCGGGCTCGCGTACCGCATCGACGTTCTGGATCTTCTCCCGCGCATCGGCGCGCCGACGCTCGTCGTGCACCGGCTCCGGGACCGGGCCGCGCCCGTCGAGCAGGGGCGGCGGCTCGCCGGCGGTATCGCGCACGCGCGGTTCGAGGCGGTCGCGGGGCGCTCGCACCTGCCGTACATCGGCGACACCCGGCCGGTGACCAGCCTGATCCGCCAGTTCCTGGGGCTGCCGGGGCGGCACCGGGGCGCCGGGCCGACGCTTACCGCGCGGCAGCGGGAGGTGGCCGCGCTCATCGCCGCGGGGTCCACGAACCGGGAGATCGGCGAGCGCCTCGGCATCACCGAACGCTCGGCCGAGGCCCACGTCGAGCGGATCCGGGCGCGGATGGGCTTCCGGTCGCGGGCGCAGATCGCCGCCTGGTGGGCCGCGAACTGAGGTATTTCCCCGCCTGTTCCGGGCGGGCGGCCCGGGCACGATCGGGGCATGCGCCTCGTCATCGCCGGATACGCCGTCATCGCGTACGCCGGCTTCCTGCTCAGCTCCGCCTGGGCGGTCGTGTTCCTCGCGGGCGGCATGGACGGGCCCGCCACCCGACCGGCCGGGGCCGCCCTCGCGATCGACGGGGCGCTGCTGCTCGCGTTCGCCGTCCAGCACACGGTCATGGCCCGCGCCTGGTTCAAGCGGCTGATCCCGGCGCCGGTCGAGCGCAGCACGTACGTCCTGGCCGCCGGGTTGATGCTGTTCGCGGTGTTCGGCTGGTGGCAGCCGGCGCCCGCGACGATCTGGCGGGTGGGCGGCCCGTGGTCGGCCGCGATCTGGGTCCTGTTCGCAGCGGCCTGGATACTCGTCGTCTGGGCCACGTTCGCGGTCGACCACGCCGACTTCCTGGGCTTGAAGCAGGCTTATGTGTACCTTCGCCGGCGCGCCTACCGCGAGCCGCCGTTCACGGGCAGCGGCCTGTACGCGCTGGTCCGCCACCCGATGATGCTGGGCCTGGTCATCACGTTCTGGGCCACGCCGCACATGAGCGCCGGGCACCTCGTCTTCGCCGTCGCCTCCAGCGGGTACATCGCGGTCGGCATCCGCTTCGAGGAGCGGGACCTGCGCGCCCGGTACGGCCGCGACTACGAGGCCTACGCGCGCGGCGGTGCGACCATCGGTCCATGACGATCCGCCGGATGGATGCGCTGCCGTTCTTCGTGATGGGCGGCGTCCTGCTGGTCTTTCCCCTCGCCGTCGCCGCCAACCGGCCGGCGCCGTGGCTGCCCGTCGGCCTGCTCGGCTGCGCGGCGGCCCTGGTGGTCGTGTTCGCCTACCTCGACGGGCCGGCGGTGACCTTCACCGTCGACCCGGCGCGGGTGGTGGTGGGCAACACGTTCGTGCGGTACGAGGTGCCGCGGTCCCGGATCACCGGGTTCGCCACCGTCGAGTACCTGTCGCTGAGGATGGTCCTCGACGACGGCCGGAAGATCAGCGTGCGCGTCTGGGAGCCGGCGATGCTGTCCGTCAGCTCGATCCGGCCGGGTACCGCGGACGCGCGGATGCGCCCGGTCGTCGAGCTGGTCGAGCGCACCCCGGCCGGGCCCGGCCCCGGCGGGCCGGTCCTCCGCCGGCCGCGGGTCGGCAACATCCTGCTCGCGGCGGTGCCGGTCGTCGCGGCGCTCAGCCTGCTCGCCGCGGCCCGCGGTTAGCCGGCCGCGCCGCCGGGCGGCCGTACGCCACCGAATTGCCGGCGTCGACGTGCCGGCAATCGACCCATTCGTCGCCTGGCACTGGTTGTCGATGCCGGGATGGTTCGTGCGGATGGCGGCGACGGGCCGCTTCAGGACTAGGCCGGGGCGCCGATCCGGTGTGCCGCGGGTCGCCGGTCGGCCGATTGCCGGGCCGAAACCGATCGACAAGATTGATGCACAGCAACATTTGAGTGCTCGATCTGATTGGACGCGGCGTTGACTGACGACAATGTGGTCCTGCGGGTGAAGTTCGCCGGTCTCAGCGTGGCGGAGGCGAATCAGGCGGCCCTTGAGCTGCAGGAACTGATCGACGGGGAGGCGGGCGACGCCGTCACGACGAACATGGAGCGGGAACGCACCGATACCCAGGACTTCGGCACCACGCTGGTGCTGCTGCTCGGCACGCCGGCGGCGGCGATGGCGATGCGGGCCGTCCACACGTACATCGCGAAGCGCGGCAACCGGGTCGTCATCGAGACGACGGAGGGCCGTGTCGTCGCGACCGGCGACGCGGCCGCGAACATCGACGTCGCCGGGACGGTGGCGGCGATGCGCACGCAGCGCAATGAGTGACCGGCATTTCCTCGTGCTGGTGCTGGGTGCGAGCCGCTTTCCGCTCCTGCGGGGCAAGGACAACATCGCGTTCCACAACTCGGCCCAGGCGCTGAAACAGTTCCTCGCGGGCCGGACGGACGGCCCCGGAACCTATGAGGTCGCGGACTTCTTCGATGCGGAAGATTCCCCGCCCGATCTCGTCGTGCGTATCCACGAGCGCTTGAGGTCCGCCGAAGACGCGACCGACCTCATCATCTACTACGTCGGCCACGGCGCGTTCCTGAGCAGCCGCGAGTACTTCTTCGCGCTGCGCAGCACCCGCACCCAGTTCGAGGACGTCACCGGACTGCGGGCGAGCTCGCTGGCCGGTGTCGTGCGCAAGACGTTCCGCGGTTCGGCCGTCTTCGTGATGCTGGACTGCTGCTTCGCCGGTGAGGCGGTACGCGAGTTCCAGTCGGCGGACGGCCTTACGCCGCTCGTGAGCCGGGCCTTCAATCACCGTGACACGGCCCTGCTGGTGGCGGCGTCGAAGGACGATGCCGCCAAGGCTCCGGTCGGGCAGCCGTTCACCATGTTCTGCGAAGGGCTCATGTCCGTGCTGCTCGACGGCATCGACGGCGCCGACCGGTATCTGTCTCTCGAGGAGGTCGGGGAGCGGCTCAGCGAGGTGTTGCAGGACCGATATCCGAGCGACGACGTGGTGCTGCCCGAGGTGCACTCGCCTCGGCAGCGCGGCATGAACGTCGCGAAGATCCCGCTGTTCCCGAACGCCGCATTCCAGCGCCCCAGCTCGGCCGTGCCGGCTCAGCGTCAGCCGGATCCGGTGGGTCCAGCGCCCGCACCGATGGCGGCCGCACCGGCGGAGGCTCCTGTGGCCGCGGCCGCATCGGCCGCGGCCGCATCGGCCGCAGCCGCGCGGGCGACGCCGCCGGCCGTTGTGCCCGCTCCGATCGTGCCCGCTCCGGCTCCGGCGGCGCACGCTCCCGTCGAGTCCGCTCCCGTCGCGCCTGTGTCCGTCGCGCCTGTGCCGGTCGTGCCGGTGCCGGTTGCGCCTGAGCCGGTTGCGCCTGAGCCGGTTGCGCCGCCGCCGACGACGGTTCCGGCGGTCACGCCCGTGAGCGTGGAGCCTCCAGCCCCGAGCCGGCAAGCGGCTCCGGTCGCACCGAGCTCGCTGAGCGCTGCCGTTCGCCGCGCGCTGACCAAGGCTCCGGGCGACGCGGCGGTAGCGACGATCGTCCGCCTGATCGAGGATGCCGAGCGCCTGCACTGGGTGCACAGCGGACGGCTGCAGCGGCCGTCGGACTGGCAGGACCGGATCGACGTCTGGCGCCGCGAGGTCGCGGCGACCCGGCGAGAGCCGATCGTCCTCATCCAGATCGGGCCGGTGAGCGAGACCGAGCTGGTCGCCGCGGTATCGGAGCTTTCCGGCCGGCTACGCGCCCGCACCGGCGCCGAGATCCCCTTCGACAACAACGATCCGTGGCGGGAGGAGCCGGAAGGTGCGCTATGAGCGAGTCGCGACACGGCAGACGCCCGCGCTGATCATCTACCTGCTCGACATGAGCGCGTCGATGAACGAACCGATCGGTGACGGCCGAGGCCGCCGGATCGACCTGGTCAACGTCACCTTGATCAAGGTCATCCGGGAAATGGCTCGCCGCGCCATCAAGGGTTCGACACCGGCGGCGCGGTACCGGGTAGCCGCCTTCGCCTACAACGACACCGTCCGCGACGTGTACGGCGGCATCCGCCCGATCACCGACCTGGTCCAGCTCGGTGTCCCGGCGATGACCCCGTCCGGGCCGACCGAGACGGCGGCCGCGTTCCTTCAGGCGGAGCAGCTGCTCATCAGGGAGCGGGGGAATCTGCGCGACTGCCCGGCGCCCCTGATCTGCCACCTGACCGACGGCTCGTACACCGGTGACTCACCGGTCCCGGTCGTCCAGCGGATCCAGCAGATGACCTTTCCGGACGGCCCGGTCCTGGTCGAGAACATCTTCTTCAACGACTCGGCTCTGCGGGTCAAGGTCGATGACCCCTTCCGGTGGCGCGGGGTCGCGACCCCCGACGACGTCCGAGGCAGCGTGGCCGGGCTGCTGTTCGACCTGTCGTCCGTGATTCCCGACTCCTACCTGAAGCTCTTCGTCGATCGTGGCTATTCGATCCGCCCAGGCTCCAGAATGATGTTTTCGGGGGAGACACCCGAGATGCTCGAGGCGGCGTTCACCATGTCGGGCATGACGCCGATCGCCTAGGGACAGGGACCAAGCCATGGGAAACGAACCGGAAGCCCGGTCCGGCGCGTCGGGTTCGCCCTCGGCGAGGTCGGGGGATCTGGGCGAGGCCGGGGCGGAGGAGGTGCGCCGGCTCAGAGTCGATGCGCGGCAGCGGCATCCCGTCGCGCGGTGGCAGGCCGGCCCGGCCACCGTCCGATGCCTGCTGGACCGGTCGCTGGACAGCGCGGGCCGCGACGAGCCATCCCAGGACTATCTCGCGATGGCGTACAGCAGCCACCGGTTGTGCTTCGCCGTGACCGACGGCGTCAGCTCGTCGTTCCTCGGCGAACTGGCCGCCCGGACGCTCGCCGAGGGCCTCACCGGCTGGCTGTGCGATCATCCGCCGGTCCGGTCCGAGGAACGGTTCGCCGCGGACGTGCAGGCCTGCCTCGAGCGGCTCGCGACGGAGTCGGCCGAATCCATTGCCCGGCATCCCATCCCGCTGAGTGCGTCCGGCTTCGTCCGGGAACTGCTGGAGCAGCGGCGGGAGTACGGCAGCGAGGCGATGGTTGCCTGCGGCCTCATCGACTTCGACGGCGAGGCCCCGGCCGTGGCGCTGGCCTGGCTCGGCGACGTCCGCCTCGTGGTCATCGGCACCGACGGCACCCGGCACGAACGGTCCGGCCGGACGGCCGATCGGTGGTCGACCCGGCTCGGTCCGCGCGGCACTGTCGCCACCTGGTACAGCCCACTCGAGGGCGTCGCCCGGGTCGTTGCCAGCTCCGACGGCGTCGTCGCCCGCGACCTGGAGGCCGTGCTCGTCCTCGGCGACGCCCGGCTCGACGACATGCTCGCCGTATCGGCCCTGCGCCCCGAGGGCGACGACATGTCGTTCGTCGACATCGAGATCGCGGCCGGGGCGATGCCGCCGCTGTCGGCCGTGGGCCCGGTCCCGGCGCCACCCGAGCACACGGACGACCGGCCGGGACAGCAGGAACCCGGACCGCAGACGGCCGTTGCCCCGGAATCCGGTGGACGGCAACCCGGAGATCCGCGGTCCCGGCCTGTCGACGGCCCGCTGCGGCCGCCGTCGGAGATCCCCCCGCCGCACGTGTCGTGGACAAGCCTGACCCGCGGGGCCTACCGCCTGACCTGGGACCGTGTGCCGGACGCGGACGCCTACACGGTGGAGTTGTCGCCCACCCGGTCATTCGAGATTCCGGTCGCGTACCAGTTGCACACCACCACGTTCCGGCCACCGCCGTTCGATGGCCCGGTCTGGGTGCGGGTGCGTTCGCACGCCGCGGAGGGCGCCGGGCCGTGGACGCCGCCGATCGAGCTGTCCCCGACGGCGGCGCACCGGACCGCGCCGGAGCCCGGCCCCTATCCGTCGCGTCCCGAGCGGGCCGGCCCGGACCTGCGGGTGCAGCAGCGGGGCACGCACGTCCAGTTCCTGTGGCAGGCGCCGGGGCCGTGCACGCTGCGTCTCGTTTCGCGGAACCTGAGGAGGGACGTACGGGTGGACGGCGGCCGATTCGAGACCGTCCTGCCGCATGGGCAGTTCTTCGCCCGGATCGGGTTCCGCACCGCCGACGGTGCCGTCCGGTGGGGCGGCGTCATCGACTTCGTGGTTCCGGCGTGAGGACCCCGGCAGGAGGGAGAGGCGTGTGACCTCGTATCGGCCGTTCGTGGGCGACGACTGGGTCGGCCGGGACATCACGATCGACGCGGTGCGCTACACCTTCGCGGCCGAGACCTCGTTCGTGGCCAGCGACATGATGGCGTACCAGCGCGAAGGCAAGAAGGCCAAGGTCTACAAGCTCACGGCGGTCGACGGCACGGCCTCGGCGCTCAAGGTCTTCCACCGGCAGTACTCCGTCGTCGACCACGTCGCCTCGGCCCTCCAGCTGCGCAACTTCGTCCATCTGCCGGGCATGCGGGTCTGCGACCGCCACGTGATCAGTGACCGGGAGGCGGCGGCGATCGGCGAACCCGCGCTCAGCTGGTCGGTCCTGATGCCGTGGATCGACGGGCAGCCCTGGGCGGACTACATCGAGCATGAGGTCCTGTCGCGGGCGACCTCGATTGCGCTGGCCCAGGAGACGTCGCGGCTGCTGGCCGGTCTGGAGTCGAAGCGACTGGCGCATACCGACATCTCGAGCACCAACATCATGTTCAGGCCGACCGCGGGCGGGTTCGACATCCAGCTCATCGACGTCGAGGACATGTACAACGAGCTGCTCAAGCGGCCGGAGTACCCGACCGACGGGTCGCCCGGCTACGCGCACCCCGCGAACCGCAACAAGGGTTGCTGGAACGCCGCCGGCGACCGCTTCGCCGGCGCGATGCTGCTGGCCGAGCTGCTGACACTGCATGACTCGAAGATCCGTTCCGTCGTCAGCGACGCCAGCCTGTTCTCGAACCAGGAGCTCTGCGGCGACAACGCCAAGAGTCGCATCGTGTACCAGGCGCTGCGGACCCACTCGGAGCGCATCGCCCGGCTTTTCGACCGGGCGTGGCGCTCGCAGGGGCTTACGGACTGTCCGCTCCTGTCCGAGTGGGCGACGGCCCTGGACGCCATCGGGCCGGTCGAGACGCCGTCAGCGCCGGTGCCGTCGGAGCCGCCGCGAGTTGTTCCGCCGCCCCGAGTCGTTGCGCCGGCACCGCCCGCCCCGCCGCGGCGAGTCGTTCCGCCGCCACAAGTCGTCGCGCCGGCGCCCGCCGTCGCGCCGACGCCCGCCGTCACGCCGCAGGTGCCGCGCGTGGCCCCGCCGGTCGTGGCCGCCCCTCCGGATCGGGTCGCTCCGCCGCCGACGCCGAGGGCCGACGTGCCGCTGAAGTTCGACCTGCCGCTCGCCGGTCAGCCCGTGGCCGAGGTCCCCCACTACGACGACATCATCCTGGTGCCGATCACCGACCTCATCGACGGTGACGACGCCCCGTAGGCCGTCGCCAGCGCCGGGGCGGGTTCGGAGCGGCACGCTGTGCGGTCAAAGGCACAGGTGATAGGTTCCTGGCGACGGTCATGAGTGTCAGCGTTCAGCCCCGGCTTGCTGGCCGGCAACCCTCCGTTCGCGGGCGGGGTGCCCCGGGTGAGGACCGGGCTCGGCGCATCCCGTGCCGGGCAAGCCGCGACGGTCCGAGGGGTGTCCGACCGATGATTCCTGTCCAGTTCCGGTCCGCCGACGTGCGCGATGCCGGCCGCGTCGCCGAGCTGCACGCCGACAGCTGGCGCCGGCACTACCGCGGCGCCTACTCCGACGCGTTCCTCGACGGTGACGTGGTCGCCGACCGGCGGACCGTGTGGTCGGCGAGGCTCGCCGCGCCCGCCGGGACCGCGACGGTGCTCGCCGAGCGCGACGGGCGGCTCGTCGGCTTCGTGCACGTTGTGCTCGGCGACCATCCGCGGTGGGGCAGCCTCGTGGACAACCTGCACGTCGCGCACGACGCCCGCCGCGGCGGGATCGGCTCGCAGCTGCTGGCCCGCGGCGCCCGGGCGGTCAAGAGCGGCGGCGTGTACCTGTGGGTGCTGCGGCAGAACACCGCGGCCCGGGCGTTCTACTCCGCGTGCGGGGCGCGCTGCGTCGAGGAGGCGCCGGTGTCCGCGCCCGGCGGCGACCCGGCCCGGCTCAACGGCAACCCGGTGAAGCTGCGCCTGGCCTGGCCCGACGCGTCGGCGCTGCTGGACCCGGTCACCGGGCCCGGTCGCCGCCGGATCGTCGAGCGGACGCCCGATGAGCCAGTGGTGCCCGAACGGGCCGGCGACCCGGAACCGGGCCGGCGTCAGCGTGGCCATGCCCCGGAAGCTACGCCGACGTGTTGATGAGGTCGGCCAGGGTGACCGCGTCGAGGTAGTCCAGCCGCACGCGGTTCGCGCGGTCCCACAGGTGGTGCAGGCGCTCGATCGCGCGGTCCGGCGGCAGGTCGTGGCCCGCCGGGGGGTCCTGGCCCGGGCCGTCCAGCCGGCGGACGATCTCGCCCAGGGTCAGGGTCGCGGCCGGGTGCGCCAGCGCGTAGCCGCCGCCCGTGCCGCGCTGGACCTGCACCAGGTCCGCGCGGCGCAGGTCGGCCAGCAGGTCGTAGAGGTAGCCGGGCGGGATGTCCTGGGCGTCGGCGACGTCCTGGGCCTTCACCGTCTGCGGGGCGGCGCCGGCCAGGGCGACCAGGGCCCGGATCGAGTACTCGATGCGTTTGGGCAGCATGCGAACGGACGACGTCACACGGCGGCCAAGGTCCGGGCCTCGGCGGATGGGCTGAAGTACACGGTGTCGCCGGGCTTGACGTCGATCGCCTTCGCCCCGGCGCGGGTCAGCTGGGCCCACACGTCGCGGTCGCCGGCCCGGGCCTCGATGCGGACCTCGAAGCCGAGCGAGACCACGCGGGTGACGGTGGCCGCGGTACCGCCGGGTTCGCGGGACAGCGCCACGTCGTGCGGGCGGACCAGCTTGCCGTCGAGGTGCGTGACGGGGCCGAGGAAGCTCATCACGAACGGGTTGGCCGGGTTCTCGTAGATCTCGCCCGGGGTGCCGACCTGCTGCACGACGCCGTCGGCGAGGACGACGATCGAGTCGGACACGTCCATCGCCTCCTCCTGGTCGTGGGTGACGAAGACGGTGGTGACGTGGACCTCGTCGTGCAGGCGGCGCAGCCACGTGCGCAGCTCCTTGCGGACCTGGGCGTCGAGGGCGCCGAACGGCTCGTCGAGCAGCAGCACCTCCGGCTCGGGCGCGAGGGCGCGGGCGAGGGCCATGCGCTGGCGCTGGCCGCCGGAGAGCTGGGCCGGGTAGCGGTCGGCGAACTGGTCGAGGTGGACGAGCTCTAGCAGCTCCATGACGCGCTTGCGGATGTCGGCCTTCGGGCGGCGGCGGACCTCGAGGCCAAAGGCGACGTTGCGGTACACCGTCATGTGCTTGAACGCGGCATAGTGCTGGAACACGAAGCCGACGTTGCGCCGCTGCGGGGTCAGGCCGGTCGCGTCGACCTCGTTGATGAGCACCGAGCCCGTGTCGGGGCGCTCCAGGCCGGCGATGACGCGCAGCAGGGTCGACTTGCCGCCGCCGCTCGGGCCGAGCAGCGCGGTCAGGGAGCCGGAGGCGATGTCGACGGAGATGTCGCGCAGGACCGGGGTCTTGCCGAACGACTTGTTCACGTCGCGGACTTCGATGGCCATCAGGCGTTCTCTTTCGGCCGCAGGAGCTTGGTGATGAGCAGGATCGCGATGGCGATGATGGCCAGGGCGGTCGCGGTGGTGAACGCCGCGGTCTGGTCGTAGTTCTGGTACCGCTCCTCGACGAACAGCGTCGCGGTCTGCGTCTGCCCGACGAGCCGGCCGGAGACGACGGCGACCGCGCCGTACTCGCCCAGGGCCCGGGCCAGGCAGAGCACGATGCCGTAGCCGAGCGCGCCGCGGATGCCCGGCACCGTGATGCGCAGGAACGTCTGCCAGCGCGACGCGCCGAGGGTGTGCGCCGCCTGCTCCTGCTCGTCGCCCATCTCCTCCAGCACGGGCACGATCGCGCGCACGACGAGGGGCAGGGAGACGAAGACGGTCGCGAGGACCATGCCGGGCAGCGAGAAGATGATCTGCAGGCCGTTGCGCTCCAGCCAGCCGCCGGCCGGGGCGAACTTGCCGTACACCAGGATCAGCGCGAGGCCGACGACCACGGGCGAGACGGCCAGGGGCAGGTCGATGAGCGCGCTCAGCAGCCGCTTGCCGGGGAACCGGTGCCGCACGAGCAGCAGCGCGGCGACGATGCCGAACAGCGTGTTGGCCAGCACGGACCAGATCGCCACCGACAGCGTGACGGCGAAGGCGTGGGTCGCGTTCTCCGACGTCAGCGTGTCGATTACGGGCCGCAGGCCGTGCTCGAAGGTGCGCCAGATGACCAGCCCGACCGGCAGCACCAGCAGGAAGAGCAGGTACACCAGGGCGAGGATGCGCAACGGGTACTTAGCCACGGCGGGCACTCCAGCGCTGGAAGAGGTCGAGGCCGATCAGCACCACGAACGCGACCACGAGCAGCACGGTCGAGATCGCGGCCGCGGAGGTGGTGTCGTCGCTCTCGATGCGGCCGAAGATGTTCACCGCCGACACCTGGGTCTCGAACGGGATGCTGCCGGTGAGCAGGTTCGTCGAGCCGTACTCGGCGATGGCCCGGGTGAAGGCCAGGCCCGCGCCCGAGATCATGGCGGGGGCGAGGTTGGGCAGGATGATCCGGCGGAACGTGGTGGCGGGGGAGGCCCCCAGCGAGTACGCCGCCTGTTCCATGTCCCGGTCGAGCTCGCGCAGCACGGGCTGCACGGTGCGCACCACGAACGGCAGCGTCACGAACAGCAGGGCCACCCCGACGCTGAGCCTGGTGTAGGCGAGGTTGATGTGCAGCGGGCTGTTGGTGCCGTACAGCGCCAGCAGGACCAGGCCCGCGACGATGGTCGGCAGCGCGAAGGGCAGGTCGATGAGTGTGTCGACGACGCTCTTGCCCGGGAACTTGTCGCGCTCGAGCACCCAGGCGATGACGGTGCCCATGACGACGTTGATCAGCGCGACGACGAGCGAGGCGCCGACGGTGAGCTCGAGGGCGGCCCACGCGTCCGGGGTGCGCACGGCCCGCCAGAACGTGTCCCAGCCGCCGTCCGTCGAGCGCCACACGACGGCGGCGAGCGGGATGAGCACGATGAGGCTGAGGTACAGCACCGCCGTGCCGAGGCTGAGGGCGGTGCCGACCGGCGGCCGGCGCCGGTGCACACGCGGCCCGGCCGGGCCCGGCGCGGAGCCGGACCCGGTGGGCTTCTGAACGGCCGTGGCGGTCATTACTTGGACGCCGCCGGGCTCGGGGCGGCCGAGGTGGAGATGCCCAGCTTCTGCTCGATGGAGGCCATGACGCTCGTGCCCGGGTCGAACAGCTCCTTGTTCACCTTCGACCAGCCGCCGAGGTCGCCGATGGTGAACAGGCCGGACGGGGTCGGGAACGACGGGCCGCCGGCGTCCTTGACGACCGGGCGGTAGCCGTTCTCGGCGTAGATCTTCTGCGCGGCCGGCGTGTGCAGCCACTCGACGAACGCCTTGGCCTCGGCCGGGTGGGCGCTGTTGGTGGTCGCCGCGATCGGGTTCTCGATCAGGATCGTGTCGTCGGGCACGGTGTAGTCGACGGCCTGGCCGTTCTTCTGGGCGAAGAGGGCCTCGTTCTCGTAGGAGATGAACGCGTCACCCTTGCCGCTGGTGAACGTCTGCAGCGAGGCGCGGCCGCTGTTGTCCTGCACCGGGACGTTCTTGAACAGCGCGTCGAGGTAGGTCGCCCCGGCCGCCGCGTCCTTGCCCTTGCTCGACTTGGCGCCGTAGCCGGCCAGGATGTTCCACTTCGCGCCGCCGGAGGTGAACGGGTTCGGCGTGAGCACCTGCACGCCCGGCTTGGCGATGTCGTCCCACGTCTTGAGGTTCTTCGGGTTGCCCTTGCGGGTGCCGATGACCGCGACCGAGTCGGTGATCATGCCCTTGTACTGGTCGCTGTTCCAGCTCGCGTCGACGAGCTTGGCGGTGACCAGGCGGGTGATGTCCGGCTCCAGCGAGAAGGCGACGATGTCCGCCTTCAGGCCGCTGGCCACCGCCCGGCTCTGGTCGCCGGAGGCGCCGTAGGACTGGGTGAACTTGATGTTCTTCCCCGCGTCGGTCTTCTGGTACGCGGCGATGAGCTGCTCGTACGCGGCCTGCGGGGTGGAGTACGCGACGAGCGCGAGCGTCACGGCGCCCCCGCTGTCGGCGGACGTGGAGTTGTCGGCGGTGCCGGCGCAGGCGCTCAGCGCGGTCCCGGAGAGGAAGAACGCTGTACCGACAGCGAGCACGCGGGTACGCAGCTTCACGGAGCCATCCTCGAAGTCTAAAGTCTAGGTTGCCTACTTAGTGAGTAGGTAATGTAGTAAAGACGGGCGTGGTTCGTCAATCCCAGTCATCAGATGGGATTAGTTCGGACGGTCGGGGAGGACCCGTTCCTCCAGGTCGAGCTCGCGCTCGAGCCGGCGCAGCGCCTCGTCGGAGAGGCCGCCCGCATCCCGGCGGCGCAGGATCTCCTCCCGCTGCGCCTCGATCGCCAGCCGCCGGATGCGCAGGGCGGCCTCGTAGCGCTCGGAGACCGGCAGCTCGTCGGAGTCGGCCTTCTGCAGCACGTCCAGGCGGTGCTCGTACCGCTGCAGCTGCTCCTTGAACTTGCGCCGCAGCGCCTCGATCTCGCGCTGCTCGGCCGGCTCGTCCTCGTCGAGGTCGTCGAGGCGGTCCAGCGCGGCGTGCGCTGCCGCCGCCCGGGCCTCGTTGCGCTCCCGGGCCTCGTCGACCTCGTTCGGCCGCAGCCCGAGCAGCCGCACCAGCGGCGCGAAGGTCAGCCCCTGCCCGACGAGCGTGACGAGTACCACCACGAACGTGCAGAACAGCAGCAGGTCCCGGTCCGGGAAGCCCTCGCCCGCGTCAGTGGTCAGCGGGATCGTGAACACCGCCGCGAGGCTGATCACGCCCCGGGTCCCGGACCAGCTCAGGGCCACGATCTCGCGCCCGGCGAGCCCCTCGTCCTCGCGGCGCAGCAGCAGGTGCGCGGCCTGCGTCAGGATGAGCCACACCGGCCGGAGGAGCAGCGTGCCCACCAGCGACACGGCCAGCGCGATCGCGACGGTGCTGCCGTCGTACTGCTTGAGCCCGTGCAGCACCGCCGGTAGCTGCTGGCCGATCAGGAGGAAGACCAGCCCCTCCAGGAGGAAGTCCACGAGCCGCCAGACCGCGCTGGTCTGCAGCCGGCCCGCGCCGGTGCCCGAGCGCGGCGTGTCGTGCCCGACGATCAGCCCCGCGACCACCACGGCGAGCACCCCCGACACGTGCAGCCGCTCGCCCGCGAGGTACGCGACGAACGGTGTGGCCAGCGACACCGCGTTGGCCAGCAGCGCGTCCTTGGCGATCGGGCGCAGCATCCGCATCGCGAACGCGACAGCGACGCCGACCGCGGTGCCGCCGGCCGCCGCGAGCAGGAACCGCCCGGCGGCGACCGGGAACGAGAAGTGCCCGCCGACGGCCGCGGCCACCGCCACGTTGAGGATGGTGAGCGCGGTCGCGTCGTTGAGCAGCCCCTCGCCCTGGATAATGGTGATCAGCCGCGGCGGCAGCCCGACCTTGCGCCCGACGGCCAGCGCCGCGACCGGGTCCGGCGGGGCGACCGCGGCGCCGACGGCCACCCCGGCGGCGAGGGTGGCCCCGGTGACGAACAGGGCGAACCCGGCCCCGATGAGCAGCGCCGTGGCCAGCACGAGCAGCACCGACAGGCCGATGACGATGCGCAGGTTGGCCCGGATCGCCAGCAGTGACGAGTCCAGCGCCGCCGAGTACAGCAGCGGTGGCAGGATGAACGTCAGCACGATGTGCGGGTCCAGCTCGATGTTCGGGCCGGGCAGCACCGCGTAGAGGATGCCGAGGACCGGCAGGAGGGCGGCGGCCGGCAGCGCGGTCCGCTCGCCGACCCATCGCGCCGCGGCCACGACGGCGAGGGCGCCCAGGGCGAGCAGCAGCAAGGTCTCGGGACTCACCCTGTCGACCTTAGGCCGGGCCCAGGCGCCCCGCGCCCGCTCACGGGTATGCCGGGGCCGACAACCCAGCCCAGGGGCCTTGTACGTGCTACGGTTCAGAGTGTTGCAGTCTTGATTTCCACATACGTTGCCGCGCCCGTGGGTCTCACACCTACGGGCGCAGTTCAGTATTGCCGGGTTCCCGGAGCAAGGTCATCAAAGCGGCGACGCGGGGAGGTCACACAGTGTGGCCTCCGACTGCCTTGCTAAGGAGCAGGACATGACGGTCGGCACCGTGAAGTGGTTCAACTCGGAAAAGGGCTTCGGCTTCATCGCCCCGGATGGTGGCGGCGCGGACGTGTTCGCCCACTACTCCGCGATCTCGACGGGCGGCTTCCGTAGCCTCGAGGAGAACCAGCGGGTGGAGTTCGAGATCACCCAGGGCCAGAAGGGGCCGCAGGCGGCCAACATTCGCGCCATCTGAGCTTCGAAGCAGCGCCCGGCCGGCCGGTGGACCACCGACCGGCCGGGTTTGCATCCATGCGCCCAGCCAGGAGGCCGAACCATGACATCACCGCAGCCGACGCTGCCCGCGGTCCGGCCCGGATCCGGCAGTCAATACGCGCATCTGCTCCGGCTCGTCAAGGCCGCCGGGCTCCTCGAGCGACGGTCCACCTATTACCGGTGGAAGATCGCCGTCACCACCGCACTGTTCCTCGGCGGCTGGGTCGCCTTCGTGCTGATCGGCCGGTCCTGGTGGCAGCTGGCGACGGCCGCCTTCCTGGCGTTCGTCTTCACCCAGCTCGGGTTCCTCGGCCATGACGCCGGGCACCGCCAGATGTTCCGCTCCCACCGGGCCAACTACGTCGTGGGCGTGCTGCACGCCAACCTCGCCATCGGCCTGAGCTACGGCTGGTGGGTCGACAAGCACAACCGGCACCACGCCCACCCCAACGAGGAGGGCAAGGACCCCGACATCGACATCGGGGCCCTGGCGTTCACGGCCGCCCAGGCCAGCGGCCGGGGCCGGATCGCCGCGGCGATCTACCGCCGCCAGGCCTACCTGTTCTTCCCGATGCTGCTGCTCGAGGCGATCAGCCTGCACCTGTCCAGCGTCCGGGCCCTCGCCAAGCGCGCCACCGGCCGCTCCGCGTGGGAGACCGCGCTGTTCGGCGTCCACGTCGTCGGCTACCTCACGACGGTGCTCCTGGTGCTCTCGCCGCTGCAGGCGCTGGTGTTCGTGCTGGCGCATCAGGGGCTGTTCGGGCTGTACCTCGGCTGCTCCTTCGCCCCCAACCACAAGGGCATGGCGATCCTGAACCCGGACGACCGCACCGACTACCTGCGCCGCCAGGTGCTCACCTCGCGCAACGTCCGCGGCCACTGGCTCACCGACTTCATGCTCGGCGGCCTGAACTACCAGATCGAGCACCATCTGTTCCCGAGCATGCCGCGGCCGAACCTGCGCCGGGCCCAGGAAGTGGTCCGGCAGTTCTGCCGCGCCCACGACCTGACCTACTGCCAGACCGGCCTGCTGACGTCCTACGCGCAGGCGCTGCGGCACCTGCACGCGGTCGGGCGCACGCCGCAGGCAGCGGGGGCCTAAATTTCTTCAGAACGGGCGGCCGGGTTCAACCCGGCCGCCTTTTTCGTGGGCTTTTCGGGGGCGGCCGGGGCTGAGCCGGCCGCCTGATCGTTCGGGGTCAGCGGCCGCCGCGGCGGGCGCCCGGCCGGGCCCGGCTGGAGAAGCTGGCCGCGCTGCCGCGGGCCGGCGCGGCCCGCTGGTCGACGCTCGTCCGCTTCTCGCCGCTGGAGCGCGGCTTGTCGGTGCTGGTCCGCTTGTCGGTGCTGGTCCGCTTGTCGGTGTTCGACCGCTTCTCGGCGCCGGCCCGGGTGGGCGCGGACCGCTGCTTGTCGGTGTTGGACCGCTTGGCCGCCGCCTGCCGGCGAGGGCGCTGCTCCGGCTCCGGCTCCGGCAGGGCCGGCTGCGGGACCAGCGTCCGCTCGCCCGGGGCGAGGGTGCGCAGCAGCGCGTCGCCGGGGCGGAGCCGGGTCGTGGTCGCGGTGATGCCGGCCTTGCGGGTCAGCTCCTGGACCTCGGACGCCTGCCCGCCGGTCATGAGGGTGACGACCGTCCCGGCCGCGCCAGCCCGGGCGGTGCGGCCCGAGCGGTGCAGGTACGCCTTGTGCTCCGACGGCGGGTCCGCGTGCACGACCAGGGCGACGTCCTCGACGTCGATGCCCCGGGCGGCGATGTCGGTGGCCACGAGCGTGCCCACCGCCCCGTCCGAGAACGCCCGCAGGTTGCGGGTGCGGGCGGCCTGGGCCAGGTTGCCGTGCAGTTCCACGGCGGACACGCCGGCCGTGACGAGCCGGCGGGTGAGCGCCTTCGCGCCGCGCTTGGTGCGCGTGAACACGACGGTCCGGCCCGGCGCGGCGGTCAGCTCGACCAGGACGGCGAACCGGTCCTCGGCCTGCACGTGCAGCACGTGGTGGGTCATCGCCGCGACCGGGGAGAGCGCCGTGTCGACGCTGTGCACGACCGGGTCGGTGAGGTACCGCCGCACCAGCACGTCGACGCCGGCATCGAGCGTGGCCGAGAACAGCAGGCGCTGGCCGGTGCGCGGGGTCAGGTCGAGCAGCCGCCGTACCGTCGGCAGGAAGCCCAGGTCGGCCATGTGGTCGGCCTCGTCGAGCACCGTGATCTCGATGGCGTCCAGGCGCGCGTGACCGGCGTCGACGTGGTCGGCGAGCCGGCCCGGGCACGCCACGAGCACGTCGACCCCGGCGCGCAGCGCGTTGATCTGGGGACGGGCGGCGACGCCGCCGAAGACGGTCGTCGTGCGCAGCTGCAGCGCCTGGGCCAGCGGCGCCATCACCTCGTGGATCTGGGTGGCCAGCTCGCGGGTCGGCGCCAGGATCAGCGCCCGGGGCCGACCGGCCCGCCGGGGCGTCGGATCGGCGGCCAGGCGCGTGAGGACCGCCAGGACGAAGGCGTAGGTCTTGCCCGAGCCGGTGCGGCCCCGGCCGAGCACGTCCCGCCCGGCGAGCGCGTCGGGGAGCGTGGCGGCCTGGATCGGGAACGGCCGGTCGACGCCGCTCGCGGCCAGCACGCGCGTGAGCGCGGCGGGCACGCCGAGACCGGCGAAGGTGGTGTCTGTGGTGTCTGTGGTGGTGTGGTGCGGGCGGCGTGCCGCCATGGAGGCTCCGAACGTCGAAGGGGGACATCCCAGCCCGGCGCTGACCGTCGCGGCCGCGGCGCGTGGCGGTGGGACATCGAACTCGGCCGCCATTGGGGGGCGGCCGAGATACTAGTCTACCCGAAGATCTACCCGAAGCCAGACGGTAATCAGGGAGTCACGACCTGCCACCGGCTCCCACTTGCCCGCCACGCCCCGGCCAGGATCTCGGCCGACTGCTGGCCCGGGCACTGATGAACCTTCGACCGGCCGGCCCCGCCGCCGACGCGGGCCTCGACCTCCCATGACTCGCCATCGGTGCGGATGTACACGTCCCGACGCCCGCGCAGGCTGTTGTCGCCGTTCCACCAGTGGCGTTCAATTCTCACACCGCGACCGTATAGCACCAGGACCGGGCGAGGAAAGACGGCGTCCGGCCAGCTCGTCCAGCGCCCGGGCCGACGCCGAGCCGGGGTCGGCGGTGATAAAGACGACCTGCTGGTCGTCGTCGGGGACCTCCAGGACGTCGCAGTCCACGCGCAGGGGCCCCAGGCGCGGGTGTGTCAGCGTCTTCGATCGGTGCCCCGCGGCGCGAACCGGGTTGAGTCCCCACACGTGCCGGAACTCCGCGCTGGCCCGCAGCTCGGTCAGGAGCGCGGCGAGGCGCTCGTCGTGCGGGTACCGGTCGGCCGCGGCCCGTAGGCGGGCGACCACGATGTGTCCGAACTCCTCAGTGCCGGGAGTCCGGCCGAGAAAGTGCCGGCGGGCCAGGTTGGGCTCGGTGCCCAGATTCGACAGCAGCGCCTCGGCCAGGGGGTTCCAGGCGACGATGTCGTACGCCGCGGAGGTGACCACCGCCGCCGCGTCCACCCGGTGCAGCAGCCCCGCGACGTGGGGCCGCACGTGCCGGACGGGCCCCGGCGGCGCGATGGGCGCGGCCCCGGCCAGCCGGAACAGGTGCCGCCGCTCGGCCGGGTCCAGGCGCAGCGCGGCGGTGAGCGCATCGAGGATGCGCCGCGACGGCTGGGGCCCGCGGGCCTGCTCGAGGCGGGCGTAGTACTCCACGGACATGCTCGCCAGCCCCGCGACCTCCTCCCGCCGCAGCCCCGGCGTGCGCCGCCGGGCCCCGGCCGGGAGCCCGACGTCGCCGGGTAGCAGCGCCTCGCGCCGGTCGCGCAGGAACCGGCCCAGCTCCGCCCGTGCCATATGGCCGCACCTCCGTCTTGCCAGGCATCGGTTGTGCCTGGAACCACGGCTCGCCGGGCGCCAGGCTGACCTCATGAGCAACTTTTCCACGGCCCTGGTCACCGGCGCCAACAAGGGCATCGGCCGGCACATCGCCCAGCAGCTGGCGGCGGCGGGCCTGCAGGTGTACGTCGGCTCCCGGAACCTCGCCAACGGCTCGGCCGCCGCGGCCGAGATCGGCTCCGGCGCCCGCGCGATCCAGCTCGACGTCACCGACCAGGCGAGCATCGACGCCGCGGCGGCCGCCGTGCCCTCCCTGGACGTCCTCGTGAACAACGCGGGCATCATCGTCGACGGCGCCGCCCCGCCCGACGCCACCCTCGACGCGTTCCGCCGCACCTACGAGACGAACCTGTTCGCGGTCCTCGCGGTCACCAACGCCTTCCTGCCCGCCCTGCGCCACTCGCCGAACCCGCGGATCGTCAACATCTCCAGCGGTACCGGCTCCCTGACGTGGAGCGCCGAGGGCGGCCAGTTCCAGACCGGCGGCAGCGGCGCGGCGTACCGCTCCTCGAAGACGGCCCTCAACGCGCTGACCCTGTTCTACGCCCAGGCCCTGCCCGACTTCCGCGTCAACGCCCTGGCCCCGGGCCTGCGCCGCACGGACCTGAACCCGCGCGCGGCGGCGGCGGACGGCGACCCGGCCGAGGCCGCCGAGGCGGCGGTGCGGCTGGCCCTGCTCCCCGACGACGGCCCGACGGGCCGGTTCCACCACTACGACGGCACCCCGGCGCCCTGGTAGCGACCGCGGCCGTCAGGGGCCGCGACCGGGGTCGTCGGCGACCCATCGCGCTGCCGCGGTCCCGGGCGCACATGACCAAAGACCCGGGCGCCGGCCTCCCCGGACGGGCAGCGTGGAGGCCGGGTGGCGGGAGCAGCCCGGCCGCCGCGTTGCCACGGAAACGGAGTGTCATGGGACTGCAGATCGCATCGGTGCGGGCGGTGGAGATTCTCGACTCACGGTCCCGCCCCACGCTGGCCGTGACCCTGACCACCGCCGACGGGACGGCCGTACGCGCCGGGGTGCCGTCCGGCGCGTCCACCGGCACCCGGGAGGCGGTGGAGCTGCGCGACGGCGACCCCGGCCGCTTCGGCGGCAAGGGGGTGCTCACCGCCGTCGGCCACGTCGACGGGGAGATCCGCCAGGCGCTCGGCGGGCGTACGTTCGCGGACCTGGCCGAGCTGGACGGGGCGCTGATCGAGCTGGACGGCACCGCCACCAAGTCGCGGCTCGGCGCCAACGCGATCGTCGGGGTGTCCATGGCCGCCGCCCGGGCGTTCGCCGCCCCCGCGCGCGGCGAGCGCGTTGCGAAGTACAACCGGCTCATCGAGATCGAATTCGCCACGCCCGGCCTGCCGTACGGATTGGCGGGTTGACCCCGCAGCGGCAGGACGGTGGGCGTGGCCGGTCGGAAGGGAGGACCAGATGTCCACGACACTCAACCGGGCCCTCAGGCGCGCCTGCATGGGCGCCGCGGTCACGGCGTTGACGGCGGCGTCCCTGGTGGCGCCCGGCACGGCCATCGCCGGCTCGACGATCGGCGTCGACCTGGGCACGCACGAGTTCGGCCATCTCACGGCGCCCGGCCCGACGGTGGTTCGGGCGAGCGCGACCCAGGTCGGTTTCCTCACGCCGCCGGACGACTCGGGCGACATCGAAGGCCCCTGGTCGATCCAGATCGACCGGGACGGCACCGTCTGGATGCTCGACGAGGTCAACGACCGGCTCCTCGCCTGGAGCAGCGGGCACCCGGACGTACCCAGCCGCACGGTGCAGCTGGAGGCCGGCGTCCTGGACTTCGCCGTCGCCGGCGACACCGTCTACTACAGCCGCACGCTCGGCGGTCAGAAGCTCTACTCGCGGACGGTGTCCGGAACGGCCAACTGGATGGCCCCGCTGGCGATGAGCGGTCCGCTCCGCCTCGGGCCCGACGGCGTGCTGTACGTGGTCAGCCCGGCGGACGGGACCTGGATGCCGACGACCACCAGCGCCGGCCAGCCGCTGAGCGTCGCCGACCAGCGCCGGCTCACCCGGCCCGACCAGCCCCTGGCGGGCGGCGGCTCGTTGCTCGTGACGTGGCAGGCCCCGCACCGCCTGGACGTCACGCTGCGCAATCCCGCCGGGATTCCGGTCCACTCGTGGCGCATCACGAGCGTCACCGACATGGAGGGCACCGGCATGGTGGCGGCGGTGGTCGCCGGCGACCCGGTCGTCGCCTTGAACGTCGTGCTATGGCCGGCCAGCGAGTCCGATCCGATCAAGGTCGAGACGTTGGTGCTCCGGTTGACCCCGACCGGCAGCGCGGCACCGATCGTGCTCAAGCGGCAGACGTACGGCCAGGTCGTCACCGACCTGCGGGTCGGACCCGATGGCGCGGTGTACCTGATGACGACCGGCATCAGCACCGGCGCGACCGTCGTGCGGTACCCGCTGAGCCCGGGCCGGCCGCCGTCGAGCGGTGCGGGCGCCGGGGGCGCCGGCGGCGGCACCGTGGCCGACCCGACCGCATCGGCCGTGCCGGCCCCGTCGGCCGCGCCGAGCAGCCACGCCCCGCTGATCGCCGGCACCGGATCGGTCGGTCGCTCGGCCGGTTGGCGCTGGATCGCCGGAGGCGGTCTAGTGGCGGTGTTGGTCGCCGCTGCGGCAGTGTTCTTCCGGATGCGCCGGCGGCTGTCTGCGGACGTGCCGGGGGAGACGGCGGCCGGTCCGCTGGAGTGACAACCCGCGCGACAGCCGGGGGCCGTGCGGCCCGACCATGGCGGGGGCCGCACGGCCCCCGGACGCGCTTGCACCGCACCCGGGGTGGACGAACGGGACGAACGGCACGTGGCCTGGGCCGGAGGACTCTGCCGCAGCCGCCGCCGGCGGGACATGGTGATCTCCGAGCCGCCCGTGCGGGTGGCGGGGCGGAGGTGTGTCGTGCTGGTGAGCGACTGGCCGGGCCGGGAGCCGGTGACCGCGCGTCCGCGGGTCCCCGAGCCCGGTTCCGCACTCGGTGACTGCCTGGCCCTCGCGACCGCGGCGCCGTCGCTGCACAACAGCCAGCCGTGGCTCTTCCGTGCGCACCGGGCCGGGATCGACGTGCACGCGGACCCGAAGCGCCGGCTGGCGGTGCTGGACCCGACCGGCCGCGAGATGTGGATCAGCGTGGCCGCCGCGCTGCTGAACCTGCGGGTGGCCGTGGCGTACCGCGGCCGGACGCCCCTGCTGCGGCTGCTGCCCGCACCCTCCGCGGAGTTCCTGGTGGCGCGGGTGTCAGCGGGACCGCGCGGCCCGGTTTCGCCGACGGTGCGGGCGCTGGCGCGGGCGATCCCCCGGCGGCGCAGCAACCGGTGGCCGTTCAGTGACCTGGCCGTGCCGAGCGGCGTGCTGGAGGAACTGGTCGCCGCGGCGGCCGTGGAGGGGGCGATCCTCCGGGTGGCCGGCCCGGGCGCCCGGGTGCGGGTGCTCGGCCTGGCGCAGGAGGCCGAGCAACGGTGGCGCCCCGATTCGGACTACCGCCGGGAGCTGGCGGAGTGGACGCTGGAGACGCCCGATCGCCGGGACGGCGTCCCGGGCCCCGCGATGGGGCCCCGCAGCGCGGACGACGCGCTGCCGATGCGCGATTTCGGGCTGGTCCGTCCGGGCGCGCGGCGCCCGCGGCTCGACTTCGAGGGCCGGCCGACGATCGCCATGGTCTACACCGGCGGCGACACGCCGAGGCATTGGCTGCAGGCCGGGCAGGCGCTCCAGCGCGTCCTGCTGACCGCCACGGCGCGCGGGGTCGCGTCGAACCTGCTCACGCAGCCGCTGGAGATCCCCCAGCTGCGCCGGCGCCTCACCGATCCCGCAACCGGCTGGGTGCCGCAGGCGATCGTGCGGCTCGGCTACACCCGCCGCGTCGGCGCCGCCACCCCGCGGCGCCCGCTCGGCGACGTCCTGGTCACCTGAAACACGGCGAGACTTAGGATCAAGGGTCCTCCCGGACCATGTCGATGGCGCCGACGGGGCACTCCGCGGCGCAGATCCCGCAGCCCTTGCAGTAGTCCAGATCGATCCGGTAGCGGTCCCCGGGCCCGAGCTTGATCACGGCGTTATCCGGGCACATGCCGGCCGCGGCGCCGGCGTCGCGGACGGTCACCGCGTGTCCGAGCCGGGCGGGTGGTAGGCCGCGGTCAGGCCGCAGGGGCCGGTCCCGACGACCAGACCCGGTGACCAGTAGGCGGCGCGGGCTGCGGCGGTTCTGCGGCCGCAGGTAGTCGGTGACCGGCACGCGGTGGCGGATCGTCGTGGTCGCGGTGATCGATCCGTGCTCGCCCTCCCAGACCGGGAACAGGCCGACCCGATGCGCGGGACAAAGGTCTACGGGCGGACCACCGTGCTCGGTTCGCGGCGCCAGGTGTCGAGACCAAGCTCCTCATGAGCCGGCGACGTCATGTGCGTGAAGGGCGACGCTGGATTCGATTTGCCGGCACCGCAGATCACCCGTTCGAGTGGGACATTATCTTGTGCGCGCATTGCCGGTTGCGAAATTATGCAACTGGACAGAACACGGAAAGCCGTCGCGGGAGGTGTTTCGTTGATGTCCCATGTTGTCGGCCGCCTCGAGCTCGGCGACCATGTCTGCTGGCAATTCGACAGCGAAGCGGTGAGACGCGCGGTCGCGGCCGAGCTCGTGCAAATGGGTCTCGGCGCCCGCCGCAAGGTCGTCTGGTGTCCGGCCTCGCCGCAGACGGCGGTTTCCGACCTTCGTCGATGTGGCATCGAGCCCGGACCCGCACTCCGCAGCGGTCAACTGGCAATCACGAAGCCTGCTGACTACTACTTCACCCGCGGTTTCGGAGTGGACGCGACTGTCCAGCAATGGAACAGCGAAAGCGCCCGTGCTTGCGCCGAGGGCTATGCCGGCCTGCAGGCGATCGCCGACATGTCCTGGGCGGTCACGACAGGCATCAGTCTCGATCGGTTGGCCCGGTACGAGGCGGTCGTCAACCGCGTCATCACCGGCGGCTCCGCGATGGCGGTATGCCAGTACGACACTCGCCTGTTCAACCATGAACAACTACGGCCGCTCGCCATGGCGCACCCGGGCACTGTGCGCGCCCGGCCGTCCACCGAACCCGGGCCGTTGCTGCGAATCCGGCGCAACGGCCTGTCGCTGCGCATGACCGGAGAATGCGACCTGTCCAACCGCCTGGCGATCGGTGCCTGCCTCGCCGATCTTCGTGACGACTGCATCGCCGCGGCGCGCCCGATGACAGTGGACGCCACGGCGCTGCAGTTCGCCGACGCATTTACCGCTCGGCTGCTGATCAACGCCGCCGCCGTGGTGCCGGCTGGCTGCACCGTGATCTGCTCGCCCCAGCTCGTGTCGATGTTCGACCTTCTGGGTGGGCCGGCCGAGGTCAACCTCCGTTACCGCGCGGAGGGTTGAGATAGTCGTTTGGTCGGATCACCGGATGATGCCGCACCCGTCCGGGCAAGTTGGCGGATACGTGCCCGAAGTCAACCAACTGCTAATCTTGCCGGGACGGTGGGGCGGAGGTGGATCCAACGATGTCGGTGCCGCTGTATCAGGCGAAGGCGGAGATGTTTCGCACACTCGGCCATCCGGTGCGGATCCGCGTGCTGGAACTGCTGCAGAACGGCCCGCGACCGGTGCGCGACCTCCTCGCCGAGATCGAGATCGAGGCGTCCAACCTGTCGCAGCAGCTGGCGGTCCTCCGGCGCGCCGGGATGGTGACGTCCTACCGGGACGGGTCCCTGGTGATGTACCAGCTGAGCACCCCGCACGTCGCCGACCTCCTCGCCGCCGGACGACGGATCCTCGGCTCCGTGCTCAAGGACCGTGACGGCCTGCTCGTGGAGCTGCGGGCGGGCGCCGAGTAGACGCGGCGATGCCGGACCCGATCGAGCTGGAGCTGCTGCGCAGCGCCGAACCCCTACGACGCGCGCGACAAGGTGCGGCTCAGCCTGGACACGTGGCTCGAGCGGGGCTGGGCCGAGCGTTACACGAGCGAGAGTGGCTCCCCGCGGCCGGTGCCGGTGGACGAGCGGCGGCCCGTGCTTGACCTCGAGACGAACTGGGACCGCCCCGAGCCGGGGGAGACGTCTGTGTGGTTCGCGACCACCGGGTCTTCGCCCGCCGCGGCGCGGAGTCGGTGACCTGGTCCTTGACCGCGGCCCGCGGGCCGGCTGACGGCCCCCCGCACGCCGGCCACTCCCGGAAGTCGCGGTGCTCGGCCCAGATCCAGTGCGCCGCCTGGATGTTCCACTCCGGGTCGAGCGCGACCTGCCGGGTGCCGTCGTACCGGCCGAGCACGTCGTCGGTCAGGTCGAACGCGCCCCAGCCGCGGCTGCCGTCGGACTGCAGGCTGACCCACAAGGCGTCCAGGCGCGAATGACAGCGGGCGACGTACACGGCCTCGTCCCCGACCCCGGCGGAGCGGAACACCTCGCGGATGCGCCGCTCCACCCGGTCGGCGGACCAGGTGCGCATGGAGACGCGGCCGGCGACCAGCGCCCGCTTGGTGGCGTTGTCGACGCGGCCGGTCGCCGGGAGCCCGGCGAGCACCTGGAACGCCGCCACGCGGCGCAGGGTCTCGACGCCGAAGTTGCCGTCGACGGTGAGCGTGGTGCCGCTCTCGGTCAGCAGGGCCTGCACCTGCCGGACGCATTCGCCGTGCTCGCCCGGGCGGATCATCGAAGTGCAGGTCGCGGCGAAGAGGCTCGGCTGGGAGGTGCCGGCCTTCAGCTCGGCGTCGGGTCCGCCGGGCCATCCGACCCCGGTGAGCACGTTCAGCGCGAGGAGGCCGAGCAGGGCGACGATCGCGACGACGGCCAGGTCCGGCCGGTAGCGGCGCCATCGGCGGCGGCGGACGATCGGCGGCGCGGGCTCGGCGGTCGCGCGCTCGGCGGTCACGGCCTCGGCGGTCACGGCCTCGGCAAGAGCGTGCCCGGGCTCGGCAAGAGCGGGCCCGGGCTCGGCAAGAGCGGGCCCGGGCTCGGGGGGTGCCGCCTTCACGGGCTTCGCCGTGCTGGCCAGCACCCACAGGCGGTGTAGCTCCAGCAGCTCGTCGCGGTCGGCGCCGCAGGCCCGCGCCAGCCGGCTCACGGTCTCGAAGTCGGGCGGCACCGCGGCCCCGGAGCAGTACCGGTGCACGCTGGACCGGCTTAGTGCGGCCCGGCCGGCCAGGCCGGTGAAGCTGCGTCCGGCGCGCTCCTTGAGATCCCTCAGTCGTCTGGCTAGTTCACTGACCTCGTCGTCTGTCATCGCGTGTCCCCGTGCGTGAGCCCAGGCGAGCAATGTAGCTGATTCGGTCGATATGCACTGCCCCGTCGCGAACGCGGAACGGCCCCGAACCATCGATGACGGTCCGGGGCCGGGGCCGGGTACTAGTCGCGGATCTTGTTGTACCGCCAGGGCTTGTAGCCGTTCGCCTTCGCGGTGCTGACGTAGAGCTTGAAGTGGTTCATGTCCGAGCTGGGGTTGCCCTCCTCGTAGAGCCAGAACCGGGTGTGCGCGCTGTTGGCCCACTTCTCGAACAGCTGCACGTGGTGGCCGCTGCGCAGCACCATGTCGCCCTTCTTGAGGCTCGACCAGTTGATCCGGTGCGACACCCCGTCCAGGTTCCGCGTGGTGCGGCTGGAGGTCAGCCCCCACGACATCGACACGAAGCCCGAGCAGTCCTGGCGGAACGTCTTGCCGTGGTTGACGTCCCAGGTGTACGAGGTCTGGCTGTACTGCACGTTACGGCTGTACCAGTTCTTGGCCCGTGCGATCACCTTGTCGCGCTTGATCGGCTTGCCGTACATGGACGAGGCGAGCGCGGCCGCCGCGGGAACGTCCTCCACACCCTCGGGGGCCACGTAGTCGGCGGCCGGCTCGGTGCCCTTCTCGGCCCCGCCGACCGGCGGCACCGTGGCGTCGACGTCGGTCGCCGGGTCGAAGACGGTCGGCGGCAGCGCGTCGTCGGCGTCGACGGGCGGCGCCTGCTCGACGATCCGGTCGGTCCCGTCGATCGCGGCCGGGTCCGCCGGGGCCTCACCGGGGCACCAGCCGTCGTCGACGGTGGGGACCTCCTGGACCTCCTTGGCGTGCTCGATGTACATCCAGCCCTGGGTCTGGGTGCCGTCGATGCGCCCCCAGATCCACGTGTTGCCGTAGTCGTTCTCGATCGTGCACCAGGTCCAGATCTTGGTGTTGGCCGCGACCGTCTGGAACACGCCGCACGCGTTGTACGGCGCCTTGTGCAGCGGGGCCGCCTCGCCGAGCACGATGTAGCCGTCGTCGTTGTTCGCCACCGGCTGGCTGCCGCAGCCCGGGTCGGCGTAGGCCGAGCTCTGCAGCGCCAGGCTCGGCACGACGCCGGCGAGCAGCGCGCCCACGGCCAGCGGTACGGCACGGCGCGCCCAGCGCCGCCGGGATACTTCTCGTGTCACCCGTAGTCCCCTCGTGTACTCCGGTGGCCGACGGGATCTCCATCGACCGCGGTGAGTACCGTGGCAGCACCGCCGGTACGGGCACAACGGATCACCCCGAAGTTGGGACGCTGGGACGACACCCCGGCCGTGACCAGCGGCGCAACGGTGTCCCTGGGACGCCGCACGGGACAGTCCCGCCGCCTTCCCGTCAGGCGCCGGCGCCCCCGTCCACCGGCACGATCGCGCCGTTCACCATCGAGGCCCGATCGCTGAGCAGCCACGCGGCCACCTCGGCGACCTCGCGCGGCTCCGCCATCCGGCCGAGCGGGATGCTGGCGTTGATCCGCGCGACGACGCCCGGGGACGCCGCCTCCCACGCGTCGATCATCTCCGTCGCGGTACCGCCGGGGGTTATGCCGTTCACCCGGACCCCGTGCTTGCCCCAGGTCACGGCGGCGGTCTCGGTGATGCTGTTGAGCGCGCGCTTCATCGCCCCGTACGCGGGAAGGTCCGGGTTCGCGCGGCGGCTGCCGATGCTCGAGGTGTTGACGATGGCCCCGCCGGCGCCCCGGCGCATGAGCGCCGCCTCGGCCGTCATCGCGGTCCAGTGGGCCCGGAAGTTCACCGCGAACTGGTGCTCGACGTCCTCGTCGCTCGTCGTGTCGAGCGGGCCGGGCGCCTGGATCGCCGCGCCGTTGTTGAACGCCCCGTCGAGCCGGCCGTGCAGTTCCTCGACGCGGTCGACGGCGGCGCGGATGCTCGCCCGGTCCGCGAGGTCCAGCGGCACGGCATCCGCGACGCCCCCGGCGGCGCGGATCTCGGCGGCGATCTGCTGGAGGGCGTCGGTACCGCGGGCGGCGAGCACGACCGCCGCCCCTTCACGTGCGAAGAGCCGGGCCGCGGCCGCCCCGATGCCGCGGCTGGCGCCGGTGATGAACACGACCTTGCCGGTGAGCAGGCCGATGGGTGCGATGTCGATGTCGTTGCGCATGACGACCATGTCAGCGCGGTTCGCCGGCCGGAGGCAGGTACAGCCGGTACCAGGCTCCACCGCCGCGCGGCGGGCACACTCGAGGTATGGACAAACAGGAGCTGGGCGCGTTTCTCCGGAGCCGGCGCGAGCGGGTCCGCCCGGAGGAGGCCGGCCTCCCGTCGGGCCCGCGGCGCCGGACGCCGGGCCTGCGCCGCGAGGAGGTGGCGGTCCTCGCGCACATCTCCACGGAGTACTACGTGCGGCTCGAGCAGGGCCGGGCCCCGCGCCCGTCGGGCGAGGTGCTCGCCGGGATAGCCGGCGCGCTACGGCTCACGGAGGCCGAGTCGGATCACCTCCACGTCCTCGCCGGTACGGCGCCGAGCCGCACCGGACGCCACCGGCGCGACGTCCGCCCGAGCATCCTGGCGCTGCTGGAACGGCTGCCGCAGACGGCCGCGTTCGTGACGTCGGCCGCCTTCGAGGTGCTGGCCTGGAACGACCTCGCGGCCGCGCTCATGGAGGACTTCGCCGCGCTCGCCCCGCCGGAGCGCAACCTCGCGCGCCGGGCGTTCCTGGGACCGGCGCCCGGCGGGACGCCGCTGTACGGGGTCTCCGACGCCACCCAGTTCCGCGGGCACGTCGTCGCCGAGCTCCGCTCGACCCTCGCCCGGTACCCGTCCGACCCCGCCGTGACCGCCCTCGTCGCCGACCTGCGTGCCGGCAGCCCCGAGTTCGCCCGGCTCTGGGCGCGCCACGACGTGCAGGCCGAGCCGATGCTGCGCAAGACGTTCCGGCACCCGGTCGTGGGGGAGATCACCGTCGACTGCGACGCGCTGACGCTCACGGACCGCGACCAGCACCTGGTGCTCTACAGCGCGCCGCCGGGGTCCCGGGACGCCGAGGCCCTGGCACTGCTGAACGTCCTCGGCGCCGGCGCGGCGGCGGACGAGCCGATCCCTTCGATGCGGCCTTCGGTGGCGGTGTTCGGTGGCGCGCCGCGTCGGGAATCGTCCGTGGTGAGCGGAACGGTCCGCCGCTTTGGAGGTACGACATGACCGTCGGCGGCATCATCTCCGCACTCATTGTGGCCTGATCATCGGCGCGCTCGAGCGCCTGGTCGTGCCCGGCAAGCAGAACATCCCGATCTGGCTGACCATCGTCATCGGTATCGTCGCCGCCCTCATCGGCACCGCGATCGCCCGCGCCGCGGGCTGGGCCGACACGTCGGGCGTGGACTGGCTCGAGATCATCAGGCGGGTTCGCGGCCGAGGAGGAGCCGGCGGCGGTGGTACTCGTGGAGTCCGTCGAGGATCGCGCGGCCGACGCGGAGCATTTCCTGGTCGTCGTTGAGCATGGACAGGCCGCGGAGGATGACGCCGAGGTCGGCCTCGTGGATGAGTTCGGCGAGCTTCCACAGGACGGGGTCGGTCAGCTCGTAGCGGCGCAGGATGGTCTCGAGGCTGCAGTCGCCGTCGTGGTGGCCGAGTTCGGCGCCGCGCATGTCGAAGGCGGTGGCGTCGTCGGGGGTGGTCTGGCCCGGGTCGACGAAGTGGAACTGGGCGTCGGGGTCGATGTGGCGGCGGATGAGCCAGGCGCAGGCGACGCGGTCGACGTGTACGCCGGCGCGGGTGGCCCACCTCATGGCCGGCTCCGGCGGCTTCGGCCGGTCGGCCTGTCGGCTGCCGCCCCCGAACGACCCGGCTTGAGGGGTCCGGCTACCGGCATGACCCGACGGTGTGCTGTGCAAATGTCGGACATTTGTTGTAGCCTCGCCGGGTGCGCGATCTTGTGCGGCAGGCGCCGCTCGTGTTGCAGGTGACCGAGCGGTTCCGTGAGCTCATCCGGCGGGGCGAGTGGGCCGTCGGGGCGAGGATTCCCGGGGAGCACCAGCTCGCCGGGGAGCTCGGGGTCAGCCGCGGGACGGTGCGGGAGGCGCTGCGGGCGCTCAGCACCACCGGGCTGCTCGAGCCGCGCATCGGCGACGGCACCTACGTGCGCGCCACCGACGAGATCACCGGCGTGCTCGTGCGCGACGAGGTCGCGGCCGGGCTGACCGTGGTCCTCGACGCGCGCGCCGGACTCGAGGCGGCCGCGGCCCGGCTCGCCGCCCGGCAAGCCAAGTCCGATGCGGTGGCCGCGGCCCGGCTCGCCGCCCGGCAAGCCAAGTCCGATGCGGTGGCCGCGCTCGAGGACGCCCTCGCGGCCCGGGCGGCGGCGCACGAGGCGCGGGACCGGGCCGGGTACGTCGCCGCCGATGCCGCGTTCCACCGTGGTGTCGTGGTCGCGAGCGGCAATCCGTTGCTGCTGCGGCTCTTCGACGCGGTCGAGGGCGTCATCCATCAGTCCATTGAGGACACCGCGGTCTTTCCCGAGGACCCGGACGTGCGCGACGCCCACGCGGCGATCGTGCGGGCCATCCGAACCGGGGACGCAGAAGGCGCCGTCGCCGCGTCGTACGGGCTGATCGACGGCGTGAAGGAGTACATGTGAGCGTCCTGCGGCTGCGCGAGGTCACGTTCCGGCGCGAGGGCAAGGAGATCCTGCACGGCGTCGGCTTCGACGTGGAAGCCGGCGAGCACTGGGCGATGCTCGGGCCCAACGGCGCCGGCAAGAGCACGGTGCTCGGCTTCTGCGGCGCCGTCACCCACCCGACCACCGGCACCGTCCACGTCCTCGGCCACGAGCTCGGCCGGGTCGAGCTGCAGCGGCTGCGGCGGTCCATCGGGCACGTGAACCCCCGGCACCCGCTGCGCTCGCCGCTCACCGTGGGAGAGGTGGTGCTGACCGGCATTACGGGTACCGTCGAAACGCCCAACCGCTGGGAACCGACCGCGGCCGAACGGGCCCGCGCGCACGACCTGATCGACCTGCTCGGGCTCACTCCGCGCGTCGCGGACCGTTGGCCGACGCTGTCGCAGGGCGAGCGCGGGCGCACGCTGATCGCCCGTGCCCTCGTCTCGGAGCCGCGCCTGCTGCTGCTCGACGAGCCGTCGACCGGGCTCGACGTGGCCGCGCGCGAGCAGCTGCTGGACACGATCGCCCTGCTGCCGCGGACGCACCCCGGGCTGACCTCGGTGCTCGTCACGCACCACCTGGAGGAGCTGCCGGAGACCACGACCCACGCGCTGATCCTGGCCGAGGGCCGGGTGGTCGCCGCGGGCCCCGCGCTGGACGTGCTGACCAGCGCGAACATCACCCGGGCGTTCCGGCACGAGATCGACGTCGAGCACCGCGACGGCCGGTGGAGCGCCCGGACGGCCCGCCGCTACGTGGTCGACGCCCGGTAGATCGCCGCGATCGAGCGGTCGAGCGCGCCGTTGAAGTCGTCGTCGGACTGGTCGCGCCGCAGGCCCTCGGTCAGCGCCCGCGAGAAGCTGGCGATCAGGCCGTGGTTGCGGGCGAGGCGCTCGTCGGCCTCCTCCTGGGAGTACCCGCCGGAGAGGGCGACCACCCGCAGCACCTGCGGATGGCCGATCAGCTCCGCGTAGAAGTCGTCCTCGTCCGGGATGGTCAGCTTGAGCATGACCGGCCGCCGGCCCAGGCGTTCCAGGATGCCCCGGCGCAGCACCTGCTCGGCCGCGGCCTTGTCGGGGCTGTGGATGTCGACCTCGGGCTCGACGATCGGCACGAGGCCGGCGTCGAGGATCCGCTCCGCGTAGCCGAACTGCTGGTCGAGTACGGCGCCGATCGCGGCCGGGGCGGCGCCGGTGATCACCGAGCGCATCTTGGTGCCGAAGACGCCGCGGCCGGCGGCCCGCGCGAGCAGGTCGTCGAGCTTCGTGAACGGCTTCATGAGCCGCACGCCGTCGCGTTCCTCGGCGAGGCCCTCGTCGACCTTGACGAACGGCACGATCTGTTTGTGCTGCCAGAGGTACGCCGGGGTGGCGAGGCCGGCCACGTCGCGGTCCATGGTCTGCTCGAACAGGATCGCGGCGAGGATGCGTTCACCGGTGAACGCGGGCGAGGTGATGATCCGCGACCGGAACTCGTGCATGAGGTCGAACATCTCGGCGTCGGTCGCGTACTGCGACTCCGTCACCCCGTAGTGCTCCAGCGCCTTCGGGGTGCTGCCGCCGCTCTGGTCCAGCGCGGCGACGAACCCGCGGCCCGATGCGATCTTCGCCCGCTGCTGCTCGTCCATTCCCCGATCCTGGCACGGACGCGCCTAGGGCGTCGGGGACTCGGCGGGATACCCGTGCACCGACGCGGCCACGATGGCCACGCCGGTCGGGTCCTCCGCGCCGTAGCGCTGCAGTGCGGCCCGGTCGAGCTGCTCGACCCGGCCGGTGAGGGTCACGAGGTCGGGTACCTCCACCGTCACCGGCGCGTCCGACACGACGAGCTGACCGGCCGGCGGCAGGTCCGCGTCGGCGACCAGGAACGCGTGCGGCCCGAACACGCGGATCACCGCCGCGGTCAGCTCGACCCGGGTGCCCGGGCGCAGCCTCGGCGCGGCCGGCGACGGGGCCGCGCTGGGCACCGGCGGCGGGGCGGCCCGGCTGTTGCACGCACCGGTCAGGGCCAGCGCCACGAGCAGCGGCACCGCTCCCAGCGCATTGACGGTGCCCATTGGGTAATTGTGGCACGGTTTTCAGCGCACGCCGCTGAGCAGCCGGCGCACCAGCGGGGTGAACGCGGCCAGCACGGCCCCGAAGAGCAGGGCGGTGGCGCCGAGGATGCCGAAGTACCACGCCTCGTGCTCGGTGCTGTAGTAGTGCGCGAGGACTCCGGAGGCGGCGGTACCCAGGGCCACGGACAGGAAGAACAGTGCGACCGTCTGGGTGCGGAACGCGGCGGGGGCGACCTTGGTGGCCAGGGAGAGCCCGACGGGGGAGAGCAGCAGCTCGGCGACCGTGAACACCAGGAGGATCCCGGCCAGGGCGAGCAGCGGCGCGCTGTTCGGCCCGCCCCCGGCCAGCGGCAGGAACAGCAGGAACGCCACGCCCATGAGCGCGGTACCCGCGGCGAACTTGACCGGGGTCGACGGCTGGCGGTCGCCGAGCCGGGTCCACAGGGCGGCGAACGCGCCCGACAGCACGATGATGAACACCGGGTTGATCGACTGGACCCAGGACACCGGCATCTCCCAGCCCAGGATGGTGCGGTCGAGACGCTGGTCGGAGTAGATGGTGACGACCGTGAACTGCTGCTGGTACAGCGACCAGAACACGGCGCTGGCCAGGAACATCGGGATGAAGCCCAGCATGCGGCGGCGCTCGATGCCGGTGACGGCCCGGCTGGTGAGGATGACGACGAAGTAGGCCGCGGCCGCGACGGCGCTGAGCGCCACCACGACGGTCGCGAGGCGGTCGGCCGGCAGCAGCCCGAAGGCGACGACGGCGATGATCAGCAGTACCGCCGCCGCGGCCACGGCGGCGACGAGCGGCCGGCGGCGGGCCGGGAGCGGGTTCGGCACCTCGCGGGCCGGGCCGGTCAGGTGGCGGCGGCCGACCGTGTACTGCGCGAGCCCGACCGCCATGCCCGCGGCGGCGAGGCCGAAGCCCCAGTGGAAGCCGGCCTCCTGCTGCAGCAGGCCGGTCAGCAGCGGACCGGCCAGGGCACCCAGGTTGACGCCGAGGTAGAACAGCGAGAACCCGGCGTCGCGGCGCGGGTCGTCCTCGGCGTACAGCGAGCCGACGAGCGAGGTCGCGTTGGCCTTCACGCCGCCGCTGCCCACGGCGATCAGGACCAGGCCGACGGCGACGCCGGCGAGCCCGGGCAGCACGGCGAGGCTGATGTGCCCGGCCATGACGAGCACGGCGCTGGCGAAGAGCACCCGCTCCGGGCCCAGCAACCGGTCGGCCACCCAGCCGCCGAGGATCGTGGACAGGTACACGGCGCCGCCGTACGCGCCGACGATGCTCGTGGCGGTGTCCTGGTCGATGCCGAGCCCGCCGCGCTCGGCCGAGTAGTACAGGTAGATCAGCAGGATTCCCTGCATGCCGTAGAACGAGAACCGTTCCCACAGCTCGACGCCGAACAGGTGCGCGAGCAGCCGCGGCTGCCCGAAGAACGTGCGTCGCCCCGTCATACCCGTCGCCCCTACCCAGGACGGACGGGGCGAATCAAGCACGTGTACGTTTCACCGTCGCTTGGACCCATTGAGCAGCGACAATACTGAAATGTCACGCCTCCGGGTCGCCCGGGTGCGCGCGGTTGCCTAGCGTCCGCGTTCAGGAGAGCGCTCCCGCTCGCTCCACCGATGCAAGGAGGCAACACATGAGCAGAACGCTGCGCGCAGTCGCGGCGGCCGGCTTGTTCGTCGTCGGCGGCCTGGTGGCGGTGATGGGGCCCGCATCGCCGGCCGGTGCCGACACCCAGATCTGTGAGCAGTACGGCTCCACCACCATCGGCGGCAAGTACGTGGTCATGAACAACAACTGGGGCAACAGTGCGACCCAGTGCATCAACGTGACCAGTACCGGCTTCGCGATCTCGCAGATCAACGCGAACAAGCCGACGAACGGGGCGCCGGCCTCGTACCCCGCCATCTACGTCGGCTGCCACTACACGAACTGCTCGCCGGGCACCAACCTGCCGATGCAGATCAGCGCGATCAGCTCGGCGCAGACCAGCATCTCGTACAACTTCATCAACGGCGCGACGTATGACGCCGCGTACGACATCTGGCTCGACCCGACGGCCAAGAAGGACGGCGTCAACGCGACCGAGATCATGATCTGGTTCAACCGGCAGGGCTCGATCCAGCCGGTCGGCAGCCAGGTCGGCTCGGCGAGCGTCGCCGGGCGTTCGTGGACGGTCTGGCAGGGCAACAACGGCGGCAACGACGTGGTCTCGTACGTCGCGCCGTCGGCGATGAGCAGCTGGAACTTCGACGTCAAGGCGTTCATCAACGACGTCATCTCCCGCGGCAAGGCCACCACGGCGTGGTACCTGACCAGCATCCAGGCCGGCTTCGAGCCGTGGATCGGCGGTCAGGGCCTCGCGGTCACCGCGTTCTCCGCCACGATCAACGGCGGCGGCGGCGGTACCACGACGCCTCCTCCCGGCGGTGGGACGGGAGGCTGCACCGCGACCTACCGCACCATCAACAGCTGGTCGGGCGGCTTCCAGGGCGAGGTGACCGTGCGCAACTCCGGCTCGGCCGCGATCTCGGGCTGGAACACCGTCTGGTCCGGCGGCAGCGCCTCGATCAGCTCACTGTGGAACGGCCGGGTCACGTCGACCTCGCCGGTCACCGTGCGCAACGAGACGTACAACGGCTCGCTCGGGGCGGGCGCCTCGACGACCTACGGCTTCACCGCCAGCGGCAGTGGGCCGACGTCGGTGAGCTGCACCACCGCATAACCGCACCCCCGGAAAAAGGTGCCGGCCCCGCTCACGCGTCGGGGCCGGCACCGCCGTTTTCAGCACTGCCGTTCGTCAGCCCAGGGCGGTGCCGACCAGCTGCCCGATGCCGTAGGTGACGGCCATCGCGAGCAGGCCGCCGGCCACCAGCCGGGAGACGGCCCGCCCGACCGCGGCCGAGCCCAGCCGCGCGCTCACCGCGCCGGTCACCGCCAGCGCCAGCACCACGGCCACCACGGTGACCGCGATCCGGCTGCCCGGCGGCGGCAGGACCATCGCCAGCAGCGGGAGCAGCGCCCCGATGGTGAACGAGACCGCCGACGCCCCGGCCGCCTGCCAGGGGTCGGTGAGCGCCTCGGGGTCGATGTGCAGCTCGGCCTCCGCGTGCGCGGCGAACGCGTCCTTCGCGGTCAGCTCCTGCGCCACGAGCCGCGCGGTCGCCTCGGAGAGACCCTTCGCGCGGTACAGCGTGGTCAGCTCCTCGAGCTCCTGCTCGGGAAACTCCTCGAGCTCGCGCCGCTCGTGGGCGAGCAGCGAGCGCTCGGTGTCGCGCTGGGTGCTCACCGAGACGTACTCGCCCAGCGCCATCGACACCGCGCCGGCCACGACCCCGGCCGTCCCGGCCGCGAGGATCGCCATGGTGGACGTGGTCGCGCCGGCCACGCCGACGACGAGCGCCGCGGTGGACACGATGCCGTCGTTGGCACCGAGGACCCCGGCGCGCAGCCAGTTCGCCCGCCCGGAGTGCCCGCCGCCGTGCGGCTCACCGGTGTGCGCGGCCGCCGCGACCGTCCGGTCCAGTGTCTGTTCACTCATCGCCGATCACCCACCCCTTGAGGCGACGGTACGGCCGCAAACCCTTGCTCCGCAACGAAGGCAAGGCTGTGCTTGCCCGCACCACCTACCCCCGCCGGGCCTCGTGCCAGCGGGTCGTCTCGGACTCGTGCGAGCCGCTCGCGGTCGCCGCGCTCACGGCTTCGGCGGCCGTGTCGCCCGCCAGGAGGGTGAGCGGCCAGGCCGGGACGCCGTCCACCCCGTCGTAGGCAAACCAGGTCCACGGCCCGTCGAACCGCCATGCGCGTCCGTCGGCATCGGCTACATCGTCGCCGAGCCTGAGGAATGCGTACGGGCGGAAAACGAGCTCAAGCACGAACGGGATGTCGTCGTCCGGGTCGATGGTCGTGTCGATCGGCATGATCAGCAGCTCCCGAGTCGGCCGGGGCAGCCACCCGGTCTCCTGCGGCGGGTCGTGCTCGTAGATCTCGGCGACGTGGACGACTCGGGGTGGGATGCCGACGCGGCAGCTGTCCCCGGGCGCGATGCGCCGCGCCGGCGGGTCGGTCGCGTACAGCTCATCCGGGTCGTCGCGAGCCAGCGCGACGTCCCCGTTCCACCGGATGCCGTCCGCGTCGGGATCGATCCGCCACCAGGGCCAGCGGACGAATACGTGCGTCCGGTCGACGCCGCTGACGACGGTGGCCGTGAACGGACACGAGATGTGCAGCACGTCACCCACGCGGTAGTCCATGCGCGGCAGGTTAGCGGCTTCCGCCACTGCGGCGACTTCGTGCCCGAGCCGGAGTGGCCGGCCACCGCCGGTTCCGGCCGGCAAGGCGGCTTCGACCGGGGTGTGCTCGCGCTCGTCGACCAGCCCCGGCGGGGTGGTGCTCGTGGACAGGCGGCCGGCAGGGGCGCCGTCCGCGCCGGTCGTCACCCTCCGTAAGTGGCCGCGCCGGTAGGCCGGTCAGTGCGGCGCGGCCACGCCCACGCGCAGGACCAGCTGGGGCTCGCGCGGGGGGTGCAGCAGGCTGCGGATCAGCTTGCGGGCGCCCGGCACCTCGACCACCTCGCTCAGGGGTGAGGCGGCCAGCCCGCAGGCGGTCGCGGTCAGCCAGACCGCGCTCGTCGCCTCGCCCGCTTTGAGCCAGTCGTCCGGGCCGTCGGCGTCAGTGGCGACGACCAGGTACTCGGCGCCGGAGCCGGCGTCGCGCAGCGGGGCGGGGCGGGCGGCGCCGGCCCAGCGCTCGAGCTCGGCGGCGATCTCGGCGTCGTGGGCGCCGAGGGTGTGCGCGCCCTGGGCGGCGTACCGCAGATAGGCGACGTCTTCGCGCGCGAGGACGTACAGGTGGGCGCCTTCGGCCTCGGCGGCGGCGCGCAGGCGGGTCAGGGTGGCGTCCGGTACGCGGGCGCCGGGCGGGAACGGGCGGCGGTCGGTGCGGCGCAAGGGCAGGCAGCGGTACGTCTCCAGGCACTCGCGCCCCGCCGGGCGCTCCTCGCCGAGGCCGATGCGGGCCAGCAGCGTCGGGTGGTCGGCGTCGGGCCGACGCTCGACCACGGGCTCGTAGCCGGCGGCGGCCAGCGCCAGGCGGGCGTGGTGCAGCGCCGCGCCGCAGCTGAGGGTCATCAGCTGGCCGTGCGGGTCGAGGTGCGGCAGCCGGCGGGCGGGGTCGGCGTGCAGCTCGAGCGCGGAGCCGACGGTCTCCCAGCGCCACGGCTTGGTGTTGAGGATCGACGGGGCGAGCCGGGCGTCCCTCGCCGCATCGAGCAGGGCCGTGTGCATCGTTCGCGGCTGCCCGGTCCGGACGGCTCCATGTGCTGGTTCGCGAGAAATCACCCAGGGCGATTTTCGGTTGCCACGGAGCCCGGTGGCCGCAACGGCCCGGGCGCCGGTGGTGAGCGGTGCCGGACGGAGTTTCCGGGCGCATCGGCCGGATGATCGGCCGGGCCGGCCCCGGCCGTGCCGGGTCGTCAGCCGTCGGTGACGATGCCGGCGGCGGGCCGGCGGGGGCTCGAGGGCGGAGCCGATGCCTGCGCCACACCCACGCGCAGGACGAGCTGCGGGTGCGTCGGCGCCGGCAACAGGCTGCGGATCAGTGCGCGGGCGCCGGGTATCTCCACGACGTCGCTCATCGGCGAGGCGGCGAGCCCTTCGGCGGTGGCGGCCAGCCAGGCCGCGCTCGTGGCCTCGCCCGCGGCGAGCCAGTCCAGCGGCTCATCGCCGCCGGTGGCGACGACGAGGTACTCGGCGCCGGCATCGTCGCCCGGGCCGGGCGGCAGGGCCGCCGCATCGCCGAGGCCGAAGTCGCGCAGCGGCACCGGCCGCGCGGTGTCGGGCACCACGGTAGCGGGTGGCACCCCGTCCGGGGCGGCGCCGCGGTGGGTCCACCGGTGCAGCTCCGCGGCCGCCCCGATGTCGTGGGCGCCGATCGTGTGTGCGCCCTGGGCGGCGTAGCGCAGGTACTCGACGTCCGGGGACGGCAGAACGTACAGGTGGGGCGTGCTCGGCCTCGGCGGCGGCCCGCATCCGGGCCAGGGCCGGGGCCGGGACGGGCGCGTCGGCCGCGAACGGGCGCCGGTCGGTGCGGCGCAGTCGCATGGTGCCGTAGGCCGTCAGGATGTCGCCCGTCGCGGGGCGTGCCCGTTCGATGCCGACGCGGGCCAGCAACATCGGCCGCCCGGCGTCGGGGAGCCGGTCGACCCGCGGCCCGTAGCCCGCGGCGTCCAGCGCCACGCGCGCGTGATGCAGCGCGGCGCCGCAGCTGAGAATCATGAGACGCCCGTCCGGGTCGAGATGCGGCAGCTGGCGGGCGGGGTCGGCATGCAGCTCCAGCACGTCGCCGCCGGTCCGCCAACGCCAGGGCTGGGTGTTCAGGATCGACGGGGCGAGCCGTGCGTCCCGGGCCGCCCGGAGCAGGGCCGTGTGCATTGCAATCCTCCTTCGGCGGTCGACGCCGTCATCGCCACCATCGACGGCCGGCTACAAGACGTTCGCGCCGCAGCGGCTGCCCGGTCCGGGCGGTTTGATGTGCCGTCCGGGGTGGAATCACTCCAAAATCAGGCGAGGCGATGAGGCACGAGCGACGACACCTCGGCCGTCGGCGCCTCACAACAGCGATTTGGGAACCTCGAGCGGACGCTCGATCGCGTCCTGCGCCGCGAGCACCGCCATGGCCTCGCGGTAGCCGGCGCGATCGAGCTCGCCGTCGATACGGCGCAGGACGGCGTTGCTTTCCAGGCGGGCCCGCCGCCGTTCTCCGGTGGCCGCCAACCAACGGGCCACCTGCGGGCGGTCCGCCGTCGCGGCGGCCCGGTCGTGGCGGATCGCGGCGACGTGCATGGCGATCAGCGCCGCGTAGATGCCGGCGACGAGCGCGCCGACGATCATCGTGGCCGCCATCCGAACCACCTCCTGGCAATCCTGTGGCGGGCTTCCGCCTCCATAGCCGACGCTATCGGCCGCTGGTCGCGATGGTCAGGGCCGAACGACCTGTCCCGTCAGGAGCGTTGCGAGGTGGACGACGGCCATCGGGCAGGGCGCGTGCTGTACGACGGCCTCGACCGTGCGTCGGGTGGCGTGCGCCGGCTCGGCCCGGGACGTGCGGGCGAAGGGCGCTCGTGGCGGCGAGTCGGCTCTGCCGGCCACGTTCGCGCATCGAACCGCTGCGTTGGAAGGCCGAGGGTCCCGTGAGGACGGGGCTGGAGACTTGGTATCGGCCGGACGTTCGGCCCGACCGCCGCCGTGGCGGGCGGGGGAGCGTTGACCGTAGGCCCGCTCCGAGGAGGTGCCCAATGCGCATCGATGGAACCGTCGTCGTGCCCGTCGACCGTGCGTGTGCTGCCGCCGCCGCGGTCCGGCTCGCCGTTGCCGAGGCGGCCCTGCGGCGTCGGCCGCTGGACCTGCTGGCCGCATACCGCCCCGAGCCCGACGAGGTACGGCGCGCCGCCGGATGCGTGCCGCGCGCAGCGGCGCGGCGGTGGCTGGCGGAGACCGCGGGGGGCGTCCGGAAGTCACATCCGCACGTGACCGTCCGGACGGAGCTGGTCGCCGGGGAGCCGGGCGGCGCGTTGATCGACCGCTCCCACGGCGCGGCGCTGGTCGTCGCCGGGGCCGGTGGAACGGCCGGCATCGGTGAGCGGGTGGCCGCCCACGCCGACGCTCCGGTCCTCGTCGCCCGGACCGCGCGCCGCCCCGGCGGCCCGGTGGTCCTCGGCGTCGACGGCTGGCTGCTGGCACCCGAAGCGGCGGCGTTCGCCTTCGAGGAGGCGACGATGCGCGGCGTCCCGCTGGTGGGGGTGTACGTCTGGCCCGTTGTGGCCGATGTCGCGCTGTCGGGTGTCGACCCGTTCGACTACGACATCGTCACCGCGCGTGACGAGGCCTACCGCGTGCTGGCCGAGGCGTTGGCCGGGTGGTCGGTGAAGTACCCGGACGTGCCGGTCGAGCACCGCACGGTGCTCGCCGCCCACGCCGGCGAGCAGCTCATCCAGGCGACTGCGGACGCGTCGATGCTCGTGCTCGGCGCCCGGTCGCACATCGGCGCCGGCGAGCTGATTCTGGGCTCGGTCACCCGGTTCGCCCTGCAGCTGGGGCGGTGCCCGGTCGCCGTGCTCCGACCGCAGCGGCGTCTCGCCTGATCCGGCGGGACGCGCAACGGTGCGGCGCCGTCCATACGGGTCGAGCCCGGATGGCGGCGTGCCGGGGCTGATCGGGTCGCCGCGGCGGCAGCCGTGCTGCGGAGGGCGATGGCGTCCGGTTGGCGCCACCTGCTGCCACGACGACCCCAGCCCATTGAACGCGCCCCGCACCGGCGGCCGGCATCCGTCGAGTGGCTGCATCCGGACGATCCCCGGCCTGGCCGTCCGGACGACCGCTTTCCGGTCACCCGAGGCGTGGGCGGGGCCACCCCGGGGCGCGGGCGAGCGCCACCCGCAGGGGGGCGAAGGCCACCCCCGAAGTCATGCTGTGTCCGGCTCTGCGCAGAGTTTCGCGCTCGTAACATCGGCACGTTCCACAAAACCTCGCCGCCGGCACGCCGTCGCGCTGTCCGGCCTTGGCCTCGTGCGCCCTTTTTTTCGCCCGCACGGCCAGTTCGAACCGGAGTTTCCATGGGCCTGCTCAAGTTGTTCACCGCCGCCGCCGTCAGCACCGTACTCATGCTCGGCACCGTCCAGGGGGCCGCCGCCGCACCGCCGCGCGCTCCCACCAAGGCCGGTCAAGATCACGCCGTCATCCTCGGCGACCCGGGAACCCGCAAGGCCGCGCAGCCCGGCGCGCCGCTGCCCAAGGTCAAGGGTTCGGTACCGCTGAAGCGTGACCTCTCCGTGCGCCCGAAGGCTCAGGCCACCTTGGCCGGACCGTCGACGCTCGCGGCGCCGGCGGCCGCCAAGGTCGGGCTGCGCGCGCTCGTCGTCGGCGTCGACGCGGCCGACTGGGGCATCGACACCTGGCGCTCGACCCTCGATCGCGTCGGCGCCGCGTACGACGTGCTGCTGACCAGGAACCAGCCGCTCACCGCGGCCACCCTGACCAGGCCCGACGGCGCCGGCAAGTACAACGCGATCCTGCTCACGAGCAGCATGCTGCTGTACGACAGCGGCGGCGCCTACGTCAGCGGACTCGACGGCACCGAGTGGAACACCCTGTGGGCCTACGAGCGCGACTACGCCGTGCGCCAGGCCACGCTTTACACCAGCTACGGCACCTACCCCGAGGACTACTGCCTGTCCGCGTCCAGTGAGGCCTCCATCGGCGACGCGATCCTGCCGGCGTCGCTGACCACGGCCGGCGCGGGCGTGTTCGATGCGCTCAAGTCGACCGCCAAGGTCCCGATCCTGCAGTCGTACGTGTACCGCACCCGCGTCACCGCCGGTTGCGCCGCCGACCCGGTGCTCGTCAACGGCGCCGACGTGCTCGGCGTGCGGACCACGTCCACGGACGGGCGGGAGCGCCTCGCCCTCACCTTCACCTCCAACCAGTACCTCACGCAGTCATACCTGCTCACGTACGGGATGTTCCGCTGGGCCAGCCGCGGGCTGTTCCTCGGCGAGCAGCGGCACTTCCTCGATGTCGACGTCGACGACTGGTTCAACACCGCGGACCACTACTACCCGGACGGGCACGTCGAATCCGACCCGGGCTGGGCGATGACCGGCCACGAGGCGTACAACGCCAACCAGCGCCAGGTCGCGCTGCGCGCCGCCTACCCGCTCGCCTCGGGTCTCACCCTGAACCTCGCCTACAACGGCGGCGACGCGAACCTCAACGCCGGCACGACGTGCAGCCCCAACGGCAACGCGAGCACGCTCACCGCGACGAGCCGGTGCCTGGCCACGAAGTTCCGCTGGATCAACCACACGCTGACCCACCCGGAGCTCAACACCACCGACTACGCGACCACGACCAACGAGATCGCCGGGAACCGCACCGTCGCCACCCAGCTCGGCCTGCCGCAGCCCAACACGATCCTCAAGACGGGGGAGTACTCCGGCCTCGGCGTCTACAACGACAACCCGGACGACGACGTCGACCCGCCGACCGACCACGGGCTCGCCGCCTCCAACCCGCAGTTCCTCGCCGCGGCGAAGGACCTCGGCGTGAAGTACGTGCACGGCAACATGTCGTTCCCGAGCCACGTGCCCGACTGCTTCAACTGCGCCCGGGTGCACCCGCTGGAGCCCAGCATCACCGTGGTGCCGGACTGGCCGACGAACATCGCGTACCACACCACGACCCCGGCCGAGGAGACCGCGTTCTACAACTCGTTCTACGGGCCCGCGGGGAAGTTCCCGTTCTGGCCGACGAACCTGACCTACGCGCAGCTGCTCGACGCCGAGGCCGAGGTCGCGCTGGCCCACCTCGCCACCGGATCGCTGTACACGCACACCTTCCACATCGCGAACCTGCACGACTACGGCTCGGGCAAGACGCTGCTGACCGACTGGCTCGACCGGGTACTGGCCAAGTACAGCGCCTACTACAACGTGCCGGTGCTCAGCCCGGACTGGCCGACCCTGGCCGCGTACGCGACCCAGCGCAACGCGCACTTCGCGGAGCTGCGCGGCGGCGCCGACGCCGTCTACGACCCGGCGGCGCGCACCATCACGGTCACCGCTCCGCTGGCCGGCTCGCTGACCGTGAGCGGCGCCTCGGGGACCGGCTCGACCGCGTACGGCCCGGAGGTCTCCTCGCGGCTGACGCTGGGCAGCACCGCGGTGACCGTCCCGGCGAGCCCGCGCTCATGAGGGTGGCGCTGGTGTCGGAGGGCACCTACCCGCAGGCGCTCGGCGGGGTGAGCGTCTGGTGCGACCAGCTCGTGCACGGCCTGCCCGAGCACCGGTGGGAGGCGATCGCGCTCACCATCGACGGCAACGAGACGGTGCGGTGGGAGCTGCCGGCGAACCTCGAGCGGGTGATCGCGATTCCACTGTGGAGCGCCGAGCCCCGCCGGCCCCGGGTGCGGCGCCCGGGCCGGGCCACGCGCACGATGTTCCACGCGGCGCTGGACGCGTTCCTGGCCGCGCTCGTCACGGTGCCGGAGCCGGATCCCCAGCGGGGGGCCGTCCAGCGCAGCCGGTTCCTGACGGCGCTGCGGGGGCTGTACGAGTACGCGGCCGACGGCGGCGACGTGGCGGGCGCGCTGCGCTCCAACGCGGCGCTGGGCCGGCTGCAGGACCGGTGGGGCGAGGCCGACAAGGGGCGGCTCACGCTCGCCGACGCGGCCCACGCGACCGGGCTGATCGGCAACATGCTGCGGCCGCTGAGCGTGCCGCCGCCGCGGGCCGACGTGGTGCACTGCGCGATGAACGGGCTCTCGACGCTCGTGGCGATGGCGGCGAAGTGGGAGTACGAGACGCCCATGCTCATCTCCGAGCACGGCGTCTACCTGCGGGAGCGCTACCTGGAGCAGGTCGGCGGGGAGCTGCCGCACGCCGTCGCCGCGCTGCTGCTGGCCTTCCAGCGCGGCCTGGCCGGGGCCGCGTACCAGTTCGCCGACGCCCTGGCGCCGCATTCGGCGTACAACCGGCGCTGGCAGCTGCAGAACGGCGCCGACCCCGACCGGATGTGGACGATGTACAACGGGATCTCGCCGGAGCTGTTCCCGAGCGCCCGCACCGAGCCGGACGAGCCGACGATCGTCTACGTGGGACGGATCGACCCGCTCAAGGACCTGCACACGCTGATCCGGGCCTTCGCCCGGGTCCGTGCGCGGGTGCCCGACGCACGGCTGCGCATCTACGGGGCGGCGATCGATCTGCGGTACCGCGACAGCTGCCGCGCCCTCATCGAGGGCCTGGGCCTGGCGAACTCGGCCCGGATGGAGGGCAGCGCGCCCGACGCCGTCGCGGCGTACCACAGTGGCAACGTCGTGGCGCTCACGAGCATCTCGGAGGGGTTCCCGTACTCGGTCATCGAGGCGATGGCGTGCGGCCGGACCATGGTGTGCACGAACGTCGGCGGGGTCTCGGAGGCGGTCGGCGACACCGGGTTCGTGGTCGCGCCGCGCGACCCGGCGGCTGTCGCCGACGCGTGCGTGACGCTGCTGCTGGATCCGGCGCTGCGCCGGGACATGGCGGCCCGGGCCCGGCAGCGGGTGCTCGACCGGTTCACCCTCGCGCAGTCGCTGGACGCGTACCGCAGCCTGTACGAGCGGCTGATCGTGCCGACCGCGCTGGGTGCACGGGGGCCAGCGGCGGCGCTGCGATGACGGCCGTCGGGGCGCGCCCGGGCTCGATGGCCCTGGCCGCCCGCGGCTGGGCGGCGGCGGCCACGGTCGCGCTGCCGATCGTGTCCCTCGCGCCGCGGCCGGAGCGGCCCGGGACCGGCGTGGACCCTGTCGACGCGCTCGCCGCGGAGCTGCACGACCGCGCCGTCGGCGGGTTCGTGGACGGATTACAGGTGGCCGCGCTCCTGGAGGCCCAGGGCGTCACCGACCGCGACGCCCGGGTGGGCTACGGCTACGCCGACGTGTTCGCGCTCGCCGGTGCGGTACACCGGCGGCTGTCCGGTCGTGAGGAGCCCCCGGCTCGCCGCCGGGCCCGGCGCCGCGGGTGGCGGGAGCTGCTGCACGGCGGGCTCTACCTGCTGCCGAGCGTGCTGTTCCCGGCGGTCATCACGGCCGCGCCGCGCCCACCGGTGGTCGCGATCGTCGCCGCCGGCCTGCTCGGCTGGGTGTGGTCAGGTGGCCTGACCTGGCTGGCGCACCAGCACGTCAACGCCGGCGACGAGTCCGCCGCGGGCCGGCTGCTGGCCCGCGGCAGCGTGCTCGGGGTCGCGGCGGCGGGGGCGCTCGGTGCGGCGATCACGGCGGTGAGCGGCGACCCGATCGCCGCGGTGCTCGTGCCGGCCGTGACGGTGTACCAGCTCGCCGCGACCATCCTGCTGTTCTTCCGCGACGAGGCCTGGCTGGTGACCCTGATGGCGCCGGCGGTCGTGGCCGGCGGCGGGTTCGTGCTCGCCGGGGACTGGCCGCCGGTGGCCGCGATCGTGCCCGCGGTGGTCAGCATCGCGGTCACCTTCGGCGTCGCGCTGAGCCGGGCGCTGCAGGTGCCCGGCGCGGCCGGCGCCGGCGCGTCGGGGTCCGGCCGGTTGCGCACGGTGATGCGCGGCCGGTGGGGCACCTTCGCGCTGGTCGTGCTCTCCACCGCGCTGCTGGCCACGCTGGTCCTGCTGCCCCAGGCACCGCTGCTCGCGCACCACTTCGACGTGCTGCTGGCCACGGTGCCGCTGGTGGTGTCGATGGGCTTCGTCGAGTGGCGGGCCCGCCGGTTCGGCGAGCGGGCCCGGGAGCTGCTGCACGACCCCTGGGCGCCGGCGGGCTTCCGGTGGCGGCTGTGGTGGCGGCTGGCGCTGGACCTCGGCGCGTGTGCGCTCGTCGCCGGGGCCGGCGCGGCGGTCGTGCTGGCCGCCCTGGGCGGGGCCGGGCGCCTCACCCCGGCCGTGGCGGCGATGGCCGCGGCGAGCGTGCTGCTGGCCGGCGCCGTCCTGCTCGTGTTCGTCCTGGCGGCGCACGGCGGCTACCTGCGGCTCTGTGTCGCGCTGGCCGCCGCGCTGCTGGCGCACACCGCCTTCCTCGGCAGCGTCGCGCTGCTGCTCGGGCTGCTCGTGGCGGCCCTCCTCCCGTCGCTGGGCCGCGTGCGGCAGTACCGGTGACGGCTTCCACCAAGACGACGCCTTAGGGCGGTGCCTGGGCACCGTCGGACTTCAATTCGAAAGCGGGAAACCATATGCACGCGGTCATCATGGCCGGTGGCAAGGGCGTGAGGCTGCGCCCCTTCACCACCGCCCTGCCCAAGCCCCTGATGCCGATCGGCGAGCGGCGAGCGATCCTGGACATCCTCCTGGAGCAGCTGGCGGCCCGGGGCTTCGCCTCGGTCACGCTCGCCATCAACCACCTCGGCCCGCTCATCCACGCGTTCGTCGGCGACGGCTCGCGCTGGGGCCTCGACGTCAGCTACGCCGAGGAGCGGGTGCCACTGTCCACCGCCGGTCCGCTGTTCCTCGTCAAGGACGAGCTGCCCGAGCACTTCCTGGTCATGAACGGCGACCTGCTCACCGACCTCGACTTCGCCGACCTCCTGGCCCGGCACCGCCGCGGCGGGGCGCCGCTGACGATCGCGACCGCGGCCCAGACGACCCGGATGGAGTTCGGCGTCCTCGACGTCGTCGAGGACCGGGTCGTCGGCTTCACCGAGAAGCCGTCGTACCGCCACCGCGTCTCGATGGGCATCTACGGGATGGCCCGCAAGACGCTGGAGCCGTACCCGCCGGGCCTGGCCCTCGGCTTCGACCGGCTGATCCAGGACCTGTTGCGGCAGGGGGAGTTCCCGGACAGCTACGACTTCGAGGGGGTGTGGCTCGACATCGGGCGGCCCGAGGAGTACGACGAGGCCAACCGCCGCTTCGGCGAGCTCGAGCCGGCCCTGCTTCCCGTGCGCAGCGAGGTGGCGGCGTGAGCGGTCCGGAGCGGAGTGGAGGGGCCGCTCACCAGCGGCACAGTTTGTTCGCGCCGGCGCCGGAGCTTGCGGAGGTGGCGGCGTGAAGCGACTGCGGATCCTCCTGTTCGGCGCGTCCGGCTTCGTCGGCTCCAGCGTCGCCGCCACGCTCGCCGCCGACCCGCGGGTCACGAGCCTCACCAGTCCGGGCCGCGCGCAACACGACCTCGTCACCGGCGGCATCGCCGCCCTGACCGCGCTGGTGCGCCAGGCGAGCCCCGACGTGGTCGTCAACTGCACCGGCCGGCTCGGCGGCACCGCCCTGGACCTGCTCGAGGCCAACACGGTGGCGACCGTCCGGCTCATCGACGCGGTCGCGGCCGCGGCCCCGGGCGCGCGGCTGGTCCGGCTCGGCTCGGCGGGGGAGTACGGCCCGGTCGCGCACGGCGTCAGCGTCGCCGAGGACCACCCGTGCGCGCCGGTCGGCGAGTACGGCACGACCCACCTCGCCGGCACCCGCCTGCTGCAGCTGGCCACCGCGGCCGGGCAGGTCGACGGGGTGACGCTGCGCTTGTTCAACCCGATCGGGCCCAACCTCAACCGCGACAACCTGCTCGGCCGGGCCGCGGTGCTCATCCGCGACGCGCTGGCCGGGGCGGCCGGACAGGTGCTGCTCGGGCCGCTCGGCGCGTACCGCGACTTCGTCGACGTGCGCGACGTGGCCGCGGCGGTCACGGCCGCGGCCACCGCGTCCGAGCCCGGCGCCGGCGTCGTCAACATCGGCAGCGGGCGCGCCGTGACCGCGCGCGAGGCCGTACGGCGGCTGGCGGAGACGGCCGGGTACAGCGGCGCGATCATGGAGCAGGGGGCCGGTCCGGCCCGGTCGGCCGGGGTCGACTGGATCCGCGCCGACATCACCCGGGCCGAGGCGGTGCTCGGCTGGGTGCCGACCCACACCCTCGCCGAGTCGGTGAAGCAGATCTGGGCCACGCTCGACGGCGCGGGGCGGTGAACGGCTCGCTGGCGCGCGGGGCCGCGCTCGCCGCGACCGTCGCGCTCGCCGTCCCGGGCTGCTCGGGCGGTGGTCAGGACGGCTCGCCGGTGGCCGGGGACGGTTGGGTGTACCAGCTGCAGGGCTACGACGACGACGGGCTCGCGGCGATCGCGCGGGCCCCGCAGCGCCTCGCCGTCATCGACCTGGCCCGGGACGCGGGCTCGAACTGGTTCCGGCCGGACGAGATCGCCGCGCTGCGGGCGTCGGGCAAGCGCGTCCTGGCGTACTTCGAGATCGGCAGCGTCGAGAAGTTCCGGCCGGAGTACCCGGCGCTGGCCCGCGAGGCCGGCGACCTCGTGCTCAACCGCTGGGAGGACTGGCCGGACGAGTACTTCGTGCGGTACTGGGACGAGCGGTGGTGGGACCGGGTCGTGCGGCCGCGCCTCGACCGGGCCCTGGCCGCCGGCTTCGACGGCGTGTACCTCGACACCCCGCTCGCCTACGAGGAGCTCGACCTGGGCCTGGCCCCCGGCTGGACCCGCGAGCGTCTCGCGCTGGCGATGGTCGGGCTCGTCGACCGGATCGGCCGGTACGCCCGCGAGCGGCGGCCCGGCTTCTGGGTGGTACCGCAGAACTCGCCCGAGCTGCGCCGCTACCCCGGCTACACCGACGCGATCGACGGCATCGGCATGGAGGAGCTGTTCTTCCGCGCCACCGACCGGCCCTGCACCGAGGACTACTGCGCCGAGAACCTCGCCGACGCCCGCGCCCTGCGCGACGCCGGCAAGCTGGTGCTCGCCGTCGACTACGCCCGGCGCCCCGCCGCCGTGCGCGACGCCTGCACCCGCTACCGCACCGAGGGCTTCCTGGGCACCGTCACCACCCGGGAGCTCGACCGCGTCGCCGCGCCCTGCGGCTGACCGGCAACCAGCACCGGACATACAGCACCGTACGACCAGCACCGGACGACCAGCACCGGACAACCAGCACCGGGGCAATCAACACCGAGAGGAACACCGCACATGGCACGCAGCATCGGCGTGATCGGGATGGGCTACGTCGGCCTGACCCTCACCGCCGCCCTGGCCCGCAAAGGCTTCACCGTCCACGGCGTGGACGTGCAGCCGGCCGTCGTCGACTCGCTCAACCGCGGCCATCCGCACATCTACGAGCCCGGCGTCGCCGAGGCGTTCGCCGAGCACGTCGGGCGGAACATCTTCGTCGACACGGCCCTGCCCAACGGCGCGGTCGACGCCGCCGTGATCTGCGTGTCCACGCCGGTCGACGAGCGTACCCGCCGGCCCGACCTGACCAGCCTCGCCGCCGCCGCCCGCCACGTCGCCGAGGCGTGCACGCCCGGCACGCTCGTCGTGGTGCGCAGCACCGTGCCGGTCGGCGCGAGCCGGCGCATCGTCCTGCCGCCGCTGCGCGCCGCGTGGGGCGAGGCCCGGCTCGTGATGGCGCCCGAGCGCACCATCCAGGGCCAGGCGCTGCGCGAGCTCGTGGAGCTGCCGCAGGTGGTCGGGGGCCTCGACGAGGAGAGCCTGCTCGACGGGCTCGACCTGTTCGGCGGGCTCGCCGAGCGGCTCGTGCCCGTCTCCGGCCTGGAGACCGCGGAGCTGGTGAAGCTGTCGAACAACTGCCACACCGACGTCATCTACGCGTACGGCAACGAGGTCGCGCTCATCGCCGAGCGGCACGGCCTCGACCCGCTCGAGGTGATCGGCGCGGCCAACCTCGACTATCCGCGGCCCGATCTCGCCCGGCCCGGGTACGTCGGCGGCGGCTGCCTGTCCAAGGACCCGTACATCATGCTCAGCGAGAGCGGCGACCGGCAGCCGTTCCTGATCGAGCCGGCCCGCCGGCTCAACGAGTTCATGCCGGTGCACGTGGCGCGGACCGTCGTGGAGCTCATCCGGCAGGAGTGCGGCGGCACGGAGGGCATGACGCTGGCGGTGCTGGGCTGGGCCTACAAGGGCTGGCCGGCCACCGACGACATGCGCGGCACCCCGATCGCGACGATGATGCCGGTCTTCTCCGCGGCGGGCCTCACCGTGCTCGGCCACGACCCGCTCGTCTCCGACGCGGTCATGCGGCAGTACGGCGGGGAGCCGATCAGCATCGACAAGGCCTTCAGCGAGGCCGACGCCGTGCTCTTGGTCAACGACCACCCCGACTACCGCGCGATCGAGCCCGACTCCGTGCTCGGCGTGGGGCACCCGGCCGTCGTCTTCGACTCCTGGCGCATCCTCGACGAGGAGGCGCTGCGGGCCGCCGGCGTTCGCTACGCCGGCATCGGCTACCAGCCGCAGGGGGTGCTCGCATGAGGGCGCTGCTGCTCGGCGGGGCGGGCTTCATCGGCCTGCACCTGGCCCGCCGCCTGCTCGACGACGGTTGCGAGGTGTCCATCGTGGACGACTTCTCCCGCGGCCGCAACGACCTGGACCTCGGCGAGCTGGCCCGCGGGCCGCGCCTCGGCGTCCAGCACGGCGACCTCACCGACCCGGCCACGTGGCGGGTGCTGCCGCACGGCTGGGACCAGATCTACCTGCTGGCCGCCGTCGTCGGGGTGCGCAACGTCGAGGCCGACCCGGCCCGGGTGGTGCGCGTCAACAGCCTCGCCGTGCTGCACCTGCTGGACTGGGTCGCGGCCGGGGAGCACGTCTTCTTCGCCTCGACCAGCGAGGTCTATGCGGGCGCCGTCGACGCCGGGATCGCCCCCGTGCCGACCGGCGAGTCGGTACCGGTCACCGTCGGCGACGTCACCGCCCCGCGCTACGCCTACGCGGTGAGCAAGCTGCTCGGCGAGGCGGCCGTCGTCCACGGCGCGCGGGCCAAGGGCTTCCGGGCCGTGGTGGGCCGGTTCCACAACGTGTACGGGCCCCGGATGGGCACCGACCACGCCATCCCGGAGCTCACCCTGCGCGCGCTGCGGGGCGAGCGGCCGCTGCGGGTGCCGGGGGCCGACCAGACCCGGGCCTTCTGCTACGTCGACGACGCCGTCGAGGCGATGGTCCGCCTCATGGCCAGCCCGCGGGCGGACGGCCGGATCGTGCACATCGGCGACGACACCGCCGAGACCGGCATCGCCGACCTGGCCAAGCTCGTCCTGCGGCTCACCGGCGCCGACGCCGAGATCGAGCCGGCCGCGGGCGCGCCCGGCGCGGTCACCCGGCGCTGCCCGGACCTGACGCTGCTGCGGGACCTGACCGGGTACCAGCCGACCGTGCCGCTGGAGGAAGGCGTGCGGCGCACCGTCGAGTGGTACCGCCGATGAGCGACGCGCCGCCGATCGTGTTCTACTACGGGACCGGCCGGGTCGCCGAGCTGGCCGACTACCCGCGGGCGGTCCTGCAGCCGGAGTTCTACCGGCCGCCGGAGCTGCACCGGCTGCGCGCGGCGGGCACCGAACCGCTGGCGTACCTGTCGCTGTCGGAGGACCAGGGCCCACCGGCGCCGTGGCAGCGCGCGGAGCGCAACCCGGACTGGGGCGGCGCGTTCGTGCACGTCGGGCACCCCGGCTGGCGCGAGCACGTGCTGGGCCAGGCCCGCGACGCCGTGGATGCGGGCTTCGCCGGGCTGTTCCTGGACACGCTCAACGTCGAGCTGACGTTCCCGGAGGACCTACCGGCGCTGATGGAGCTCGTCGCCGCGATCCGCGCGGTGCCCGGCTCCGGCTACGTGCTGGCCAACCGGGGCTTCGGGCTGCTGCCGGAGCTGGCCGGGCACGTCGACGGCATCCTCTTCGAGTCGTTCTCGGCCCGCTGGACCGCGGACGGGTACGCGCCGTGGCCGCCGGACATCCTCGAGGGCCACGCCCGGGTCGCCGAGGAGCTGCCGCGCTACGGCGTCGACCTGTACGCGCTGGACTACGCCGACTCGCCCGGCCTGGCCGACTTCGCCCGCCGCCGCGCCGCGCTCTTCGGCATGCAGTGCGTCATCAGCGACCGGGCGCTGTCGCTCGTGTGAACCGTTGGTCGGGGCCGTGCGCTTTCATCGCTCGGCCCCGACCGGCTCCTCGTGCACCGCGCGGGCCTCGTCCGGGTTCAGGATCAGGAAGACGCGGCCCGCGGCCACGCCGGCGAGCAGCTGGACGAGCAGGTACAGCAGCGCGAGGTACCACGGCAGCAGCCCCATCGCGGTGAGCCCCAGGGTGACCGCCGGGTTGAACGCCGCCCCGGACACGCGGCCGACCGCGATCGCGCCGGCCACGACGGTGAAGCCGATCGCGAGGCCGTAGAACGAGTTGTTCGGGTTGCTGCGGCTCGTGGCCACGTTGAGCATCACGTAGGCCAGCGCGAACGTGAACAGGAACTCGGCCAGCAGCGCCGCGGCGAGCTGCCGTCCGTCCGGGTTGAGCTGGCCCACGGCCGCGGGGTTGACGACCCAGAGCGCGAACGCCGCGCCGATGACGCCGCCGAGCACCTGGGCCGCCCAGTAGGCGATGGCGTCGGGCCGCGCCATGCGCCGCCGCACGAGCACGGCGAGGGTGAGCGACGGGTTGTAGTGCCCGCCGGACACGTGCGCGCCCGCGTAGACCATCACCATGAGCACGGCCCCGATCGCCAGCGGCGCGAGGGGCGCGTTCGACAGCACGCTCGTGCCGACGGTGAACAGCAGGAAGAAGGCTCCGACGAACTCGGTCGCATAGGCTCCATACCGATGCATGGGGCGTTTCTTCCCCGCGGCGGCCGACTTAGGCCGACCGGTGCCCGACGGTCGCGGTACCGATCCGGGCGTCCGGCCCCGGGAAGACGACGGTACGCCGGCCGTCCTCCCACTCCACCGTGTACGGCGGCGTCCCGTCGCCGTGCCCGATCTCGACGATCACACCCACGCGGCGGGCGTCGCCGACGTGGTTGCCTTCCAGCACGATCTGGTCACCGACATTTGCGTTCATGGCTACCTCGCCACCTCCAGAGACGTCACGTCCGGACTCGACTACCCGCGCCGCGCCGCCGCACACAGGACCGGCCGCGGGACTTGCCGGGATAACTCTTGCTATATAGAGTTATCCCGCGGCCCTTCAACTCGGGTTCGGAGCGTGTGATGCCGGTCTTCGTCGTGCTCGTGGTTCTCATCGTGGTCGCCGCGGTCTGGTTGCTGTCCGGCCGGGACCGCGGCGACCTGCCGGCGCGGGTCGCCGCCTTTGCGGTCCGCCGGCTGCCGTCGCACCGCCGCGAGTGGGGCCGAGCCATGCTCGCCGAGCTCGGCCACATCGACGGCCCCGGCGCCCGCCGGCGCTTCGCCGCCGGGGTGCTGTGGGTCGGGCTGTTCCCGCCGCCCGAGCGCCGCGCCCGGGTCGCCCTCGTCGCCGGGGCGGGGCTGGCCGGTGCGGCGACGGGCAGCCTGGCCGCCGCGCGGGCGGTGCCGAGCCTGTGGCTGTTCATCACCGTGCTCGGCGGGCTCCTCGGCGGGTACGCCACCCTCGCGGCCGCCCGGCATCCGCGCCCGGCCCGCACGGCGCACGAGCGGGTCGTGGCCGGCACGGCGCTGGCCGGCGTCGCCGCCGCGGTCGCCGTCGTGGTCGCCATCGCCGCGGTCCACCCGGCGGCGACGGCCGACGACGCCCACGTCCTGACGGTGATCTTCGCGCTCGTGCTGACCGCGTACCTCGTCGTCGCGCTGGCCCGGCCCCGGGGCGGCGCGGACACGCCCGCGGTGCTGTGGTGGGGGCTGGGCGGCGCCGTCGCGGCGGCCGTCGCCTGGACCGCGCCGGGCCTGACGGGCGGGGTCGCGCCGCTGGTGCCGCCCGTTGCCGCGGCCGTGGTGCTGTTCGTGGCGGTCGGCGCCGCGCTCCGTGCGGACGACCGCGCGGCGGGCGTGCGGGCCGGGTGGCTGGCCGTGGTGCTGGCCGCGCCGCTGCACTTCGCGCTCGGCGTGGGCGTCGTGCTCGGGCAGGGGCGGTTCGCGCTCGGCACCGCGTACGACGTCGCGGCGTTCCCGCACAGCGGCTACCCCGACGTCGCCAGCTACGTGCTCGGCGACGCGATCGGCGGCAACCTGATCGCCGGCCTCGTGCTCACGCCGCTGCTGCTCGGCGGCCTCGCCCTGCTCGGCGCCGCCGCGGGCCCGCGCCTGCTCCCGGCCTCCGGGGGCCTCAGGCGGGGCTGATGTGCGCGGCGACGACCCGCCAGCCGAGGTCCGCGTCGCGGGCCCAGGTGCGGGTGTAGCGCAGCCGGGCGTCGAACGGCGCGCCGTCGTAGGTGCCGGTGACGGTACCGAGGAAGAAGGTGACGCCCAGATCGCCGATCAGGAGCAGGTCGAGATCCTCCTCCACGAGACCGGTGACGACCGACGTGCCGCTGCGGTGGGCGGCCAGGTCGTCGGCCTTGGTGACCTTGCTGCCGTCGGGGCCGATGGCGATCAGCCGGTCGTCGAGCAGCGTGTCGAGCGCGGCCACGTCGCCGGCGCGCTGGGCGGCCTGGAGGCGGCGCTCGGCCTCGAACAGGGCCTGGGAGTCGGTCATGGGTGCATTATCCGCCGGGGTCCGGGCAGCATGGCACCATGATGACCGCCTGGCAGGTGCACGCGCCCGGGCCGATCGCCGGGAAGCCGCTGCGCCGCGTGGAGATCCCCGTGCCCGAGCCGGCCGCCGACGAGGTGCTCGTGCGGGTGCGGGCCTGCGCCGTCTGCCGCACCGACCTGCACCTGGCCGAGGGCGACCTGCCGCCGCGGCGCCCCGGCACCGTGCCCGGGCACGAGGTCGTCGGCACCGTCGAGCGGGTCGGCGCGGACGTGTCCGAGCCGGCGGTCGGCACCCGCGTCGGGGTGGCCTGGCTGCGGCGGACGTGCGGACGCTGCCGGTACTGCCGCCGGGGCGCGGAGAACCTGTGCCCGTACTCGCAGTACACCGGCTGGGACGCCGACGGCGGGTACGCGCAGTACTGCGTCGCGCCCGCCGCCTACGTGTACCGGCTGCCCACCGGCTACACCGACGAGGAGGTCGCGCCGCTGCTGTGCGCCGGGATCATCGGCTACCGGGCGCTGCGCCGCAGCGAGCTGCCCCCGGGCGGCCGGCTGGGCCTCTACGGCTTCGGCGCGTCCGCGCACCTGGCCATCCAGGTCGCGATCGCGGAGGGTGCGACGGTACACGTGGTGTCGCGCACGGAGGCCGCTCGCGACCTCGCCCTGTCGCTCGGCGCCGCGTCGGCCTCGGCCACCGCCCCGCCGGAGCCGCTCGACTCGGCGATCCTGTTCGCGCCCGTGGGCACGCTGGTGCCGCCGATGCTCGCGGCCCTGGACCGGGGCGGCACCCTGGCCGTCGCCGGGATCCACCTGACGGACATCCCGCCGCTGCGGTACGAGGAGCACCTGTTCCAGGAGCGCACGCTGCGCAGCGTCACCGCGAACACGCGCCGGGACGGCCGGGAGTTCCTCGAGTTCGCGCAGCGGCACCACCTTCGGGTCGCGACCACGCCCTACCCGCTGGACGCGGCCGGCGAGGCTCTCGCGGACCTGGCCGCCGACCGCGTCTCCGGGGCCGCCGTGCTCTCCTTCCCACCGGCCGGCTGACGCTTCAGTGCTGGCGGACGATGGCCACCGGGCAGCCGGCGTAGTGGATCGCGGTCTGGCTCACCGATCCGAGCAGCATCCCGGTGAACGCGCCCCGGCCGCGGGAGCCGACGACGAGCAGCTCGGCGCCCGCGGACCGGTTGTTCAGGGCCGGCCCCGGGCGGCCGCTCACGACGGCGGGCCGGAAGTCGACGTCGGGGTACTTCTCCGCCCACCCGCTCGCGGACTCGACCAGCGCGCGCTCGTGCTCCTCGCGCACCGCGTCGGCGTCGGCGGCCGGCGGCCACATGCCGCGGGCGGGGCCGGTCGACGCCGGCCACTCGTACACGAGCACGGCGGTCAGGCCCACGCCGCGGTATGACGCCTGCTCGAACGCGAAGTGCAGCGCATCGTCGCAGTCGCCCGAGCCGTCGACCCCGACGACCACCCGGCCCGCCTCGGGTCCGGCCGGCCGCTCCTCGTGGCGCACGATGACGACCGGGCACTCGGCGTGCGCGGCCAGTTCCACGCCGACCGAGCCCAGCAGCAGCCCGGCGAAGCCACCGTGGCCCCGGCTGCCGACCACGAGGACGCCGGCGTGCCGGGAGGCCTCGAGCAGCGCGGGTGCCGACGACTGCACCTGCGTGGCGGTGGTGATCCGGATGCCGGGCGCCACCGTCCGGGCCCGGGCCTCCGCGGCGGCGAGGGTCTGCTCGCCGGCCTGCCGCGCGCTTTCCTCGTGGGGGGCGCTCACCGGCATGGGCGCGGTGATCGGCGCGTACGTCGCGGGCCACAGGAACGCGTGCAGGATGTGCAGGGGCCGGGCGCGCCGCGACGCGTCGGCCGCCGCCCAGGCGACGGCGTCGAGACTCGACTCGGAACCGTCGACGCCGACGACGACGCTGTGCTCCGCAAGCATGGAGACCTCCTGGCTGTCCGGGTGTCTGTTCCCTTTCAGCGTTGCGCGGTCGCGGGTGATGCCCCGGGGGTGAGCGCGGCCGCGCTGCGGCGGTGGCGCGTCAGGCGGTCCGGTGGTGGCGGGTCACGGCGTCCAGATCGCCGACGGTGAGCGGCCGCCGGCCGTCCTCCAGCCGGGTGGCCAGGGCGAGCAGCAGCTGTGCGGTGGTGAACGCGTCGCCGAGCGCGTGGTGCGGCGTGTGCACCGGCAGGCCGAGCCGCCGCGCCGCGGACTCCAGGTTCGGCTCGCGGCCGGGGGCGGCGTCGGCGAGCCGCGCCGCGCGCAGGAGCACGGCGGTGTCGATCAGCGTCCGGTTGAGCCGCCGGCCACGCGGCCGCAGCGCGCGGTCCAGGAAGGCGCGTTCGACCCAGGCCGCGTGGGCGACCGGCACCCGGCCGGCGAGCAGGCCCGCGAGCTCGTCCACGACGTCGTCGAGCGGTGGGGCGTCGGCGAGGTCGGCGCCGCGCAGGCCGTGGACGGTCATCGCGGCGACGGAGATCGGGCGGGAGGGGCGCAGCCGGCGGTACACCGTCTCCCCGCACGGAATGCGGGCGTGCCGGACGATGACGGCGCCGAACGACACGATCTCGTCGCGGCGCAGGTCGAGGCCGGTCGCCTCGAGGTCGATGACGCAGAACTCGGCCGCGCGCCACGGTGTGTCCGGGCCGGGAGCCGGCAGCGGTACCGTGGGCCGCAGTCGCATCGCCGGGCCCTCAGCCCGGCAGCCGCTGCAGCCAGGTGCGGTCCACGCGGGCCTGGACGAGCGCGATGGCGCGGAATGTCTCACGCAGGTGCCGCCGGGTGAGCGAGTCGAGCTCCTTCGGGGCGATGAACGTCGACGCCGGCGACGCACCGGCCCCCAGCGCCCGGGTCTCGTGGCGCAGCAACAGGTCGTAGATGCTCTCGAACCCGCCCGCGAGCGTCTCCGCCTCGTCGCCGGTGAGCAGGCCGAGCGCGGCGCCGCGGCGCAGCCGCTCGACGGTCGTGCCGGTGGCGTCGCCGGCCGCGATGGCGATCCAGCGGGCCAGCGATACGACCGGGGTGAGCCCGCCGGGCTTGAGGTCGAGCCGGCCGCGGTGCTCGCCGCTGTGCTGCACCACGAAGTCACGGAAGAACCCGGTGGGCGGCCGCCAGTGCAGCGCCTCGTCGAGCAGGGCCCGCAGGAACTGGCTGGTGCGGGTGTGGGAGCGGATCGTCTCGGTCAGCGACTCGCCCAGCCGCGGGTTGGTCAGCGGCCGGCTGTCGGCGACCATCGCCGACAGCAGCAGGGCGTTCTCGAGGGTCGGGTCGTGCTGCCAGTCGCGGGCCGCGGCGATCCAGGCGGAGCGGGCGCGGCTGAACACCGGGTTGTGGGCGTTGGCGCCGTTGCCGCACAGCGTGAACCCGTACCGCTGCAGGCTCCGCAGCACGTCGCGCGCCTCGGGCCGGATCGCCGCCGCCGGGTCGGGGGTGCCCGCGGGCGGGTCGGCCCAGATCAGCGCCGTGTCCACATCGGACAGCGGTAGCGGCTCGCGGCGGGCGAGGGAGCCGAGCAGCACCCACGAGTGCCGCAGCCCGTCGAGGGCCGGGTGGGGGAGCAGCCGGATGGTCCGCCGGATCGCCGCGTCGACCACCGCCGCGTGGATGGCGCCGATCTGGGTGGCGGGCACGCCGCTCGCGCCCAGCTCGGCGAGCATCGCGGGCAGCAGCTCGCACGCGGCGGCCAGCTCCCCGGGGTCGCGGGCGTCGGCGATCGCCGAGCGGACCACGAGCGGGTCGCGCACCTCCGCCCCGGCCAGGTCCACCGCCCGCAGCACGCCCACCGGTTCGCCGCCGCGGCCGGTCACCACGAGGTGGTGCACGCCGTGCTCGAGCATCCGCAGCAGCGCGCCGGCCGGCGCCGCGTCCTCCTCGACGGTCAGCGCCGGCGTCGAGGCGAGCGCGGCCACCGGATCGTCGATGCCGACCTCACCGGTCGCCACCCGGCGGCGGAAGTCGAGGTCGGTCACGATTCCCGGGCCCGCGGCCGTGCCGGTGCGCACCAGCGCGCACGACAGCCCGGCGGCGCCGATCCGCTCGGCGGCGTCGCGAACCCGCTCCGTCGCGTCGCACCACACGATCGGGCGCATCACGCGGCCCAGCGGCTGGCCGGTCCGCGCGAGCCCGACCGTGCTGGTCCGCCGGTCCGGGCGGGCGGAGTAGCGCAGCCGATCCGGGTGGGCGAGGTAGCCGCGCGGGTCGGGGATGCGCAGGCAGAGGCTCTCCTCGTGGGCCCGCACCCGCATCGGCGGCGCCAGGCCGGACAGCAGCCACTCCTGGCCGAACGTGTCGCCGGTGCCGAGCAGATCCACGACCCGGTCCGCCTCGACGACCTCGAGGGCGCCGGTGCGGACCACCCACAGGTGGGTGAGGGGTTCGCCCTCGGTGACGACGGTCGCCCCGGCCGCGAAGTACTCGACCTCGGCGTGCGCGACGAGGCGGGCCAGGTCGTCGGTGTCCAGCGTGTCGAACGGCGCCTGTGCGCCGAGGAACTCAGCGAACTCCCGCATGCGGTCCGCCCTCCGGCCGCCTGGTGGGCCTGTGCCGGTTGTACACCACCGGCGCGGCTCGCACCAGGGACCGGACGGCGGCCGGCACGGTCACCAGGTCAGCCGCACCGGCTCCGCGGACACCGCCTCGATGTCGGCCGCGGCGGTCAGCAGCAGCCGGTGCCCCAGGTCGCTGAGCGCCCGCGCCACCGCCACCTCGTCGCCGATCTCGGGTATGTCCTCGTCGGCCGGGTGCAGCCGGGCGCTGCCGCTGCCGACCAGGTCTGTGTCGTCCTCGGTGTGCAGCCGCGCCTCCGCGGCCGTGTTGCCGTCGTGCTCACCGATGGCGATCTCGACCGTCCATTGTTTCGCTACCAGCATGATGACCTCCAACCTCTCCGGCGCGCTCTCCACATGTTCGCCTCGTGCTCGTCACCGGCCGGCCCGGCTCGCGGCCGTGTCACCGATGCGGGCGTCCGGCCCCGGGTAGACGACGGTGCGCCGGCCGTCCGCCCACTCGACGGTGTACGGCGGCGTACCGTCGCCGTGCGCCACTTCGACGATCACGCCCTCGCGGCGGGCGTCGCCGAGATGGGTGCCTTCCAGCACGATCCGGTCACCGATATTCGCGTTCATGGCTACCTCCGGACACGTCGTGTCTTCTCCATGACTACCTGCGCCGCAGCGCACCGCACAAGGCCGAAAGTCCCTGGTCGCCGCGTCCCCGATCAGCGGACGACGGCGACGGGGCAGGCCGCGTGGTGAATGGCCGCCTGGCTCACCGAGCCGAGCAGCAGACCGGTGAAGCCACCGCGCCCGCGGGAGCCCACGACGAGCAGCTCGGCACCGGCCGACCGCTCGACGAGAACCGCGGCCGCCCGGCCGGGCACGACGGCCGGGTTGATCTTGACATCCGGATACTTGGCCGCCCGGCCGGCGATCGACGCCACGAGGGCATCGCCGTCCAGGCCGTCCTCGGGCCGGCGGCAGGCGCGCACGGCCGTGAGGCCGGAGCCCCGGACGGACGCCTGCTCGAGAGCGAGCTGCAGCGCGCGCCCGGCGTCCGGCGATCCGTCGAGGCCGACGACCACCCGGCCGGCCCTCCGGTCGTCCGGGGACCGGCCGGGCCGGACGACGACGACCGGTGAGACGGCGTGCGCGGCCAGGGCCACTCCGACCGAGCCGAGCAGCAGGCCGGTGAAGCCCCCGAGCCCGCGGTTGCCGACCACCACGAGGTCGGCGTGCCGGGACGCCTCCACGAGCGCGGCGGCGGCCTGCTGCACCGGCATGTCGATCGAGACATCCAGCGACGGTGCGATGCGGGTGGCGCGGGTGACGGCCTCGCGCACGATGTCGCCGGCCATCTCGCGCATCAGCCGCTCGTAGCCGAGCGGCATCGGCAGGCCCAGCGGCGCGTGCAGCACCGGCCACAGGTACGCGTGGACGATCCGCAGCGGGCGCCGCCGGCGGGCGGCGTCCGCCGCGGCCCAGTCCACGGCGGAGGCGCTCTGCGCCGAGCCGTCGACGCCGACGACCACCGCAGGGTCCGTGTGCATGCTGGGGGCCACCTCCTCAGGTTCGGCCGGCCGCCGCGTGCTCCGGCACGATCGCCACCGCGCAGTCGGCCCGATCGGTGAACGCGTGGTTCACCGATCCGAGGCGCAGCAGCGCTGGAAGTTGGTGGCCGTGCCGGCCCAGCACCAGCAGGGCCGCGCCGGTCGCCGCGTGGCGCAGCCCGGCGGCCGGGTCGCCGCCGAACACCGCCCGCTTGACGGCGACGTGCGGATGGCGGGCGGCGACGGGCTCGATCTCGCGGGCCAGCAGCTCCAGGGCGGCCGGCTCGGCGGCGAAGTGCGTTTCGAGGCACTGCTCGTCGAACCAGTAGTCGCCGGGCCATTGGTTGTCGACGTGGACGGCCGCGACCGGCCGGTGGTGCCGCCGCGCATGGCCGAAGCCGAACCGGATCGCCGCCGCCGACCCGGGCGATCCGTCGACACCGATGACGATATGGCCGGCGAACGGTGCGTTCCCATGCACCCGCACCGGCCGGACGATGACGACCGGGCACATCGCGCCCGCGGTGACCTGGGCGATGCGGGTCCGGTGCCGGTGGCGGACGTCGCCGTCGGCGCCGAGCACCAGCTGATCGACGCGCTCGCTGAGTTCCAGCAGCGCTGCTGTCACGTCGTCGAGCGGCAGCTCGAGGGTCACGTTGTTCCCGCCGAGCATCTGGCGGCACCAACGCACGCGGCGCACCAGGTCCGGATGGGTGAGGATCAGCGTGTCGAGGTCGGGCGCCGCGGCGTGCGGGTCGCCGGGGGCGCGGGCGTGGCAGATCGTCATCCGGGCGCCGGACGCGATGGCCTCCTCGGTCGCCCAGGACAGGGCGGCCAGCCCGCCGGGGCTGAGGTCGACGCCGACGGCGATGCGGCGGCCGGCGGTGTGGCCGTGTGCCTCGTAGGTGGTCTCCGCGGTCATCGTCATGACGATCATCTCCTCGGGCGCCTCACTCCATCGTGCGCCAAGGCCCGCCCGGGCAGCCATGGCCGGCCCGGTGGGCTCGTCCTGTGCGGCCGCCGGGCCGCTCAGGAGCGGCGGGCCACGAGCACGGGCGTGCCGGCGTGCTCGAGCACCTGCAGCGCCACGGCGCCGAGCCGTACGCCGGGGAATCCGCCGTGACCGCGGGCGCCGATGACGAACATGAGCGCGTCGCGGGCGGCGTCCAGCATCGCCGGGACGGTGGGGCAGTGCTCGACGCGGGGAACGACCTCGACGGTGGGGAACTTGCCCCGCCAGGGCTCGAGGTCGGCGGTGAGCGCACGCTCGGCGGCCGCGGCCAGTCCGGCGGGGTCGGCGGAGCGGCCCCGGCGGTGCTCCGGCTCGTGCCAGGTCCGCATCGCGTGCAGGGCGACACCGCGGGACGCCGCCTCGGCGAACCCGAGGCTCAGGCCGTACTCGGCGTCGTCGGACCCGTCGGCCGCGACGACGATCGGCTCGCGCTGCGGCAGCGGCGACTCCGGGCCCGCCCACCGCTCGGCGTGGTGCACGACGAGCACCGGGCAGTGCGCGTGGGAGGCGAGGTGCACCCCGACCGACCCGACGAGCAGCGAGTGGAAGCCTCCGCTGCCGCGGCTGCCGACGACGACGAGGCTCGCGGAGCGGGACTGCTCGATGAGCACCCGCGCCGGTTCGCCGTGCCACGTGGTGGTCGTGACCTCCAGGCCGGGCTGCCAGTGGCGGATCTCGTTGGCGGCCTCGATGGCGAGGCCGTGCTCGTCGCTGACCTCTTCGTAGGGGCCGTGCACCTCCAGGGCGTGGATGATGCGCAGCGGCTGACCGAGGCGCATCGCCTCGTCGGCGGCCCAGCGCACCGCGCCGAACGCGGCGGGTGACCCGTCGACGCCGACGATCACTGGGCGGCGGCTGGCAATCATGGCGCCCTCCCGATCCAGGGACGGTTGGTTCACTTTCCACCGTGGCACGAGCGGCGCGCGAACGGCAGGGGCGATCGGCCCGCCCGCCGGGCCCCCGGACTCCTGCGCGCGGGACCTTCGGCCGGTGCGCCGCGGCGGCGGGGCGGCCACGGTGGAGCCGGAGGACAAGCAGGCGAGGCCGAGGAGGACGCCGTGGGACACTCGCCGGTGCGGGTGACCGCACATTCCGAACCCGGCCGCCGCTGGCTGTGGCTCGTCAAGTGGCTGCTGCTGGTCCCGCACTACGTGGTGCTGGCGGTGCTGTGGGTGGCGTTCGCCGTGCTGACGCTCGTCGCGTACGCCGCGATCCTGTTCACCGGCCGGCCGGGCGATCAGCGCCCGCCCGGGCCGTCCGCGGGCTCGGGCCCGCCGATGCGCACGCAATCGCCGGTCGTCGCCCCCCTCGGCGGCTGATCGGTTGTCAGCGGGCGGGCGGCCCGACGCCGGGCCGCCCGCCCGGGCCACATCCTGCGAAGGAGAAGTGATCGTCATGAAGGCGGCAGTCGTCACCGCGTTCGGCCGGCCGTTGCACATCGAGGAGCGCCCCGTGCCCGTGGCGGGACCGGGCCAGCTGATCGTCCGGATGCAGGCGTCCGGGCTGTGTCACACCGACATCCACGCCGCGCGCGGCGACTGGCCGGTCAAGCCGGTGCCGCCGTTCGTCCCCGGCCACGAGGGGGTCGGCGACGTGGAGGCGATCGGCGCCGGCGTCTCCGCCGAGTGGCTGGGCAAGCGGGTCGCGATCCCGTGGCTGGCCGCCGCGTGCGGCCACTGCCGGTACTGCCTGACCGGCTGGGAGACGCTCTGCGAGCGGCAGCTCAACAGCGGGTACTCCGTCGACGGGGCGTTCGCGGAGTTCGCCGCCGCCTACGCGCGCGGTGTGGTCGAGGTGCCCGCCGGGGTGTCCTCGCTGGACGCCGCCCCGCTGACCTGTGCCGGTGTCACGACGTACAAGGCGATCAAGGTGGCGCGGGTGCGCCCGGCCGAGCGGGTGGCCGTGTTCGGCATCGGCGGACTTGGACACCTCGCGGTGCAGTACGCGCGGATCGTCGGTGGCCTGGTCACCGCGGTGGACATCGAGCCGGCCAAGCTGGAGCTGGCCCGTCAGCTCGGCGCCGACCACCTGGTCGACGCCCGGGCCACCGATCCGGTCGCGGAGATCCACGCGATCGGCGGCGCGGACGTCGCCGTGGTGCTCGCCGCCACCGGGAAGCCGTTCGAGCAGGCGCTGCAGTCACTGTCGCGCGGCGGCCGGCTCGTCTGCGTGGGCCTGCCCGCAGGCGGCGTCATCCCGGTTCCCATCTTCGACACCGTGCTCGGCGGCAGGTCCATCATCGGCTCGATCGTCGGCACCCGGCAGGACCTCGCCGAGGTGTTCACGCTGCACGCCGCCGGGCGGACCCGCGTGATCACGCAGACCCGCAAGCTCGATGACGTCAACGCCTGCTTCGAGGAGGTACTCGCGGGCCTGGTGCCGGCCCGGCTGGTGTTCGAGTTCTGAACGCCGCGGGTGACGGCCCGCGCCACCCCACCTCGCGGGCCGTCACCCGCCGGCCGGGCCCGGTGCGGGGTTCACGATCTCGTCGGCGACCACCTCGATGACCTCGGCGGCCGGGCGGCGGGGCGCCGGGTGCGGCGGCTCGCCGGGCGCCGGAACACCGATCCGTACCGCGATCGCGGGGTAGCCGACGCCACCCAGCATCCGCCGCAGCGTGCCGCGGGCGACCTCGTGCTCCACCAGGTCGCTCATCGGCGACGCGGCCAGGTGCTCGACGCTCGCGGTGAGCAGGACCGCGGAGAGGGTGACGCCGGCGGTCAGCCAGTCATGCTGCCCGTCGCCGTCGGTGACGATGATGCCGTAGCGGGCCTGCCGGTCGGCGATGTCGACCCGGCTGGTGATGGTCGCGGCCGCGCCCGCGGCGGCGAAGTCGCGCACCGGGACCGGGCGCGCACCCAGCGGCGCGAGCGTGTCCACGGGCACGCCGTCGTGGCCCTCGCCCGGAGCCCGTATCCACGCGGCGAGCTCGGCACGGTACTCGGGATCGGCCAGCTGCGCGTCAGCCGCCTCGCCCGCGGCCAGGGCGAGATCGCCGAGATCCCGGGCCCAGACCATCTGCAGGCGCGCCTCCGTGCGCCGGGCGGCCACGCACAGCCGCTCGATCGCCGGCTCCGGAACGGGCCGGTCGGCGAACGGGCGCCGGTCGGAGCGGCGCGAGTGGATGGCCCGGCGCATGCGTTGCGCCCGGGTGGAGGGCTCGGCCGCGCCGCGGTGCCGCACCACCGCGAGCAGGTCCGGGTCGCCGCCGGTCGGCAGCGCGTCCACCTCGAAGTACACCCCGTCGGCGGCAAGTGTCACGCAGGCGTGGTGCAGCGCGGCGCCGCAGCTGAGTACCAGCAGCCGGCCGGTGGGGTCGAGGGTGCCCAGCCGCCGTCGCTGGTCGGCATACAGCAGCGCCGTGTCGTGGGTGATGCGCCAGTGCCACGGCTGGGTGTTGAGGACGGAGGGTGCGTGCAACGCGGCCGCCGCCGCGCGGGTGAGCTCCCGGCCGACCGGTCCGACCCGGTACGTCGTGGCCGGACTGGATGCGTGTGCGGACATGGCCATCTCCTCGGTGTCGTCGGGACCGGCCCACGATCTGCCCATTCCGGGCCGCAATCACCGTCGCGGGACCGCACGGATCCGTCGTACGGTGTCGGCGACCTCCAGCTCGGCCAGCTGGGACTCCGTCGCGGCGAGCCCGGCCTCGAGCCGGGGTATCCAGCGCCGTTCGAGCGCGCGCACCCGCTGCCGCGCGGCCGACAGCGCGGTCTCGACGCTGATGAGGGCGTGCATGGCGGCCGCGTGCCGCACGGCGGTCGCCGCCGCATCGCGATAGGCGGCGACCGCGGCGGCGAGCGCCGCACCGCCCGATGCCATCGGGGGTGCGCCGGCGCCGGGCAGATCCGGCGGCTCCGCGCAACGGACGCCGAGCAGGGTGATCCAGCGCGGCACGAACGTCAGCGGGGGAGCGTCCGCGGCCGCGGCGCAGAACGCGTCGGCCCCGTCCAGCGCCGCGGTCCGGCGCAGCCACGTCCGCGCGGTTGCGTCGGCCCGGACCAGCTCGAGGCCTGTCGCGTCGGCCCGTTCCCGGAGCCGCTGCCGTTGCGCGGTGAGCATGGCGACCTTGCGGCGCAGCACGTCGCTGCCGCGCCGGGCGACGGCGAGGCGCCGGCGCAGCCAGAGGGCCCCGGCCCGGCCCGGCGGAGCACCCCGGACCCCGCTCATGGCGCCGGCTCCCGGCGATGTTGCGCGACGAGCGCCGCCGGCAGCATCGTCAGATCGGTGTCGTCCAGCACGAGCAGCGCCCGCCACGCCCGGTCGAGCGTGTCGTCGAGATCGCGCCGCTCGTCGGGGCGCTGGCCGAGCAGCTCCCGCTCGACCACGGTCGCGAAGCCGAGGTGCCGGCGGTCGGCCTCGGCGAGGCCGGCGACCCCGACCAGGTCGGCCAGCTCGCGGGCCTGGGCCGCCCGGGCCAGGGCGGCCGTCAGCTGAGCGGCGACCGGCAGATGGTCGGCGCGGGTGCGGCCCGGGCCGGCGCCGTGGCGCATCAGCCGCGACAGGGACGCGAGCGGCTCGACCGGTGGATACACACCGCGGCCGTGGGCTTCGGCCGAGAGCACGACCTGGCCCTCGGTGATGTAGCCGGTGAGGTCGGGTACCGGGTGGGTGATGTCGCCGGCGGGCATCGTGAGCACCGGGATGATCGTGACCGAGCCCGGGTGCGCACGCAGCCGGCCGCAGCGCTCGTACAGCGAGGCGAGGTCGCTGTAGAGGCACCCGGGATAGGCCCGGCGGGCCGGCATCTCGCCGCGGGCCGCCGAGACCTCCCGCAGCGCCTCGGCGTAGCTGGTCATGTCGGTCATGACGACGAGCACCTCCCGGCCGCCGGTGAACGCGAGATCCTCGGCCACCGTCAGCGCGAGCCGCGGCGTGAGGATGCGCTCGATGACGGGGTCGTCGGCGGTGTTGAGCAGCATCACCAGCTCGCCCTCGCGGGCCCGCTCGGCGAGCGCGTCGCGGACGTAGCCCGCGTCAGCGTGGGTGAGGCCCATCGCGGCGAACACGACGCTGAACCGCTTCCCGGCCGTGTCGGCCTGCGCGGCGACCTGGCAGGCCAGCTCCAGGTAGGGCAGGCCGGCGACGGCGAACACCGGCAGCTTCTGGCCCCGGACCAGGGTGGTCAGCGCGTCGATCGCCGACACGCCGGTCACCACCGGGTCGGCCGGCGGCTCGCGTAGCACCGGGTTCATCGGGGCGCCGGCCACCGCCGCGGTGCGGTCGCCGACGATCGGCGGGCCCCCGTCGATCGGCTCGCCGCGGCCGTTGCACGCCCGGCCCAGCCACTGGTCGCCGACGGGGATCCGCATCGGCGTACCCGCGAAGGCCACGCCACCGCCGGCGCGGGCCATGCCGGCGGTGCCCTCCAGCACCTGGACAATCGCGAGATCCCGGTCGACCTCGAGCACGACGCCGTGCCGGCGTTCGCCGTGCGGCAGCCGGATCTCGGCCACCTCGTCGTAGCCCACACCGTCGACGTCCCCGACGACGACCAACGGGCCGTGCAGCTCGCGGATGCCGGTGTGCTCGACCGCCGGCCACGCGTTCACGGTTTCCCTCCCGTCGTGGCGGCGTCCACGGCGGCGAGGACGACGGCGAGGCGGCCGGTGACCCCGGCGGCGTCGTCCGGAGCGGTCTCCGCACCGGCGCGCAGCAGCGGGCCGAAGTCGACCTGCTCCAGCCGGGACAGATCGGCACCGTCGGCGGCCCGGTCGCGGCAGCGCTCGCCGGCGGCCAGCGCAGCGGAAAGCAACGCGGCGGCCTTGCCGGCGGTGCAGAACGCGTCGTTGTCGACGAGCGCATTCTGCTGCAGTACCGCATCCCTCACCAGCCGACCGGCCAGGAGGGTCGCGCGCTCGCCGCCCGGCAGCCCGGCCACGCCGATGAGGTCGGCGAGGGCGCCGATGCGGTCGGCCTCGGCCAGCAGCGCCAGCGCCCGCGTCCGGCGGACCGCCCAGTCGCCGTCGCCCCGGCGCGCGTGATGTGCCGCGGCCACGGTGGCGTCGCGCGAGAACGATCCCGACCAGGACACGGCGGGATAGTGCCGGGCGTAGGCGAGATCGCGGTCCAGGCTCCAGCGGCAGCGTACGAACCGCTCGGTGTTGGCCGTCACCGGCTCGGTCAGGTCGCCGCCGGGAGGCGAGACGGCGCCCAGGATGGTGACGCTGCCGGCCGCGCCGCCGAGGGTGGTGACCGCGCCGGAGCGTTCGTAGAACGCGGCGAGGGCCGAGGCGAGGTCGGCGGGGTACCCCTCCTCGGCGGGCAGCGCGCCGGTGCGCGACGCGAACTCGCGCAGCGCCTCGGCCCAGCGGGAGGTCGAGTCGGCGATCAGGACGACGTCGTAGCCCATGTCGCGGAAGTGCTCGGCGACGGTGACGCCGGTGTAGACGCCCGCCTCGCGGGCCATCATCGGCATGTTCGAGGTGTTGGCGATGACCGTGGTCCGGGCCAGCAGCCGGCCGCCGGTGCGGGGGTCGCTGAGCTGGGCCAGGTCGGCCACGACGTCGGCCATCTCGTTGCCCCGTTCGCCACACCCGACGTAGACGATGACATCGGCGTCGCACCACTTCGCGATCTGCTGCAGCAGCATGGTCTTGCCGGTACCGAAGCCGCCCGGCACGGCCGCGGTACCGCCTTTGGCCACGGGAAACAGCAGGTCGACGGCGCGCTGCCCGGTCACCAGCGGCTCGTCGGCGGGTCGTCGTTCCCGGCATGGGAGCGGCGTGCGGACGGGCCAGGTCAGGCCGATCCCGACCGGCCGGCCGGCGACCGCGGCCACCGTGGCGTCCGGTCCGTACCGGCCGGCCGGGACGATCCAGTCGAGCGGTCCGTCCGTCCCCGGCGGGACCAGCACGCGGTAGTCGACGGTCCCGGCGGTGCTCACCGTGCCCAGCACCGTGCCGGGTCCGAGCACCGTCCCGGCGGCGGCGGTCGGGGTGAACGCCCAGGTGCTCGCCGGATCCGGCGCGTCGCCGACGGCCCCGGCCGCCAGCCACGCGGGCGCCCCGGACAGCGGGCGGAGCAGCCCGTCGAAGACCCCGCCGAGCAGCCACGGGCCGAGGCGGGCGGCGAGCGGGTGGCCGAGGGGCCGGGCGGTGTCGCCGGGCCGCATGGCGCCGGTGTACTCGTACGCCTGAACCGTCACCGTCCGGCCGCTGACCCGTACCACCTCGCCGGGCAGCCCGAGCGGGCCGAGGGCGATCAGCTCGTGCATGGCCACGGTGTCCGGCCCGTCGAACTCGACGAGGGGTCCGGCGACGCGGGTGACCGTCCCGCTCATGTCCACACCTCCTCGATCTGGCCGGCCACCACCGGCATCACGTGCTCGACGAGCGCGCCCAGCGAGCAGTCGACCGTCCGGTCCGCCGCGGTGCCGACGAGTCCGCCGCCCGGCGCCGGCGCGATGTGCGCGTCCGGACCGAGTGCGCCGATGATGCCGCGGCGCAGCACCGGGTCGAGGCCGGCCCGCTGCAACAGCCGCAGCGCCCGCCGTCGCACCTCCTCGTACCGCTCGCGCCGGGCCGAAAGCACGACGGTCCGGGCCTGCCGGCTCCGGCGAGCGAGCTCCCCGCCGGCGAGAGCCTTCGCCTCGGCGGCGCCGGCGGCGCGGGCCTCGCGCACGGTCCGGTCCGCCTCGGCGCGGGCGTGGGCGAGCGTCGCCGCTGCGCGCTCCTCGGCCGCGCGCAGGCTGCGCCCGGCGTCGGCGTCCGCGGCCGCCGCGATCGACCGCCGGACAGGCTCGAGCGCGGACCCGACGGCCGGCATGCTCATGGCGGGCTCGTGTCGGGCAGTACGGCCACCATCCGGGCCGGGTCGGCCACGGCGTCCCCGAGTACGCGGGCGGCCTGGGCGGTGAGCACGACGACCGCCACGTCCGGGTCGAGGGATTGCCAGGCGGCGCGGACCGCGATCGGGTCGCCGGCGGGCAGCACGGTGACGCCGGCGACGGCGTACCCGCGGATCGCGGCTTCGGCGCCGATGGCGGCCACTGTTGCGACGGCCAACGTCAGGCCTTGCCGATCAGGATGATCGCGATGATCAGGCCGTAGATGGCGATGCCCTCGGCCAGCCCGACGATCACCATCGCCCGCCCGAAGAGCTCGGGCCGCTCGCTCAGCGCGGCCAGCGCCGCCGCACCGGTGTACGCGACCGCGATCGCGGCGCCGATCGACGAGCCGGCGACCGCGATCGCGGCACCGAGCAGCGCGGCCCAGTTCCCGCCGCCGGTCGCGCCGGGGGCGTACGCCGCGGCCGCCCCGGGCGTGAGCAGGACGACGACCAGCGCGGCCAGCGCCGCCAGGAGGAGGCCTCCGGCGGCCGCGGGCAGCCATCGGCGCAGACGGGGAGCGGCGTGCGGGCTCCGCCGCAGGCGCCAGGCGGTCAGCAGTACCCCCAGCGGCACGACGGCGGCCAGGCCGGTGATCCAGAGGGCGTTCATGTGGGCACCTCCTGCTTCGCGGGCGCGGCGATGCGCCACGGCCGGAACGGCCGGCCGGTCGCCTCGAACACCCGGGAGAACAACTCGTAGTACTCCAACCTCAGCGCCTGGACCCCGGCGACGAGCACCTCGAGCCCGAACGTGACGGCATTGCCGACGACGAACAGCACCACGGCGACCGGGACCCAGTCGCCACCCTGGTGCCAGGCGGCCGCGGTGCCGGCCCACACCACGGCCCCGAGGGCGGCGTGGGTGAGCCCGAACGCGGCCAGCCGGGCGAACGACACCACATTGGCGCCGATGCGGATCACCAGGTCGAACAGCTGCACCAGGGTCTGCGCCAGCGCCGCCCCGCCGGCACCGGCGGCGGCCCGCAGCCCGGTGGCGGCGAGCCCGAGGCCGGCGGCTGCGAGCAGAATGCCGGCGACGGCGAGCGGAAGCGAGCGCAGGTACCAACCGGTGGCGGCCACGGCCGCGCCCGCGAAGACGCCGGAGCCCGCGATGCCGGACGGGGCGTAGAGGGCCGCGGCGGGTCCGCCCTCCCGCCAGCGGTTGATCACGCCGACGGCGTAGGCGCCGGCCAGCAGGACCCCGCCGAGGACCACGCCGGTGACCAGGAGCCGCACCGGGTCGGCGAGCGGCTCGAGCCAGAACGCGGGCACCAGCCCGGTCGGGCCGAAGCACTCGCCGAGCAGCGCGCCGAACCCGGCGCTGGCCAGACCGGCGCCCGCCACGAACGGCCACACCGGGCGCAGCCGCGCGAGCCGGCGCGGCGGACGCAGGCGCAGGACGAGCGCCGCGGTGAGCAGCAGCAGGCCGTGCCCGACGTCGGCGAACATCATGCCGAACATCACCACGTAGGCGATGCCGGCCGGCAGCGTGGGATCCAGATCGTCGTACGGCACCGTGCCGTACGTCCGCACCAGCGGCGCGAATGCCCGCCGGGCCGGCCCGGCCGGGGCGAGCATGGTCGGCGGGTCGGCACCCGGCGGATTCGGCAGCGGTACGAGGGCGCCTCCCAGCGGCGCGATCCTGGCCGCCAGCGCAACCCGCGTGTTTGCGGGGCACCAGCCGGGCAGCGCTGCGCAGCCATCGCGGCCGGCCGCACCCGCCGCCATCGCGGCCGCGGTGTCCGGTGAGCGGTCCGCGGTCCGCAGCGGCTCCAGCTCGACAGCCCCGGCGGCGCCCACGACGTCCAGCACGGCGGGCAGATCCTCGTCGCGGGCGACGAGCGCGACCCGTTGCATGCGCACCGGCCACAGCCGCGATGCGGTCATGACGGCGCTCGGGCCACGTCCGGCGGGTCCGTTCCCGCGGCCCGCATCGCCGCCGCCGCGACAACGCCGGCGGCGCGGTCGAGGCCGGCCGGGTCACGGGTCCGGATCGCGTCCGCCTCGGTCTCGGCGGCGGCGACGATCGCGGCGCCGGCGCGTCGGGTGTCTTCCAGCACGGCGCTGAAGGCTTCGTCGCGACCGGTCCGGGCGGCCTCCCGCGCGGCCGCGATGATCCGGGCGGCCTCGGTCGCGGCGTCGCGGTCGAGCTGTTCGGCCGCCCGCGCGGCGGCCGCGCGGACCCCGGCCGCCTCGGCGTTCGCCCCGGCCAGCGCGGCGAAGACCCGGCCGAGCTCGGCGGCGCCGCGCCGGGCCGGGTCGTCCGGGACGGCGGCCGGGGCGGCCGCGCCGGGCGTGCCGGCGGGCCGGAATCTCCGGAACAGCTCGCGCATGTTCATGGGCACGTACCTTCCCTGCCCGGGCCGGGCGTCACGGCGGGGCGGGCACCGACGACGCTGGGCGCGTTCATGGGCACGTACCTTCCCTCTCCGGGCCGGGCGTCACGGCGGGGCCGCCACCGACGACGCTAGGCGCGCCGCGACACCGCGGGCAGGGTCGAAGGTCACCCCGCGCGGGCCGCCCGGTCCGGCCGTCCGGGGCGATCGGCACTGGCCCGGGGTGGGCCGGGACCGGATGCTGGATACGTGAGTACCGGCGGGGCCGCCAATGTCGCCGGGTCCGTCCGGGCCCAGGGACTGGCCCGGCGCCGCCTCGGCGCGGCCGCGCGCAGCGTGGCGGTGCGCCCCGGCCTCGCCCCGGCGTTGGACGCGCTCGCGAGCACCGCGTACGGCCGTGATGTGCGGCCCGGTCAGTCGCTGGTCGAGGCCCAGGACGCGGTCGCGGCCACGCTGCTGTGGCATCTGCGCGTCCTGGCCGGCTGGCTGCCGCCCGGCGGCGCCGAGCCGCTGCGCGCGGCCGCCGGCTGGTTCGAGATCGTCAACGTCGACCGGCGCCTGCGCGGGCTGGGCGGCCGCCCGGCCGGCCCCGCGTTCGAGCTGGGCGCCCTGGCCACGGCCTGGCCGCGGCTGGCGAGGATGGGCACCGCCGCGGCGCTGCGGGCCGAGCTCGCCACCGCGGGCTGGTGCCGCGGTGATCCCGGCACCGATCGCGGCGCCGCGGTGGCCATGCGGCTGTCCTGGGCCCGGCGGATGGCCGACGTGCCGGGCGCCGAAGCATGGGCGGCAGGCGGGGTCGCGCTGCTCGTCGCCCGGGAGCGTTGGCTGGCCGGGTCCGATGTGTCGCCGCCGGTACCGCTGATCGGCCCGGCGGTTGGCGCGGCGTCATTCGCCGGGTTCGTGGCGGCGCTGCCGGCCCGGGCCGCCTGGCCGTTCGCCTTCGTGCGCCGGCCGCCGGACCTCTGGCTCGGCGAGTCCGCCTGGTGGCGGAGGCTCGAGGCGGACGGGCGCGCGCTGCTGCGCCGGGGCGGGTTCGGCCCCGGCCCGGCGCTCGGGGCGGCCGCGGTGCTGGCGGCCGACGCGTGGCGGGTGCGGGCGGCGCTCGCCTGCGCGGCCGACGGCGGCGAGCCGGCGGCATTCGACCTGATCACCATGGGTGACGGGGTGAGGTCCGGCCAACCGGCCACGCCGCGATCCGGCCGGGACGACGCTGCGGAGTGGGCTTCGAACGACAGGGGACCGTCATGATCACGACCGTTGATCTGCTGGCCGCGCACCCGTTTCTCGCCGGGCTGCCGGCGGAGCAGATCGAGCAGCTCTCGCGATGGGCCCGGCGCGCGCCGTTCCGGGCCGGCACGAGGATCTTCGAGGAGAACGGCGACGCTCGGCGCTGGTGGCTGATCCGCGAAGGTACCGTCAGCCTCCGCACGCAGGTGCCCGGCCGGGGCGAGGTCGTGATCGAGACGCTCGGGCCGGGCAGCGTGCTCGGCTGGTCGTGGCTCTTCCCGCCGTACCGCTGGCACTTCGGCGCCGAGGCGGTGAGCCCGGTGCTCAGCATCGCGTTCGACGGCGCCGGCGTGCGCGCCCTGTGCGGGGCCGATCCGGTGCTCGGATACGAGCTCACCACGCGCTTCATGGCGGTGGTGGTGGAACGGATGCAGGCGACCCGGATGCGCCTGCTGGATCTCTACCGGGCACCCGGCTGACGGGACGAACGCCTCTGGCGGACCCGGTCGATGCGAGGTGCAGTCGAGGGGAGGGCATCCGTATTCGTTGATTGGAGGACGTGATGACTCCCCTTCGCAAACTGACCGTCCTCGCCACCGCCGGGCTGATCGCATTCGCACCGGCGGCGTGCGCGCGGGGCGGCGGTTCGGCGGGCCCGGCCGGTCCGGGCCGCTCCGCCGGCGCGGCCGTCTCCGTCGGTCCCGCGGTGTCACCGGCGCCGTCGCCGTCCGCGGTGGGGCCGCCGGTCGCCTCACCCACCGAGGTGACGCCGACGATGACCGGCCGTGTCGTGTCGGCGACGGTGACCTATCCGTGGCACTGGCCGAACGACGTGGGCTCACCCGCCGTCGTGCGGCACGACTACGCCGTGCCGCCGGTGCCCAGGCTCGCCGCCATCGGTGCCGCGAGCCATCCGGGTACCGGAGGCGAGCGGGCCTACGACCGGATGTCGTTCACCTTCACCACCGCGATGCCCGGCTACAGCTTCGCGTTCGCCGACCAGCTCATCGGCGACGGCACTGGGCAGCCGGTCCCTGTCAAAGGCAACGGTGTGCTGCGCGTGATGTTCCGGCAGGCGCAGGCCCACAACGCCGGCGGCACGGACTCGAGCATCCTGACGAAGCCGAGCCGGCCGCTGCACCTGACCCGGATGACCGACTACGCGCCGGCCGGCGACTTCGAGGGCGTCGTGACGTACGGCATCGGCGTCGGCTGGCCGGTCCACAGCAACCCGCAGCCCCAGGTCCGCGCCTACGAGGTCGTCCGCGTCCTTGCCGACGGTCAGATGCGGTACACGGTCGCGATCGACATCGCGGTGCGCTGAGGGCGATTCGGGACCGACGGCCCTCGCCGGTGCCCGATTCGCAGTGCATTGTGGAGTTGGCGGCCGTGCGTGCTCAGGAGGTGCGGTGATGACTACGTTGACGACGCCGGCAACCTGGAGGCCCGAGGCGTTCACTGCCGCGGTCGGTGACGCCGTCCTGGCCCCCTCCATCCACAACAGCCAGCCATGGCGCTTCCGGCATACCGGCGACGGTCTCGAGGTCCTGCTCGACGAGCGCCGCCGGCTGGCGGTCTGCGACCCGGACGGCCGTATGGCGCGCATGTCGTGCGGCGCGGCCGCGTACAACCTGAGGCTTGGCCTCGCCGTCGCAGCCGGCCTGCCGGCCCGGTTCCAGCTCGGTTCCGGGTCCACGGTGCTACGGCTGTGGCCCGCTCCGCCGCGCCCGGCGACCCCGATGGAGCGGCGGCTGCACTGGCAGATTGCCCGCCGCCACACCAATCGGGGCCCGTTCGCCGACCGTCCGGTCGATGCTGTCGCACCCGCGCGGCTGGCCGAGGCGGCCCGCAGCGAAGGTGGCTGGCTGGATTTCGTCCTCGGCGACCAGGCGCTCGTCGTAGTGGCCGAACTCATCGGTTGCGCGGACGCCCGGCTGCGGGCCGACCGGGCGTACACGGCGGAGCTGCACGCGTGGACGACCGGGGCGAACCACAGCGTCGAGGGCATCGGGCCGTACGCCGCCGGTGCCGCACCGCACCCGGCCGAGATCCTGACCCGGCGTGACTTCGGCGGCCTCGGCCATGAGGCGACGCGCGACCTGTCGTGCCGACCAGCCGTGGCGGTCCTCGGCGGGCTGGGCGACGGCCCCGACGAGGCGGTCCGCGTGGGCATGGCGCTGCAGTGCGTGCTGCTCACGGCCGCGGATCTCGGTCTGGCCACCGCGATGTATTCGCAGGCGGTCGAGGTGCCGGAGACCCGCGAGCGCCTCCGCCAAGCGGTCGGGCGGATCCACGAGCCGCAGATCGTGCTGCGCTTCGGGTACGCGCCGACGACCTGCTACACCAACCGGCGCCCGATCGCCGACGTCATCGAGGCCTGAGTCCGGCCGCCCGTTCACCGGGCGGCCGGCTCGCGCCGCAGCAACTGGCGGCCGTACGGCTCGGGCTCGCTCCCGATCGCGGCCAGCCGCAGCTTGACGTCGACTGCGGTGCAGCCGTCCGGCGCCGCGAGAACCGGGTTGAGGTCGAGCTCCGCGACTTCCGGGAAGTCCTCGGCGAGGCGGCCGAGCCGCAGCAGCAGGTCCTCCAGGGCGGTGGTGTCGGCGGGCGGCGCCCCCCGGTAGCCGGTCAGCAGCCGCGCCCCGCGCAGCCCGCGCCACATGGCCGGCGCATCGCGGTCGGTGACGGGCAGCAGACGCAGGACGCGATCGCCGAGCAAGTCGGTGTGCACCCCGCCGAGGCCGAGCATCACCAGCGAACCGAACAGCGGGTCGTGAACGACACCGGCGACCAGCTCCACACCCGGTGCGGCCATCGGTTGCACCACGACGGGCGCCGGGCGGCCGAGCGCGGCGCCGATCCTCGCGAAGGCGTCCCGGACGGCGGCCTCGTCGGCCAGCTGGAGCCGTACCGCGCCCACGTCGGTCTTGTGCACCAGGCCGGGCGCGGCCGCCTTGACGGCGACCGGGTAGCCGATGGCGGCCGCGTGGCGGACGGCCTCGTCGGCGTCGGCCGCCACCCGGGTGTCGAGGACCGCGATCCCGTAGGCGCCCAGCAGCGACCGGGCGGTCGCGGCGGGCTGCCAGCCACCGCCGGTGGTGAGCGCGTCCCGGATGACGGCGCGGGCCCGGCCGCCGTCGATCCGCGACAGCCGCGGCCGGTCGCCGAGCGGCTCGCGGCGCCAGGCCGCGTACTGCGCCGCCCGGCCGAGGGCCCGCACGGCCGGCTCGGGCAGGTCGAACACCGGTACCCGGCGCCGGCCCAGACTGCGGGGCGCGCCGTCGGCGCCGACCACGACCACGGCGGCCGGCATGTCCGGGGTGTCGTCGAGGGCGGCCGCCACCGCGTTGAGCAGTGCCGTCCAGTCGTTGGTCCGGGTGGCGACGACGGTCACGACGAGCATGTCCGCGTCGCCGCAGCGCGCCGCGGCACGGACCGCGCCGTCGAGCGCCCCGGCGCCGGCCCCGGCGCCGAGATCGGCCGGGTTCGCCGCCTGGCCGACCCGTCCGGGCAGTGTGAGCGCGGCGGCGTCCGCCGCGTCGGCGGCCAGGACGTTGAGGCCGCCCGCGTTGCCGACGACAGCGAGGCGGCGCCCGCCCGGCAGCGGCTGGTCGGTGAGCACGCGGGCGGCGTCGAGCAGCTCGCCGAGGGTGTCGGTGCGGATCACGCCCGCCTGGTCGAACAGCGCGCCGACCGCGGTGTCCGGCGCGGCCGCCGCGGCCGTGTGCGACGCGCCGGCCCGCCGGCCGCCCTCGGAGCGTCCGCTCTTCACGGCCAGGACGGGCTTGCGGCGGGCCAGGGCCCGCGCGGTCCAGGCGAACCTTCGCGGGTTGCCGAACGACTCGAGGTACAGCGCGACGGCGCGGGTGGCCGGGTCGTCGTACCAGTAGGCGAGCAGGTCGTTGCCGCTGACGTCGGCCTTGTTGCCCAGCGACAGAAAGCTGGAGATGCCGGCGCCCGAGCGGGCGGCCTCCTGGAGGATGGCCACGCCGACGGCGCCGGACTGGGTGGCGACCGCAAGTCCGCCCTGGGCCGGGGCCGCGGGGCTGAAGGCGGCGGTGAGCCGCACCGACGGATCGGTATTGATCACACCGAGGCAGTTCGGGCCGACGATCCGCATGCCGTGGGCCCGGGCGGTGCGCACCATGTCCGCCTGCTCGGCCGCCCCGATGCCGTCGGTGAGCACCACGGCGGCGCGAACGCCGGCCGCACAGCACTGGCCGATCACGCCGGGCACGGCCCCGGCCGGTACGGCGACGACCGCGAGGTCCACGCCGCCGTCGATGCGGTCCACCGACGGGTAGGCGGGGACCCGGTGCACCCGATCGGCGTGCGGGTTGACCGCGTACAGCGCTCCGGTGTAGCCGCCGTCGCGCAGCGCGGCGAGAACCTCGTGGCCGATGCCTCCGGGCCGCCGCCCGGCGCCGATGACGGCGACCGACGCCGGTGCGAGCAGGGCGCGCAGCGAGTGGTGCTCGGCGGTGCGGTCGCGGGCCGCGACGGCGGCGAGGGCCGCTTCGTCGGGCAGTGTGGGCACGCAGACGCGGACCGCGCCTTCCTCGCCGGCGAACCGCCGCGCCACGCCGGGCGCCAGGTCGCCGGAGACCTTGAGCATGGCGGCGTTCTCCGGCAGGATCTCGCCGACCAGTTCGGCTATCCCGGCGCGGCGCGCGGCGGCCGCGAGGCGCTCCAGCAGCAGCGTGCCGAGGCCCTCGCCGTGCCGTTCGTCGGCGACGACGAGCGCGAACTCGGCGCGGTCGTCGTCGGTGCGTTCGTACGACCCGACCCCCACGACGGCGCCGGAGTCCTCGACGAGCAGGCTCAGATGGTCGGGGCCGGCGGGGCGCACGAGCCGGCGCACCTCAGCGTCCAGGGCCGCGCCGGCGCTGAAGAATCGCAGGTACCGGCTGCGTGTCGAGAGGCGCTGGTGCAGGGCGAGCAGCGCCGGGCCGTCATCCGGGCCGGCCGGGCGGATCCGCACGATGCGGCCGTGCATGGTCAGGCAGTCGGTGGCGTCGTCCATCGCGGTGTACCTCCCTGTTCTCCACTGTCGGCCCTCGTCCCCGGCTCCGGTCGGGCCGAAGGTCCCCGGCCGGCTACCCGTGGGTCCCGCCCGGCGCAGGGATAAGGGGGTGAACCAGGCCGGATCCGCGCCGCCGGAACCCGGCCGGGACGAGACTCGGGCCGCAGGGATCGTCGACCGGGCGGAGGGTGCATGTCGAGCGAACCGGCGACGCCGCCGCCGCGGATGGCACGCCGCATCGAGATCACGGGCACCGTGCAGGGTGTCGGGTTCCGGCCGTTCGTCCACCGCCTGGGCCGCGCGCTCGGTCTCGACGGGTGGGTCCGCAACGACGGTGGCCTGGTCGTCGTGGAGGCGGCCGGACCGGCCGCGGCGATGGGGCAGCTGGCCGCCCGGTTGCGGGCCGATGCGCCGGCCCACGCCCGGGTCTGCGAGGTCCGCGTGGGCGAGCCGTCGGCGGCGGCTCCGGCCCCGGGCACCGGCTTCCGGATCGACCCGTCGCCGTCGCGGGCCCCGGCCCGGGACACCGGACCGCGGCCGCCCGGCCGTGTTCCGCCGGACCTCGCGACGTGTGAACCGTGCCTGGCGGAGCTGTTCGACCCGGGCGACCGCCGGTACCGGTACCCGTTCGTCAACTGCACCGACTGCGGTCCGCGCGCGACGATCGTCGACGCGCTGCCGTACGACCGGGCCCGCACCGCGATGCGCCGTTTCCCGCTGTGCGTGCGGTGCGCGTCCGAGTACGCCGACCCGCAGGACCGGCGCTTCCACGCCGAGCCCATCGCCTGCCCCGGCTGCGGACCGGTGCTGCGCTGGCGGGCGCACGGGGCCACCGGCGACCTGTACGGCGATCCGGCGCTGCGAGCCGCGGAGGATCTCGTCCGGCGCGGGGGCATCCTGGCGATCAAGGGTCTCGGCGGGTACCAGCTCGTGTGCGACGCCACCGACGACGCGGCCGTGCGACGGCTCCGCGCCCGCAAGCACCGGCCCGGCAAGCCGTTCGCCGTCATGGTCGTCGACCTTCCGGCGGCCCGCGACCTCGCCCGGCCGGGACCGGCTGAGGAGGCCCTGCTGGTGTCGCCCGCCCGTCCGGTGGTGCTGCTCCGTGTCCGTCCGGACGCCCCCACGGCGAGCGCGGTGGCCCCCGGCGTCGACCGGATCGGGCTGTTCCTTCCCGCCGCGCCCGTGCATCACCTCCTGCTGCGCGACGTCGGCCGGCCGCTGGTGGTCACCAGCGGCAACCTCGCCGGCGAGCCGATCGCGATCGACACCGCCGGGGCCGAGACCGGGCTGGCCGGGCTGGCCGACGGATTCCTGCACCACGACCGCCCGATCCGGGCCCGCTACGACGACTCCGTGGCCCGGGTGGTCGCAGGCCGCCCGTCCGTGCTACGCCGCGCCCGCGGCTACGCCCCGGAGCCGATCGAGCTGCCGGTCGCCGCCGGGGAGCCGGTGCTCGCCGTGGGAGCCCAGTTGAAGCACACCTTCGCCCTCGTGCGCGCGAACCTGGCCGTCGTCGGCCCGCACACCGGCGACCTGCAGTGTCAGGAGACGATGGCGGCGTTCACGGAAAGCCTCGCGCGTATGTCGCGGATCACCGGCATCGAGCCGCGGGTCGTCGCGCATGACCTGCACCCCGGCTACCTGTCCACGCAGTTCGCCCACTCGGTGCCGGGCGCTCGGCGGATCGGGGTCCAGCACCATCACGCCCACGTCGCGTCGTGCGCGGCCGAGCACGGGCTCACCGGGCGGTACCTCGGCGTGGCCTACGACGGTCTCGGCCTCGGCGACGACGGCACGCTCTGGGGCGGTGAGGTCCTGCTGGCCGACCTGCGCTCCTACCGGCGGGTGGCCCGCTTCGGGCGCGCCCCGCTGCCAGGCGGCGAGGCGGCGGTGCGCCGCCCGGCCCGCATGGCGCTGGGGTACCTGTTCGGGGCCGAGTCGCTGGACGACCGTGCCCGCGATCGGGCGGTGCGGCTGGCCGGACCCTTCCTCCGGCGGCTGCCGACCGGCGAGGTACGGACCGTGCGGCGGATGGTGGCCGCCGGCGTCAACTGCCCGCTGGCCTCGAGCGCCGGGCGGCTGTTCGACGCCGTCGCGGCTCTGCTCGGGCTGCGCGACGACGCGACCTACGAGGGCGAGGCGGCGGCCGTCCTCGAGTCGCACGCCGCCGGCGAGGCGGGCGCGGCGCCGCTGCCGTGGCGGTTGGTGACCCGCGACGACCTGGTCGTGTACGACCCGGTACCGACGCTGCTGGGGCTGCTGGAGGCGGCGCGCGACGGCATCCCGACCGGCCGGCTGGCGGCGGCCTTCCACGCCACCATCGTCGCGGTGACCGTCGCCGTCTGCGCGAACGCCGCCGAGGCCCACGGGACGTCGACGGTGTGCCTGTCCGGCGGTGTGATGCAGAACAGCGTGCTGCTCGAGGCGTTGGTCCGCGGGCTCTCCGCGGCCGGGTTGCGACCGCTGATCAACGAGCGGGTGCCGCCCAACGACGGCGGGATCAGCCACGGGCAGGCCGCCGTCGCCGCGGCCCGGACGGGACGGGGGTGAGCGCCGTGTGCCTGGGAGTACCGGGCCGGGTGACGGCGATCGAGCGCGACTCCGGCGTGACGATGGGCACGGTGGACTTCGACGGCGTGCGGCGCGAGGTCTGCCTGGCCTACGTGCCGGATGCCCGGGTCGGTGACTACGTCGTCGTGCACGTGGGCTTCGCGATCGGCCGGCTGGACGAGGCCGAGGCGCGGCGCACGCTCGACGTGCTGCGGGAGATGGGCGACGCGCTGGAGCGGGAGCTCACGCCGGAGGTGGAGCGGTGAAATATCTCAGCGAGTACCGCGACCCTGCCCTCGCCCGGCGCCTGCTCGAACAGATCGCCGCGGCGGTCACCCGCCCCTGGGCCCTGATGGAGGTGTGCGGCGGGCAGACCCACACGGTCGTCCGCCAGGGCATCGACGAGCTGCTGCCCGACGGGCTGCGGATGATCCACGGCCCCGGCTGTCCCGTGTGTGTCACGCCGCTGGAGATGATCGACCGGGCGTTGGAGATCGCGGCGCGCGACGACGTCGTCTTCACCTCGTACGGGGACATGCTGCGGGTGCCCGGCAGCGGGAGCCACCTGCTGCAGCTGCGGGCGCGGGGGGCCGACGTCCGGGTCGTCTACTCACCGCTGGACGCCGTGCGCATCGCCGCCGAGCGGCCCGACCGGCAGGTGGTGTTCTTCGCGGTCGGCTTCGAGACGACGGCACCGGCCAACGCCATGGCGGTCCTGCACGCGCACCGGCTCGGGCTGGCCAACTTCAGCCTGCTCGTCAGCCACGTCCTGGTCCCGCCGGCGATGACCGCCATCCTCGACGCGCCCGACTGCCAGGTCCAGGGCTTCCTGGCCGCCGGGCATGTGTGCGCGGTGATGGGCTGGACGGAGTACGAACCGATCGCATCCCGCTACCGAGTGCCCATCGTGGTGACCGGCTTCGAGCCGCTGGACCTGCTGGAGGGGGTGCTCATGGCCGTGCGGCAACTGGAGAACGGCCGGGCGGAGGTGCAGAACCAGTACGTGCGGGCCGTGCACCGCGCCGGCAACGGGGCGGCCCAGGACGCCATCCGCCGGGTCTTCCGCGTCGGCGACCGGGCCTGGCGGGGGATCGGCACGATCCCGGCCAGCGGCCTGATGCTGGCCGCGGAGTTCGCCGGCTACGATGCCGAGCTGCGCTTCCCGGCCACCGGCCCGTCCGGGCGGGAGCACCCCGAATGCATCGCCGGCGACATCCTGCGCGGCACCCGTGTGCCGACGGACTGTGCCGCGTACGGCATCGGCTGCACGCCGCGCACGCCGCTCGGTGCGCCAATGGTGTCGGCCGAGGGCACCTGCGCAGCGTTCTACGGCGCCGGTCGGCTCGCGGCGGTCGACGGGAGGCCGCGATGAGCGTCGCCGACCCGGCCCGGGTGTCGTGCCCGGCCCCGCCCGCCGCGGGCGACGCAGTGCTCCTGGGCCACGGCAGCGGCGGCCGGCTCTCCGCCGAGCTGCTGCGCGAGGTGGTGCTGCCCGCGTTCGGCTCGGCGGAGGCGGTGGCCGAGGACGGCGCGGTGCTGGCCGTCGGCGGAGCCGAGCTCGTCCTGAGCACCGACGCGTTCGTCGTCGATCCGCTGTTCTTCCCCGGGGGCGACATCGGCACGCTCGCGGTGCACGGGACCGTCAACGACCTGGCGATGATGGGAGCGGCGCCAGCCGCGCTGGCGCTGGCGTTCGTCATCGAGGAGGGCTTCCCGATCGAGGACCTGCGCCGCATCTGCGCCGCCGCCGGTGCCGCCGCGGCGGCCGCCGATGTCCGCGTCGTGACCGGCGACACGAAGGTCGTCGGGCGGGGGGCGGCGGACGGCCTGTTCGTCACCACCACCGGCATCGGCCAGCGGCGGCCCGGGGTGACCGTGTCCGCCGCGGCCGCCCGGCCCGGCGACGCCGTGCTGCTGTCGGGCCCGATCGGCGCGCACGGGATCACCGTCCTCGGCGCCCGGGCGGCGCTCGGCTTCGAGTCCGAGATCGCCTCGGACACGCGGCCGCTGCACCGCCTGGTCGCCGCGATGCTCGACGCGGCCGGCCCGGCGTTGCACGCGATGCGCGACCCGACCCGCGGCGGCCTCGCGTCGGCGCTCAACGAGATCGCGGGCGCCTCCCGCGTCGGTATCGAGATCGACGAGGGGGCGGTGCCGGTCGTCCCGTCCGTTGCGGCCGCCTGCGACCTGCTCGGCCTCGACCCGCTGCACGTGGCGAGCGAGGGCTGTCTGGTCGCGCTCGCCGCGGCCGAGACCGCGGAGCCGCTGGTGGCCGCGATGCGCTCGACCGGGGAGGGGCAGGGTGCCGTACGGCTGGGCCGGGTCGTCGCCGAGCACCCCGGGCGCGTGGTGATGCGCACGCTCACGGGCGGCCGCCGCATCGTCGACATGCTTGTCGGCGAGCAGCTGCCGCGGATCTGCTGACCGGCCGTCCGGCCCGGGATCGGGGGGCCGGACGGCCCTGTCGTTCGCCCGCCGCCGGCGGTGCGATGGAACCAGGCTCCTTCGAAGGGGACCGCGATGACCGGCACCGACGCGGTACTGCTGCCGAACCTGCATGCGCTGTTCACCGTGCTGCGGGAGGACGGCCGGGCGATCGTCGGCCCGGCGGTGCGCAACGGGGCGATCGAGCTCGTCGAGCTCGACGACGCGGCGCAGTTGCCGTACGGCCGGCGTACCGAGGTCGAGGCCGGGACGTACCGGCTGCGGCCCGGCGACCCGCGGCTCGCGTTCACCCACACCGCCGGGCCGCAGTCCTGGAAGCAGGTACTGCACCCGCCCCGCGAGCGGCTCTGGTCGGCCTCCCGGGCCGGCGACGACGTCGGCGTGACAGACGACGAGCCGGCCCCGCGCCGGCTTGCGCTGCTCGGCGTCCGCCCCTGCGACCTGCGCGCGATCGGCGTCCTCGACCACGTGCTCGGCAACGGGCGGCGATATGCCACGCGCCGCGCCGGGCTGCTGGTCATCGCGGTCAACTGCACCGAGCCGGGCGGCACCTGCTTCTGCGTGGCCGCCGGCGGCGGACCCGGCGCGGAGACGGGCCACGACATCGTCCTCGACGAGCGGGCCGACGGCACCTACCTGGCCACACCGGGCACCGCGGAGGGCGCGGCATTGCTCGGCCGGCTGTCGGCCGAGCCCGCCGCCCCGGACGACGTCGAGGCCGCGACCGGCGCGGTGCGCGCGGCGGCGACGCGGATGGGCCGGACGCTGCCGGAGACCGACCTGCGGACCCTGCTGGCCGCGCGCCGCGACGACCGGCAGTGGAGCGACGTGGCCGAGCGGTGCCTGGCCTGCGGCAACTGCACGATGGTCTGCCCCACCTGTTTCTGCACGTCGGTCACGGACACCACCGATCTCAGCGGGGACCACGCCGAGCGCTGGCAGACCTGGGAGTCCTGTTTCGACCTGGACTTCAGCCACCTGCACGGCGGGCCGGTCCGCGTCTCCCGCGACTCGCGGTACCGGCAATGGCTCAGCCACAAGTTCGGCACCTGGCACGACCAGTTCGGCGAGTCCGGCTGCGTGGGCTGCGGCCGCTGCATCGCGTGGTGCCCGGTCGGCATCGACGTCACCGCGGAGCTGCACGCCCTGCACGAGCACGCGTCGGCGGGACCGGAGGAGGCCGCATGCACACCATGACCCCGGCCCGCTACCGGGTCGCCGACCGCGTCGACGAGACCGCGGACACCGCCACCCTGGCCCTGGAGCCGGTCGAGCGGCCACTGCCGGTCTTCCGGCCCGGGCAGTTCGCGATGCTGTACGCGTTCGGCGTGGGCGAGGTGCCGATCTCCGTCTCCGGGCGGTACGGCGTCGGCGGCCTGCTGCACACCGTGCGGGCGGTCGGCGCCACCAGCGCGGCCCTGTACCGGGCCGAGCCCGGCCGGACGCTGGGGGTGCGCGGGCCGTTCGGCCGGGGCTGGGAGCTGCCGGCGCCGGCCGGGGCCGATCTGGTCGTCGTCGCGGGCGGTCTGGGGCTGGCGCCGCTGCGCCCGATGGTGCGCCACGCCGCCGCGGAGCGCGATCGTTACGGCCGGGTGGCGGTGCTCATCGGCGCCCGAACCCCGGAGGACCTGCTGTACAACGACGAGTACGACGCCTGGCGGGCCGCGGGCATCGACGTGCTGACCACCGTCGACCGGGCGGGCTCGGACTGGACCGGGCGGGTCGGCGTCGTGACGGCGCTGTACCCGCTGCTGCGCGGCGATCCCGCGCAAACCTTCGCGTACGTCTGCGGGCCCGAGGTGATGATGCGCTTCGCCGTGCGCGGCCTCAAGGGCCTGGGTGTCGCCGAGCACCGGGTGTGGCTGTCGCTGGAGCGCAACATGCACTGCGGGATCGGCCACTGCGGCCATTGCCAGCTGGGTCCGCTGCTGCTGTGCCGGGACGGTCCGGTGGTTCCGGGCGATGTCGCGGTACCGCTGCTGTCGGTGAAGGAGTTGTGATGGCCAGGCCGAAGCTCGCCGTGTGGAAGTTCGCATCCTGCGACGGATGCCAGCTGACCCTGCTCGACTGCGAGGACGAGCTGCTGCCTCTCGCCGGGCGTTTCGAGATCGCGCACTTCCTGGAGGCCTCCTCGGCACAGGTGGCCGGCCCGTACGACGTGTCGCTGGTGGAGGGCTCCGTCACCACCGAGGACGACGTGGCCCGCATCCACGACATCCGCGACCGCTCCCGCATGCTGGTGACGATCGGGGCGTGCGCCAACGCCGGCGGCATCCAGGCGCTGCGCAACTTCGCCGACGTCGAGGAGTTCCGGGCCCTCGTCTACGCCCGGCCCGAGTACATCTCCACGCTCGCCCGGTCCACGCCCATCGCCGCCCACGTGCCGGTCGACCTGGAGCTGCCGGGGTGTCCGATCGACCGCCGCCAGCTCCTCGACGTGCTGACCTCGGTTCTGACCGCTCGCCGTCCCGCGTTGCCGGTGCACAGCGTCTGCCAGGAGTGCAAGGTGCGCGGTACGACCTGCGTCACCGTCGCGAACGGCACGCCCTGCCTCGGCCCGGTGACCCGCGCCGGATGCGGCGCGCTGTGCCCCGCCTACGGCCGCGGCTGCTATGGCTGCTTCGGGCCGATGGCGCAGCCGAACACGGACGCTATGGTCGCGTCGCTCCGCGCGAACGGCATGCCCGCGGACGGGGTGGCCCGGGTGTTCCGCACCTTCCATGCCGCCCGGCCCGAGTTCCGGGCCGGGGCCGAGAAGGGCAACGACGATGACGCACCGGCATGATCGCGCACTGCATGTCGGCGCGCTCGCCCGGGTCGAGGGCGAGGGCGCGATGCACGTGCGGATCGACGGCGGGGCCGTGACCGATGTGCGGCTGCAGATCTACGAGCCGCCGCGGTTCTTCGAGGCGTTCCTGCGCGGGCGCGGGCACACCGAGCCCCCCGACATCACCGCGCGGATCTGCGGCATCTGCCCGGTGGCGTACCAGATGAGCGCCTGCCTGGCCATCGAGGACGCGTGCGGGGTCGCGGTCGGGGCGCCGATCGCCGAGCTGCGCCGGCTGCTGTACTGCGGTGAGTGGATCTCCAGCCACGCGCTGCACGTGTACCTGCTGCACGCGCCGGACTTCCTGGGGTACCCCGGCGTCGTGGAGATGGCCCGCGACCACCGCGGCGCCGTCGAGCGCGGACTGGCCCTGAAGCAGGCCGGCAACGCGGTGCTCGAACTCGTCGGCGGCCGCGCCATCCATCCCGTCAACGTACGGGTCGGCGGCTTCTACCGGGCCCCGGCCCCGGAGGATCTGCGGGCGCTGGCCCGTGACACGCTGCGCCCGGCGCTCGATCACGCCCTGGCCACCGTCGAATGGGTCGCCGGCTTCGACTTCCCCGACTTCACGACCGGTCGTGAGCTGCTGGCCCTCACCGATACCGGGCGCTACCCGATCGATCGGGGCGAGCCCCGCACGTCGACCGGGCGGGCGTTCCGGGTGCAGGACTTCGAGCGGAACATCGTGGAGACCCAGGCGGAGCACTCCACCGCCCTGCACGCGTCGCTCACCGGGGGCGGGGCCGGCGCCTATCTGACCGGCCCGGTCGCCCGCTACGCGCTCAACCACGCCGTGCTGTCCCCGCTGGCCAAGGAGGCGGCCGCGGCGGCCGGCCTCGGCCCCCGCTGCGACAACCCGTTCCGCAGCATCCTCGTCCGCGCGGTGGAGCTCGTCTATGCGGTGGACGAGGTGCTGCGCCTCATCGAGGCCTACCGTCCCCCGGAGCCGCCCCACGTGCCGGTGCCGCCGCGGGCCGCCACCGGCTACGGAGCCACCGAGGCGCCGCGCGGCACGCTGTTCCATCGCTACGAGCTCGACGGCGCCGGCACGATCCGCGGCGCCCGGATCGTGCCACCCACGTCGCAGAACCAGCCGGCGATCGAGGACGACCTGCGCCGCTTCGTGCAGGACCGGCTCGACCTCGGCGACGCCCGGCTCACCGCCGCGTGTGAGCAGGCCATCCGCAACTACGACCCGTGCATCTCCTGCGCCACGCACTTTCTCGACCTGACGGTGGAGCGGACATGAGGCCCGACGCGGTGGTCATCGGGGTCGGCAACCCGTACCGGCGCGACGACGGGGTCGGGCCGGCGGTCGTCGCGCGGCTGCGGGCCGCCGGGCTGCCGGGCGTTACGCTGGCCGAGAGCGACGGCGAGGCGTGCGCGCTCATCCTGCTGTGGCAACAACGCCGCCTGGCCGTGCTCGTCGACGCCGTCCGGATCCGGCCGCCGCACCCGGGACAGGTCCACCGTCTCGTCACCGCCTGGCCGGTGCCCGGGCCGCTCGAGCCGGACCGCGGCTCGTCCAGCACGCACACAGTGGCCCTGGGCGACGCCGTTCGGCTGGCCGGGGAGCTGGGGCGGCTGCCGGCCCGCATGCTGGTGTTCGCGATCGAGGCCGCCGACCTCGGATACGGCGCCGGGTTGTCGCCCGCTGTGGAACGGGCGGCCGACAAGGTGGCGGCGGAGGTCGCCGCGGAAGTCCGGACCTGGGCCACGGCGACTGCGGACCAAGGTCCCTGAACGATCGGCACGCGGCCGAAGACGATGAAGGTGTACGGAGAATCCGCAAGCACGGGAAGCGAGGTGCGACGAAGATGCGCGCCAAGGACATCATGAGTACCCCGGTGCACACCGTCCGCGCCGATGCACCGGTCGCGGACGCGGTGGCGCTGCTGGAACGGTATTCGATCACCGCGGTCCCCGTCGTCGACGAAGGGGGCACGCTGGTCGGCATGGTCGGCGAGCGCGACGTGCTGCGGCAGGCGGCGTCGGTGAGCAGGCGGGACGGCGAGCCGTCGTTCGTGCGTGACGTGATGGGGGGTCTGCCGGTGACGGCCTGGCCCGAGGCCGACGTCGCGGATCTGGCCGCCGTCATGGTTCAGCGCGACGCCCACACGGTGCCGGTCGTCAACGAGGAGCACGTCGTCGGGGTGGTCAGCCGCTGTGACGTACTGCGCACGCTGGTGCCGTGCGACGCCGCCGCCGAGCAGGAGGCCCAGCGGCGTCTGGACAACTACGCGGGCGGCCGGCGGCGCTGGCCGGTCGCCGTGCAGGACGGCGTCGCGACCGTCGACGGGCGCTTCGACGACGACAAGGAGCTGGCGGTGGCCGAGGCGCTGGTCCGCACGACGGCCGGCATCGCCGGTGTCCATGTCTCGGCAGGAACCGCCTGAGCCCTGGCCGGCGGCCGGTCGGGGCTTCAGGCCGCGTGCATCACCCGTGGCGCGGAGGCCCCGGCGGGTCCGTGGGCGACGAGCACCGGGCAGGCGGCGTGCTGCAGTACACGCCCGGCGACCGACGGACTGCCCGGCTGTACCCGGTCGGCCGGACAGCGGGTTCCCACGACCATCAGCCCGGCCCACTGCGAGGCCACCGCCAGCGCTCGGACGGCGTCGCCCGGCTCGCTGCGTACCTCGACGTCGACCAGGGGGAACTCGGCGTGCCAGCGCGCGGTGGCCTCGCACAGTGCCTCGTGGACGACCCGTTCGTGGGCGCTGAGGTCGCAGCCGCGCACCGAACCCGGCCGCCACAGGTCCGGATGGGCCCACGCCTGCACGACGACGAGCCGCAGGCCGCGCGCCGCGGCCTCCTCGAAGGCCAGCCGCAGCGCCCGGTGTCCGGAGTCGGAACCGTCGAACCCCGTGACGACGGGAGCCGCCAGCGGCAGCTTCGCTTCTGGCCCGGCCCAGCGGTCGGCTGCGTGCACGACGAGTACCGGTGCGTCCGCCCGGGCGGCCAGCGCCCGGCTGACCGAGCCCGTCGGCCGGTCCTCGGCGGCGTTGGCGCCCTGCCCGCCGACCACGACCAGCCGGGCGTCCTGGGCGAGCTCGCGCAGCACGTCCGTCGGCGAGCCGTGGCGGATCTCGGCGATCGCCGCGACGCCGACCCGCCAGCGCCGTGCCTCTTCGGCCGCCCGCTGCGCGATGTCCCGGGCGGGGGTTTCGCCGGCCTCTTCGGGCAGCACCGTGACGAGCTGCAGCGTCCGGGTGCACCGGCACGCCTCGTCGGCGGCCCACCGCAGCGCGCCCAGGCTGTGGGCCGAGCCGTCGAACCCGGCGACGACCGGACCGTATCTGTATGTCATCGGAGTCCTCCTCGTCGGTCCTGAAGCTCCTCCAACCTCATGCTGCCTCCGCGAGGGGTGAGAGTGACAAGGCCGAAAGTCACGCGAATGCGGCCGCGGGCGCATGATCGGCGTTCGCGGGGGCACGTCGGCCCGCGGCGACGATGGAGGTGGATCACATGGTCGACGAGGGTGTCGTGGTCGGCGTCGACGGCGGAGAGCCATCGCTGGCGGCGCTGCGATGGGCGGCCACCACCGCCGCCCTGCGCGGTACGCCCCTGCGTGTACTGCTGGCGTACCACTGGCGGATGCCGGCGGCCCTCGCACCGCGCGGCGGCCCGGCCGAGACCGCCCGGCGGCTGGCGGACATGTTCGTGGCCGACGTGGCCGGGGAGGCGCGCGCCGCCGCCCCCGGCGTGGACGTCCGGGCCGAGGCGGTACCGGGTCACCCGGCCGACGTGCTGTTGCGTGCGGCGGCCGGCGCGGACCTTCTGGTCGTCGGCACGCGGGGCCGGCATCGGGCGGCGGGCGCGGTGCTGGGCTCGGTCAGCCAGCAGGTCGCGATGCACTCGGCATGCCCCGTCGCCGTCGTCCGGGGCCGGCCGGACCCCGACGGCGGCGTCCTGGTCGGCGTCGACGACTCGGCGTCGGCGGTCGCGGCGCTCCGGCTGGCCTTCGCCGAGGCCGGGCGGCGCGGGGCCGACCTGGTCGCGGTGCGCGCGATCGAGACACCGCTCGCGCCGCCGGCGCTCGGCCTGCCGCCGTTGCTGTACGACATCGCCGAGGCCGGTCGGGCCATGTCGGCGGAGGCCGCCACGCGCGTCGGCGAAGAGGCCCGGCGGCACCACGGCGTGCCGTGGGAGTTCCACGGTGTCGCCGGGGACGCCGGCGAGATGCTGTGCGAACGGTCGGCGCGGGCCCGGCTCGTCGTGGTGGGCAGCCGCGGTCACGGCGGCGTTGCCGGCCTGCTGCTCGGCTCGGTGGGCCTGCGGCTGCTGCAGCACTCGGACTGCCCGGTGCTCGTCACGCACGCCACGACCGGACCCGGGGCGGAACCGTGACCGCCGCGACGTCGCCGAGGTGCGCACGTGGTCAGCTCGAGATGTCGACCCCGGCGATGAAACGGATCTGTACGGCGATGATCGGGCCGTCCTCGAACATCGTGCTCCTCCAACAACTGCGTGGGGCGACGACGAGCGCCGGGCAGCGCGTAGGGGTCGCGAGCCCGGCGCTATCGGACCACGGCCACCGGGCAGGCGGCGTGGTGGATGACGGTCTGGCTCACCGAACCGAGCAGCAGCCCGGCGAACCCGCCCCGCCCACGGGAGCCCACGACGATCAGTTCGGCGCCCGCCGACCGTTCGGTGAGCACGGGGGCCGATCGGCCGCTCACGACGGCCAGCCGGAAATCGACGTTCGGGTACTTCTCCGCCCACCCGCTCGTCGACTCGGCCAGCGCGCGCCGCTCCTCCTCGCGCAGCGCGCCGGTGTCGTAGGGCAGCGGCAGCAGGTCGGCGGGCCCGGTGGAGGCCGGCCACAGGTACGCCAGCACGGCGGTGAGGCCGACGCCGCGGTACGACGCCTGCTCGAACGCGAAGTGCAGCGCATGGTCGGCGTCGCCCGAGCCGTCGACCCCGACGACCACCCGGCCGGCCTCGGGCCCGGCGGGCCCCTCGTCGTGGCGCACGATGACGACCGGGCAGGCGGCGTGCGCGGCGAGCTGCACGCCGACCGAGCCCAGCAGCAGCCCGGCGAAGCCGCCGAGGCCCCGGTGGCCGACCACGACGACGTCGGCGTGCTGGGAGGCCTCGAGCAGCGCGGGCACCGGCGACTGCACCGGCATGGCGGTGGCGAGCCGGATGCCGGGGACGACGGAACGGGCCCGGTTCTCCGCCGCGGCGAGGGTCTGCTCGCCCACCTCGCGCAGGCCCTGCTCGTAGGGGGCGAGAGCCGGCGCGGCCAGCGGTGCGTAGACGGCCGGCCAGACATATGCGTGCAGGATGTGCAGCGGCCGGCCGCGCCGTGACGCGTCGGCCGCCGCCCAGGCGACCGCGTCCAGACTCGGCCGGGAACCGTCGACCCCGACGACGACACTGTGTTCCGGAACCATGACGACCTCCCGTGTGTGGGGGTGGCGGGTCAGTTTCAGCGTTGCGCGGCCGGGCCGCCCGCACCCTCACCGGCCCTCGCGGCGGTGGGTGATATCCGGGGGTGAACGGCCGCCCGCCGGACTGCGACGTCGCGGAACCGTCACGAGTGTCGCAATGTAGCGGCCGAGGGCCGGCCGGGAACACGGGCGAAGGACCCTTACCGGGCGTTTCCTGGCCGCACCCGTCGGTGCCGGTGTCGCCCGCCGGTCCGAGGTCCCGGCCCGGCGGGACTTTCTTCCCTGGGTCCGCCCGGCCCGCCGACCTACGGTCCGGGTGTGGGCGATGCTCCAGGAGGTGGCGTGATGCGACGGTTGCTCGTACTCGGCGCCGGTACCGCGGGCACGATGGTGGTGAACAAGCTGCACCGCCGGCTGTCGCGCACAGAGTGGCGCATCACCGTGGTGGAGACCGCCGAGCGCCACTTCTACCAGCCCGGGTACCTGTTCCTGCCCTTCGGGATGTACACGCCGGACCAGGTGGTGCGGCCGGTCCGGTCGCTCATCGCCGACGGGGTCGAGCTCGTCCGCGGGGAGGTAGCCCGGGTCGCGACCGCGGAGCATCAGGTCTGGCTGACCGACGGCCGTTCACTGCTGTACGACTATCTGATCGTCGCGACCGGGGTGACGCCGCGCCCGGATCAGACGCCGGGCCTGCTCGACGGCGGCGAGTGGCGGAGACGGATCTTCGACTTCTACACCTACGACGGCGCCCTCGCGCTCGCCCGCGCCCTGCGGGCGTTCGACGGGGGCCGGCTCGTCGTGCACATCACCGACATGCCGATCAAGTGCCCGGTCGCGCCGCTGGAGTTCATCCTCCTCGCCGACGACTTCCTTCGCCGCCGTGGCCTGCGGGACCGGGTCGAGCTCGTCTACGCGACGCCCCTGCCGGGCGCGTTCACCAAGCCCATCGCCGCCGCCCGGCTGGGCACGATGCTCGGCGAGCGCGGGATTGCGGTCGAGTCGGACTTCCTCGTGGAACGCGTCGACGGCACCTCGCTCGTCTCGTACGACGAGCGCGAGATCCCGTTCGACCTGCTGGTCACCGTCCCGCTGAACATGGGTGCGCAGTACGTAGCGCGCTCGGGGCTGGGCGACGAGCTGAACCTGGTACCGGTGGACCGGCGCACGCTGCTGGCCAAGACCGACGACGCCGTCTTCGCCCTCGGCGACGCCAACGACATTCCGGCCTCCAAGGCCGGCTCCGTGGCGCACTTCGCCGTCGAGGTGTTCGTGGACAACTTCGTGCAGTACGCCGCGGGCCGGCCGATGACCGGATCGTTCGACGGCCACGCGAACTGCTTCGTCGAGTCCGGCGGCGGCAAGGCGATGCTCATCGACTTCAACTACGAAACGGAGCCGCTGCCCGGCTCGTATCCGCTGCCGGGCCTCGGCCCGTTCCGGCTCCTGCGGGAGACCGGTGCCAACCATTGGGGCAAGCTCGCGTTCCGCTGGATGTACTGGAACGTCCTGTTGCCGGGCCGCCCCGTCCCGCTGCCGGCGCACATGTCGATGGCCGGCAAACACCGCCCCACCATCGAGGAGTGACCGTCATGCCTGTCACCACCGTCGCCGGGCGCAGCGTCCACGTCGACCCCGAGGGGTTCCTGACCGTCTTCGACGAATGGGACTCCGAGCTGGCCGAGCGGCTCGCGTCGCAGATCGGCATCAACCTGACCGAGGCGCACTGGAAGGCGATCAGCTTCCTGCGCGAGGACTACGCCGTCCAGGGTGAGACCGCCACGCTGCGCCGGATCTCCACCGTCGGCGGCATCCCGATCAAGGAACTCTTCCGGCTGTTCCCGAAGAAGCCGGCCAAGAAGCTGGCGTACATCGCCGGCCTGCCCAAGCCGCACGGCTGCGTGTGACGGGAGCTGCGCCATGAACACGGAAACCGCACCGGCGATCGTGCCCAACTTCGACGACGGGGCCGGCGCCGGGCGCAAGCTCGCCATCATCTGCTCCAAGGGCAACCTCGACATGGCCTACCCCGGGCTGGTCCTGGCCGGCGCCGCGCTCGGCGAGGGCGTGGAGACGCATCTGTTCTTCACGTTCTGGGGCTTCGACATCATCACCAAGTCCCGGATGGGCCACCTGCAGTTCACGCCGCTGGGCAACACCGCCACCCACGTGCCCCAGGCCCTGGGGGCGCTGCCCGGCATGACCACGATGGCCACCCGCATGATGCACCGGCAGATCGCCGACGTGGGCGTACCCGGGGTGCCGGAGCTTCTCGAGCAGATCGTCGCGTCCGGCGGGCACCTGTGGGCGTGCCGGATGTCCGCGGACATGATGCACCTGACCGGGGACGACCTGTACGACGCGGTCGAGGGGATCATCAACGCCGCCGACTTCATCGAGAAGTCCGCCGGCGCCCAGCTGCTGTTCATCTGAGACCGGAGGAGGCGGGAGACATGGTGACTGCGCCGAACGCGCAGGAGCGACGGTGGCGCAACTCGGGCCGCGGCCGGGGCGGGGGCGGGGGCGACGCGGTCTACGGAATCGGGTTGATCGGCGCACTGGTGTACTACATCCAGCAGGCCGACGGGTTCTGGGTGGGCGTGCTCGGCGTCCTGAAGGCCCTTGCGTGGCCGGCGTTCCTCGTCTACGACGTGCTCAAGTCGCTCGCCGGCTGAGCCGCATCCCGAGCCGGCGGCTCGCCCCGCCTCCGGCTCGGGATGCTCCCGTTTCGTTCACACGTGCTTCGGCACGGACCCGGCCAGCAGGCAGCGCATCACCTTGTGCCCGGTGTCGGCGGTGGGGCCGTACATCAGCGGGCAGCCTCCGTCGATGACCGTGACGCCGTGCGCGCGGCCGTACTCCGTGGCGGCCGCCGAAACACTGCCGGCGCCGAAGCCGCGGTGCATCCAGACGTCACCGATGCCCAGTGTCACGCACTCACGCATGGTCGCCTCGGCCGTCTCCGGGCGCGTGCCGATGACGACCGCCTCGACGGCGCCGGGCACGGATGCGAGGTCGGGGTAGCAGACGTCGCCCTCGACCCGCTCGGCGTTCGGATTGATCGCGTACACCTGGTAGCCGCGGTCCCGCAGCCGCCGGTACACGACGTTCGCGCCGTGGTCGCGCGGGTTGCGCGAGACCCCGGTCACCGCGATCCGCCGGTGGGCCAGGAACTGCGTCGCCGCTGCTCGCATCGTGGGCATGACCGCCTCCTGTGACAGTACGTCGATGAGCTCGCACCACCTCACCGTCCGCCCGGCGGCGAGCGCCGGGTAGGGCCGATGGTCCCGTGCCCGGGCCGGCTGGACGCCGGCGACACGGTCGAGGCCCGGGACACGGTCCCGGGCCTCGCTTGCGGTCGGAGTTCAGATGAGCCAGCGGTTGCGCTGGATGAAGGGGAGCTTGGCCCAGAGGCGGCCGAGGCCCCAGGTGTGGCCGGCGTAGGCGGCGGCGAGGGCGA
>NZ_JBEZDS010000028.1:104970-150143 GCF_040648435.1 Dactylosporangium sp. NPDC049140 | reverse complement strand
CGCTGTGGGCAGCCGCGATACGAGCGACCCCACCGGTCACCTCGACCAAGCCTGGCCGGGCTGCGGTCGTAGGTCTAGTCAATACGTAGCCGCGATCCGCTCGTCACGACGAGTCGTCGTCAGATGGTGTCGTTCGAGTCGGGGCTGTCGTATCGCCAGCGTGGACAGGAATCCGGGCAGTGGCCAGCCGCACGCACCTCGGCGCGAAGGGCCCCCGGTACGCGTGGATGGTGCACGACCTGGTGCAGGAAGACACTCAGCCGCTCGGCCGGCGATATCTGCCCGCCGTTGGCTTGCCAGCGCATCACCATCTCGGGGAAGTGCAAATTGTGGATGGCGCAGGCCCGAACGTGATCGTCCTCGTCCCGAGCGAGCCGTTCCAGCGCATCCCTCGGCGTGTGGACGTTCACCGCAGCCCAGTACCGGACCGGTCGAATCTCGTCGCCGGCCAACTCGCGAAGCCGATCAGGAGTCGTGGCCGGGTCACGCGCCTCGCACACACGCAGATAGCCGAGCTTGCGCTCAGCTCGCGTCCTGATCGGCCGCTCCCTCACAAGAGCATCTTCGCAAACGATCATGCCGTGGTTATCGCTCATGCTGCGGCGGGAGCTCTGGTGTTCACCGTCACTGGTGACGCACCGTAATACATGGCTGCGTTTCCTGTTCCCGACGCCCGTGTCGTGTCCTTCGGTGAGCTTGTCCTGCGTGCCGCGGTGGCGGCCTACCTCGGTCGCTACCGCGGCCTGACCCGGCAGCACAGCGAGTCCGACCTGCATGTCTTTCTGCGCTGGTGCACCGATCACGAGCTCGATCCGCTCGCCGCGGTCCGAATCGACATCGAACGGTATGTGCGCTGGCTGCAGGACGTGCGCTGCTACCAGCCGTCCACAGTCTCGCGCCGGCTGTCGATCGTGACCGGCTTCTACCGGGTCTGCGTCATCGACGGCATATTGCCGCACTCACCAGCCGACTACGTCCGCCGGCCCACCGTCCCGGTCGAGTCGCCGACCCTCGGGCTCGGGCATCTGCAGTTCGAAGCGCTGCTCACCATCGCCCGGCTGTCGGCCAACCCGAACGACTTCGCCCTCATCGCCCTGCTGGGGCTACTCGGGCTGCGGGTCTTCGAAGCCTGCGGCTCGAACATCACCGACCTCGGCGAAGAACACGGCCACCGCGTCTTGCGCGTGCGCGGCAAAGGCGGCAAGGTCGTCCTGATCCCGCTACCGCCCGCCGTGGCCCGGGCGATCGAACGCGCCGTCGGTGACCGCGTCGACGGGCCCATCCTGCGTAACCTGCTCGGCGGCCGTATGGACCGCCACGCCGCCACGCGGCGGCTCAGACACCTGGCCGCAGCGGCCGGCATATGGATGCCCAGGATGCACCCTCACATGCTCAGACATACGTTCGTCACGACCATGCTCGACGCCGGAGTCAGCCTCCGCGACGTGCAGATCGCCGCCCGCCACGCCGACCCCCGCACCACCATGCGCTACGACCGCGCCCGCAACAACCTCGACCGCCACCCCAACTACATCCTCGCCGCCTACATGGCCTCCGGAACCTGACCTTGGATTGCGACCATGCCGATGAGCGCGCATCCGATCATGGTCGCGCGCCATCACGTGCGCTGACCCCCGGAGATCGCCCCAGCTTCTCGGATCACCGGCTCACCACAAAATCGCGGACGGTTCCTGGCACGGGCAACGCTGTGGATGGGTCGCCGCAGCAGCGTGGTTGGCAGGAGCCATCTCACGGCCCTGGGGCTGGAGGCCATCGCATACCGAACGCCCGGGGGCCTGCGCCGACGTCTTAAGCCTGGCAGGCTTGCCGCGGAGGTACCCGATGAGCGACCACATCCAGCACTTGATCGACCTATCAACGAACGTCGAGGCGGCCGGTAGCGCCGCAGGCGCGCTACGGCAATGGCTGCTCGCCACGGAGGTGGTCGGCGACAGCCCGGACAGGCAGGGCCATTACGTTCCCGGCCCGCGCTGGGCAACCGCGGTGAGCGCTCCCGACGAGAACGCACCCTTCGGTACGGTGGAGATCCACGTCGGCCGGCAGCGGTACGACGCCGGGGAGGCATGGCAACCACTCGAGTGCGCAAGCTGCGGCCACAGTCCCAGCATCGACAGCGTCGAAGACATAGAAGCGGTGCTGGAGCAACTGTTCGAATTCGGCGAGGCATGGTGGGAGACCGGCGAGCCTACCGTGGCCTGCGAGGCCTGCGGGAAGGCGCGACCACTCGGTGACTGGCGCGGGGCGTCAACAGCGGTCGGAAATGTCGCGGTCAGCTTCGTGAACTGGCCCGGTCCGCTCACCGACGAGTTCGTTGACACTGTTCGTGCTCGGCTTGGTGTGCGGATGCTGGTAATGGACGAGCGGCTCTAGATCCACCGATGGGGTGTCCCTCCCGCCTCCACCAGCACCGGCGTCGAGGTTCCACAGTGAAACCCATTGCCAAGATCACGTGAGCCGCCGTTGGTGCGCGACCGCCGGCCAGTGCTCGCACCACCGGTGACTGGTTCGGCGAGGCAGAGGCTTACTGTCCTGCCGATGAGCGTGTGTTCCCTGGATAGTTACGGCAACCACCGCTGTCGCGGTCCGCGAGTGCCGGGGCTCGAGCGCTGCACCGCGCTTCAGACACCAACCCAGCAGTACAGGTGTGCGCTGTCCTCTCGGGCCTCTCGGGCCAGCCAGGCAAACTGGCCGAGCAGGTCCGCCAAGACGTCGGCGTCCTCTTGGGCGACGAGTCCGCTCAGCTGCGCCCATGACGCCGCAACCGCGATCAGTTTCTCGGCCGTCGCCCCGGCGAGTGCATCGCGCAGTTCGTCGGCGAGGAACAGGACCAAGTTGTGGTTGTCATGCAGACTCGCAACGATGCGCGGCGCATACCCCCGTTCGGAGATCGTGCGGACGCTGGCACCGGTCAGCAACGCCTCGACGTCGACGAGGTCGTGCGGGTCGAGCCCTTTCAGTTCCAGGAGCAACAGCTCGCCGTCTGGCCCGTCCTCGATCATGGCCGCGGCTTCGTCATCGGAGAAGGCGACGAAGTAGTCGTACAGCACACTCACTGATCGATCCTGTCAGACCCGCCTGAGTGCACTCGCCCGAGCTACCCGTCGAGCGAACAGGAGATCGCCAGCCATCACGATCTATCACATAACCAACGGCGCCCTCAGCATCCGGCACTGCCACCGACCGGGCGCGCGGCAGCGGCCACCAGCGCCCAATCGGATGCACGCTCATGCCGCTGCGCGCTTGATCAGGTTTCCGCTCATGCCGCGGATCCAGCGCGCCAGCCGGCCGGCGATCGTCACTCGCTGTGGCGGCGGCCCGGCACCGCCGTCAGGTATGGCGGGAGGTTGGTTGTCGGCGAGCGGGAGTGTCTGATGGCGGCGACCAATTAAAACGGTGCCTTTCCGTGACTGGACAACTACGCAATGATGTAACCATGCGGGGACGATCGGCGCGCGGGCGGAGGTCGTGGCGGGTCCGAGTCGGGTGGGGACTACTGGGCTGGGCGGTTCTCGTCGTCTGCATCGCCCTGCCGGCTTGGGCCCTGACATCCGGTGGGCTCAACGATGCGGCGGGCTGGGCCAACGTGCTCGCCCTGCCGGTTACGGGGCTGGGTATCGTGCTGGTATTCGCCGACCGCTACGAGAACCGCCTTGCGCAGCGGGCTGGCGGCCGCCCGCTGGCGCGGTCGCCGGTCGGACCACAGCAGCTTCCGCTTGCCCTCGACGGGTTCACCGGTCGCGACGACGAACTGGCGCGCCTCGATGCAATCGCGAGGACATCCGGCTTGACGGCGGAGCAGGCCGTTCCCGTTGCCGTGCTGTCGGGCACCGCTGGCGTCGGTAAGACCGCGCTGGCGGTGCATTTTGCCCACCGGACGGCCGGGCTGTTCCCGGACGGGCAGTTGTACATCAATCTGCGCGGCTTCGACCCTGGCGGCTCGGCGATGGAGCCCGACGAGGCGCTGCGCGGATTCCTCGACGCGCTTGACGTTCCGCCCGAGCGGATCCCTATCGGGCTCGACGCGCAGGCCGCCTTCTACCGCAGCATCCTCGCCGGCCGACGGGTGCTGGTGCTCCTGGACAACGCCCGTAACGTCGACCAGGTTCGTCCGTTGTTGCCCGGCACGCCGGGCTGCCTGGTTATCGTGACGAGCCGCAGTCAACTGACCGGCCTGACCGCCGCGGGAGCGCACCTGCTGACCGTCGATCTGCTGACCGTCGCGGAAGCGCGGCGGCTGCTGACCCGCCGATTCGGGGTCGAGCGCGCCGCCGCCGAGCCCGAAGCGGTCAACGCACTGGTGAACCTGTGCGCGCGGCTCCCGCTCGCCCTGGCCATCGTCGCGGCGCGGGCATCGGCCTATCCACATTTCTCACTGCGGGTGATGGCCCGGGAGCTAACCGACATCCAGGACCGTCTCGATGTGCTGACCGGCGGGGACCCGATGACGGACCTGCGCACGGTGTTCTTCTGGTCGTGCCGCACGCTCAGCCCGGAGGCGGCCCGCCTCTTCCGCAGCCTCGGCCTGCACCCGGGGCCGGAGATCTCGACGCTGGCTGCGGCCAGCCTCGCCGGGGCGTCGCCAACGGCCGTACGCGCGTCGCTTACCGAGTTGACCCGCGCGCACCTCGTGGTGGAGCACCGGCCCTCGCGGTACACCTTCCACGATCTTCTTCGCTCTTATGCCCGTGAGCAGGCGCTCAACACCGACGCCCCGAACGACCGCGACGATGCCGTTGGCCGCGCGCTCGATCACTATCTGCACGCGGCGCACGCAGCGGCCCGCCTGCTGAACCCGTTGCGTTCGCCGATCAAGCTCGCGGCGCCGCGGGTCGGTGTGGCCCTGGAGTCGCCCGACAGCCGCCGAGGGGCGCTTGACTGGTTCACGACCGAACACCATGTGCTGCTTGCAGTCGTCGACCACGCCGGCCGGGCCGGTCTCGACACTTACGCGTGGCAGCTTGCCTGGACACTTTGGACGTACCTCGAATGGCAGGGGCACTGGAACGATCTGGCCGCCGCACAGTCGATCGCGTTGCAGGCCGCCGACCGCCTCGCCGACGGGCCGACCCGCGCCTGGGCGCACCGCCTGCTCGGCCGCGCGCACACCCACCTCGACCATTTCGACGAGGCCTGCCGACATCTGGAACAGGCACTCGCCCTCTATCTGGTGGCTCAGGATGCGACCGGACAGGCACACACGCTCGTTTACCTCGCCCAGCTGCACAGCAGGCAGGACCGCGACATCCTGGCGATCGAGCACGCTTCACGTGCCCTCGCACTGTTCCGCGCCGACCAACATCTCAGCGGGCAGGCCGACGCACTCAGCGCCATCGGATGGTTCCACGCCCGCCTCGGCGACCACGACAGCGCCCTGAACGCGTGCTGGGAGGCGCTTAGGCTGTTCCAGCGCCTGCAGAACCAGAACTTCGAGGCGTACATATGGGACGGCCTCGGTTACGTGTACCACCAACTCGGCGATCACCAGCAGGCCCTGAGCTGCTATCGGCAGGCGCTGGAGTTGTTCCGCGAGCTCGGCGACCGGCACCGCGAGGCCATGGCGCTCGCCCGGCTCGGCGACACGCACCACGCCACCGGTGACACAGCCGCCGCGCGCGGCGCATGGAACGCTGCCCTGCCTACGCTTACGCACCTCGACCGTCCGCAAGCCGATCGGCTCCGCAAACTGATTCAGCCGCACTACAGTAACGAAGCCATGAACGTGACCAGTACGGGCAATAACCCGGGCCGTCCACTCGTGCAGCCGCCACATTCGTCAGGACGGTGAGACCCGTTCGAGGCGCGACGGTTCAGGAAAGGAACCCTCGAAGGCGTCAGCTCACTGCCTCCCTGATCGCCTTGCCGGACGTCGATTTCAATCTCTTGATCCGGTGCACGCACAAGTAGCCGATGAGCGGACGTCTCTGTCCGAGCACCGTCACCGTCACCGTTCGGGCGGCGGCGAGAAGGCGCTTCTCGCGGCCGAAGTCCGTGGCGCGTTTCCGGCCTAAAGGGATCACCTCACCTGATGCGCTGCAAATCCGGCGCCATCTCCGCCCGCATCGGAGACACTGCCAGAGGCCTGACTGCCGCGGCACGCAGACCGTGCTCCGCGCCCGTGAGCGACAACGCCTGACCCCTGCGTCAGCGTGGCGGGATCTTGTCCTTGGTGACCGCGTCTTCGAGATCGCGGGCGAAGGCGTCCGGATCGCGGGTGCGCACGTAGGTCGACACGGCGTCGTAGAAGCCCTCCTGGAACTGTGGGCTCATGGCCTCGCCGTGGGCGACCGAAAGCAGCACCGATGAGCCCCAGAGGCTCTTCGAGGCATCCCGCTGGTAGGCGGACAGGGACGAAATATCGATGTTCCGGAGCACCGGTACCGACCCCTTCGCCTTGCTGAACGGAATCTGGGTCGATGGCTTGCTGATGTCACTGAGGAAGGCAAGGGCGTTCTTGGCGTTCTTGGCCCTGGTCGCGGCCACGAAGACGTCGACAACCGCGAGGAAGCTGTCGCCGGTGCCGGGAAACGCCACAGCTCCGAAGTCCTTGCCCTCCTGTGCGCCGTCGGCGACCATCTCGCCATACGCTGAGTCGTTCAGGGACTCGAAGGCGCAACCACCGGTGGTGAGCTTCTTTGTCGCCGCGTCCCAGGTCAACGTGCCGGCCTCGGGATCGGCGTAGGCGAGGACGTCGCCGAAGACCCGCAGCGCCGTCCGCACCTGCGGGCTGCGCCAGTTGAGGCGGTCGCCGGCCATGTCCTGCCAGCCCTTCACCCCGATTGTGCCAAGTAGCACGTTCTCGAACAGCTCGACGGTGGTGAACGGGTCCTTGCCGCCGAGACACAAGGGGGTGGCCCCGGACGCCTTGACCTTCTGCAGGCCGTCCAGGAAGGCGGCGAGGGAGTAGCCGCTGGAGGGCAGCGTGACGCCGGCGCGGTGGAGCAGCTCGGTGTTGAACCACAGCATGTTGCTGCGATGGGCACCCGTCGGCACCCCGTACGGCTTGCCGTCGTACATGAGCGAACGCAGGATGGTCGGCTGCATCGTCGCGCGCAGGTCACCGTCGGTGAAGACTGACGCGACGTCACGAATGACGCCGCGGTCGGCATAGCCTTGCACGGACTTGCCCGCGAAGGTCTGCCAGACGTCAGGTGGGTTGCCATGCTGCAGCCGTTTGGCCAGCGCCACGACCGCCTGTGACCCGGCGCCGCCGGCGACCGCGGCGTTGACGACGTCGACATCCGGATTCGTCTGGTGCATGGCGGACAAGAGGACGTTCAGCGCGGCGGCCTCCGACCTGGAGGTCCACCACGACACGACCTCAAGCTGCCTGGTGTCCGCCGTGGCGCTCGTCGGCTTCTGCGCGCCGCAGCCGGCCACGGCGAGCGCCATGACCGCGACTGCCGCGACCGCCCGGCGCCGGCGGTTCATGCCGTGCTCCCGGTGACGGTGCTCGGCCCGGCGTCCCCGGGCAGGCCCGGCTCGGTGCTCCCGCGGACGGACCCGGGCGCGGCCCTGAGGTCGTAGAGGGCGTAGAGCCCGACGACGGCGAAGCAGGCGGCTGGGACGACAAAGGAGATCGCCGCGCTCGTCTGGTCCACGAGCTTGCCCTGTACCAGCGGCATGATCGCGCCGCCCACGATGGCCATCACGAGGCCGGCGGCGCCGAACTTGGTCGCCGGCCCGAGCCCTTCGAGGGCAACGCCGTAGATTGTCGGGAACATGAGTGACAGACAGAAGGACAGGGCGACCACGGCGAGGACCCCGGCAAGGTTGGGACTCAATATCGCGAACACGCAGAGCGCCACCGCCAGCGAGGCCAGCACGGCGAGCACCTTGGTGGCGCGCACGCGACCGATCACCCACGTCATCAGGAAGCGTGATCCGAGGAAGACGAGCAAGCTGAGCTGAAGGTAGGCGCCGCCCTTCTGCAGGCTGCCGCCCAGTGCCTGCTGTACATACTGGATCAGGAACGTCCAGGTGCACACCTGAGCCGCGACGTTCGCAAACTGGGCGATCACCCCGAAGCGGTACCGCTTGCTGCGCCACAGCACGCCGAACAGGTGGCCGGTGCCGCCGGCGTGCGGGCCGGTATCGGGGAACTCCTCGACGATCGGCGGCGCCTTCTGAATCGCGATGGTGACGGCGATGAGTAGTAGGAGGAAGGCCAGCCCCAGGTAAGGGCCCATCACGGCGCCGAGCTCGCCCGCGCGGATGGCGTGCAGCTGGGCCGGGCTCAGCGACGAGATGTCGACCGGTTCCGCGAGTTTGGGCAGGATGAGCGTCGAAGCCAGCAGGACCCCGATGTTCGTTCCCAGCGGATTGAACGCCTGGGCGAAGTTCAATCGCCGGGTCGCCGTCTCTTCCGGGCCGAGCGACATGACGTACGGGTTCGCGGAGGTCTCCAGGATCGAGCAGCCGGCGGCCATCGCAAACAGGGCCAGCAGGAACGCCTCGTACGTCATGATCTTGCTTGCCGGATAGAAGAGGAAGGCGCCCAGCGCCGCCAGCCCCAGTCCGGTGAGGATTCCCGTCTTGTAGCCGAAGCGCTGGTTGAGAAAGGCCGCCGGGAGCGCTAGCAGGAAGTATGCGCCGAAGTACGCCAACTGGACGAGCGACGCCTGGAAGGTGCTCATCTCGAAGATGCGCTTGAAGCCCGCCACCATCGGCGTGGTCAGGTCCTGCGCGATGCCCCAAGCGGTGAAACAGCCGACCAGAGCAATGAAGAGCAGTAGCATCCCGCGGCCGAGCAATGGCCGCTGCGGTCCCCGCTCGTCTTCATCCGCTAATGGCGGCGCCATGCTGACCGTCGGCACTCCTTCCGTGAATCGCGCGTACCGGCGTCTGGTCGGTGACCTGGTGCAGCGGACTCGCAGGGCGGATCGATGGAAGCCCCGTGATCGAGACGGGCGCTGTCGGTAACGTCGTCTCCGGCCGTCATCGCCCGAGCCGACCGGCGAACGCTTCCCATCCCGACGCGCCATAAACCGGATCGCCTCGGCGGAGGCGTCCAGCAGGTCGATCGGGCGAATGAAAGATCAAATCACCCACCCGCGGATGAAGCACGTTGACTTCGAGAATTCGCAGACAGTAGTCGGCCACCGGGTCGGCGGCCAGAATTCTCCGGACGATCTCGACGAGTTCGTCGCGGGTGACATCGGACGACGACGCCGGTACAGAACCCCTTCGCGATGCACAGATACGTCGGGCCGGTCCAGCTGCCCGACATCGGTAACGGCTACTTTCTCGATACGGTCGAAGGCATGGTGACGAAGGGTGACAGCCGGCACCGTGCGGATCAGATCGGCGAGCCGTTCGCCGAGAACATCGACGTGGTTGTGTTCGGCAGCAACGGCGGCGGTGACCTCTACGCGACCAGGGTCACCGCCGGCCAGGTCTTCAGGCTCCGGGGTGCCAGCTACATCAGCGGCGTCTACGACGGGACCGACAACGGCATCACATCGGTCGGCGCGGACCTAGGCGAATTCCTCGAACGGTTCCTCAGCACCGTGAACGCCTTCGCCACGAACGGCGCCATCACCGATCCCTGACCGATTCATCGACCCATCAGGCATCCCGAATGAGGACAGCGTGAGGTCCTGGATCACCGGCAGGAGCTCTTCGCCCGCGACTATCCGCTCGAAGTCCAGCTCGAACGAGCGGATCGCTTGTGGAAGTCGAGCGGTACTCGGTGGACGGCGTGGTGTTCGCCGACCTGTCCCGCGACGTACGGACGTAGCGAACCGCGTCATCCGCGGCCATCGAGCCGTCCATGCTCGGCAAAGACCTTGTGGACCTCCTCGGCCCAGAACGTGAACGGTTCCGTGAACCGGTACCCGAGGTCGCGGGCCGAGGTGAAGAACGCCGAACTGGGCTCGCGATCGCCGTACCTGACCGTCACGATGGACGTCAGCGCCGGCCCGCCGGTGGCGTACTCGTCCTCGAACACCGCTCCGAGCAGGTCGTTCATCAGCGACGACTCCGGGTCGAGGCTGATGACGTCGACCTGTGCGGCGATCTGCGCGTGCCACGTCATCGCGCGTTCGTACGCCGCGTGCAGTATCACGCCGCGGACCTGCTGCTTGGCGGTGGCCCAAGTGTCTTCGGTGAGTCCGTACTGCGCGGCGGTACGCCTCACGCATGCCATCCCAACTGAACTGCACGGAGTCGATGTCGGCGACGCCACTCCTGGACAGCTTGAGTGTGCGCTACTGAAGCCGCGTAGGGAACCTCCGTTCCGCCAGGATGACCGGTCACCGGTCGCGGTTGAACCCGTGCCGGGTCGCGGTCAGATCGCTTGGGCGAGCTCGGTGAACGCACCGGCGACGAGCCGAGCGAGCGGGGCGTCGACGGCGAGGTAGCCGTGCGCGATAATGGCCCCCCGGTGGCGACGCGGCCGCCCCGCCGCCTCAGGCGCTCAGTGCCGCCAGGGCCAGCCCCGCCGTCTGAGTCTCGTAGCCCGAGGTGCGGTCGAAGCGGCCGAGCCGCCCCACGTCCGTGACGACGTTGAGGGCGGCGTGCACGAGCACCCGCGAGTCGGCCGCCGCCAGTTCCGGGCGCACCGTCCCGGCCAGGCGCACCCACTCCTCGACGTGCAGGCGCTGCGCGCCGCGGAGCTGGTGGCGGTCCTCGTCCGGCAGGTTGTTGTTCTCGGCCAGGTAGACGGCGACCAGGTCGCTCTGGCCGAACGCGAAGGCCACGTACGCCCGCACGACCCGGCGCTGGGCGTCGGCCGGGTCGGTCGCCTCGGCGATCGCCGCTACGGTCGAGCCGGTGAGCCGGTCGGTCGCCCGGTAGTAGGCGGCCGCGAGCAGGTCGGCCTTGCTCGGGAAGTACCGGTACACGCTGGAGGCCTGGATGCCCGCGGCGCGCCCGATGTCCTCGACCGCGACGGCGTGGTAGCCGTGCCGGTGGAACAGGCGGATCGCCTCGATGAGCAGCAGTTCACGGCGCGAGGCGGGGCGGACCGGGGCGGCGGACGGGGCGGCCGGCTCCGAAGGCGAAGGGCGCGGGAGGTCCGGCGGGTCGGCGCGCAGCAGCGCCCAGGCGACCCGCGTGAGCAGGCCCTCGGTGTCGGTGGCGGCGGCGCGGTGGGTGGTCACGCTGCCGAAGGCGCTGAGGGCCGCGTTGGCCAGCAGCCCGCACTGCTCCGGGGTCAGCTCCGGCCGCAGGGCGCGCAGGGGTCCGGCGATGCGGCCGACCAGCGTGGCCAGGCTCGTGCGGAACTCGCGGCGGTGCTCGGCGGTGAGGTAGCGGCCCTCCCACTGGTACAGGCCGGCGACCCGGCGCTTGGCCACCGCGACCGTGGCGATGGCGTGCAGCTGCTCGTCGATGGTGGCCTGCGGATCGGCGGTCGCGGCCAGCAGCGCGCCGACGACGTCGCGCGTGGCGTGCACGAGGATCGCGTACTTGTTCGCGAAGTGCCGGTACACGGCCGGGCCGCTGATGCCGACGACGGCGGCGATCTCGTCGACCGAGACGCGGTGGTAGCCCCGCTCGCAGAACAGCTCGGCGCCGGCCAGCGCGATGCGGTCTTTGCGGTCTTTCGGGCGTTTCGTCGCTGTCGAACCCACCCCGCCGGCTGCTGGTCGCACCCCTACACGTTAGCGCCACCTCGCGGTAAGCCGGCGGCGACCCTGCTTGACAAGCGTTCGCGCGGTCCCGGAAAGTTAGGCGCGATTCGCGTTCGGCCGAGCAGCGAGGAGCATAGGGCCATGACGACCGAGGCGTTCATCTACGAGGCGCTGCGCACGCCGCGCGGCCGGGGAAAACCGACCGGAGCCCTGCACGGGGTGAAGCCGGTTTCGCTCATCGCCGGGCTGATCGGGGAGACGCTGGGGCGGCTGCCCGGCCTCGATCCGGCCCGGATCGACGACGTCGTGCTGGGCGTGGTGTCGCCGCTGGGCGAGCAGGGCGCCGACATCGCCAAGACGGCGGCTCTCGTCGCCGGGCTGCCCGACACCGTGGCCGGGGTACAACTCAATCGTTTCTGCGCTTCCGGCCTGGAGGCCGTGAACCTCGCCGCGCAGAAGGTCCGTTCGGGCTGGGAGGACCTCGTGCTCGCCGGCGGGGTCGAGTCGATGTCGCGGGTGCCGATGGGCTCCGACGGGGGAGCGTGGGCGCTGGACCCCGAGACCAACTACAGCACCGGCTTCGTGCCGCAGGGCATCGGCGCGGACCTCATCGCGACCCTCGACGGCCACGACCGCGAAACGGTGGACGGCTACGCCCTCCAGTCGCAGGCCCGGGCGGCCAAGGCGTGGGCGAACGGCTACTTCGCCCGTTCCGTGGTACCCGTCCGGGACCGCAACGGCCTGGTGGTGCTCGACCGCGACGAGCACATCCGCCCGGACTCGACCACCGAGGGGCTCGCCGCCCTCCCGGCCTCCTTCGCGGCCGTCGGCGAGCTGGGCGGCTTCGACGCGGTGGCGCTGCAGCGGTACCACTGGGTGGAGCGCATCAACCACGTGCACACGGCCGGCAACTCCTCCGGCATCGTCGACGGCGCCGCGCTGGTGGTCGTCGGCAGCGAGGCGGCCGGCGCCGCGGCGGGCCTGACCCCGCGGGCGCGGATCGTGGCGACCGCGGTCAGCGGGGCCGACCCCACCATCATGCTGACCGGGCCCGCGCCCGCCGCCCGCAAGGCGCTGGCCAAGGCCGGGCTCGACGTCGCCGACCTCGACCTGGTCGAGATCAACGAGGCGTTCGCCGCCGTCGTGCTGCGCTTCGTGGCCGACCTGGGCCTGAACCCGGACATCGTCAACGTCAACGGCGGCGCCATCGCGATGGGCCACCCGCTCGGGGCCACCGGGGCCATGATCCTCGGCACGCTCGTCGACGAGCTGGAGCGCCGCGGCGGACGGTACGGGCTCGCCACGCTCTGCGTCGGCGGCGGCATGGGCATCGCGACCGTCGTAGAACGACTCTGAGAGGTGGAGCCAAGCATGGTCGACCCAATCCGGTGGGAGGGCGGGGCCGACGGGATCGTGGTGCTCACCCTCGACCACCCCGGGCGTTCGGCGAACGTCATGAACGCCGAGTTCACCGCCGGCTTCGTGAGCACCGTGGACCGGCTGGAGGCGGAGCGCGACCGGATCGCCGGCGTGATCATCACCTCCGCCAAGAAGACCTTCTTCGCCGGCGGCGACCTCGAGTCCATCCTGCGGCTGGGGCCGGACGACGACGCCGACCCCCGGGTGCTCAAGAACGCGGCGCGGCGGCTGGAGACGCTCGGCCGGCCGGTGGTCGCGGCCGTCAACGGTTCGGCGCTCGGGGGCGGGCTGGAGCTGGCCCTGGCGTGCCACCACCGCATCGCGCTCGACGACCCCGCCATCGAGATCGGGTTCCCCGAGGTCACCCTCGGCCTGCTGCCCGGCTGCGGCGGCGTCGTGCGCAGCGTCCGGCTGCTGGGCATCGCCGACGCGCTCGCCGACTGGCTGCTGCGCGGGCAGCGGCACCGGCCGGCGGACGCGGTGGCCCACGGGCTCGTCGACGAGCTCGCGGCCGACCCGGCGTCCCTGATGGCCGCCGCCCGCGCCTGGATCGCGGCCCACCCGGACGCCGCGCAGCCCTACGACCGCGCGGGGTACCGGATTCCCGGCGGCGCGGCGCTCGCCGCCCAGCTGCCGGCCCTGCCGGCGACGCTGCGCAAGCAGCTCAAGGGCGCGCCCTACCCGGCCCCCCGCAACATCCTCGCCGCCGCCGTCGAGGGCGCCCAGGTCGACCTGGACACCGCCTTCGTGATCGAGGGGCGGTACTTCACCGAGCTGGCCACCGGCCGGATCGCCAAGAACATGATTCAGGCCCTCTTCTTCGACGTGCAGCAGGCCGGCGCGCGGGACCAGGACGACAGCCGTCCGCCGGTGCGACGCGTCGCCGTCGTCGGGGCCGGCATGATGGGCGCCGCCATCGCGTATGTCTGCGCGAAGGCCGGCCTGGACGTCGTGCTCAAGGACGTCACGATCGAGGCCGCGCAGAAGGGCAGGGCGTACGCCGAGGGCCGCCGTCACGACCAGGCGCTGCTGGACCGCATCACGCCGACCGCCGACGTCGCCGACCTCGCCGGCGTCGACCTCGTCATCGAGGCGGTCTTCGAGGACCCGGCGCTCAAGCGGCTGGTGTACGCCGAGATCGAGCAGGTGGCGCCGGACGCGTCAATCGCCTCGAACACCTCCACCCTGCCCATCGGGCTGCTCGCCGAGGGGGTCAGCCGGCCGGAGGACTTCATCGGGCTGCACTTCTTCTCGCCGGTCGACAAGATGCCGCTCGTCGAGGTCGTCCGCGGCGCGCGGACCGGGGACGCGGCGGTGGGGCGCGCGCTCGGCCTCGTCCGCCGCCTGCGCAAGACGCCGATCGTCGTCAACGACAGCCGCGGCTTCTTCACCAGCCGGGTCATCGGGACGTTCACCAACGAGGGCGTGGCGATGCTCGCCGAGGGCGTCCCGGCCGCCTCGATCGAGCAGGCCAGCAGCCAGGCCGGGTACCCCGCGCCGGTCCTCGCGCTGATGGACGAGCTCACGCTCACCCTGCCGCGGCGGATCCGCCAGGAGACGGCCGCGGCGGTCCTCGCCGGCGGCGGCACCTGGGCACCCCACGCCGCCGACGCCGTCATCGACCGGATGATCGATGGGCACGGACGGCCCGGGCGGTCGAGCGGCGCGGGCTTCTACGAGTACGCCGACGGGCGGCGGACCGGGCTCTGGCCGGGGCTGAAGGACGAGTTCGGCGGTACCAACCTCGGGGTGCCCTTCGACGACCTCAAGGAGCGCATGCTCTTCATCGAGGCGATCGAGTCGGTGCGGTGCCTGGAGGAGGGCGTGCTCACGTCGGTCGTGGACGCCAACGTCGGCTCGATCCTCGGCATCGGCTACCCGAGCTGGACCGGCGGCGTGCTGCAGTACATCAACCAGTACGACGGCGGGCTGCCCGGCTTCGTCGCCCGGGCCCGCGCGCTCGCCGAGCGTTACGGCGAGCGCTTCGATCCGCCGGCGCTGCTGTGCGCCAAGGCCGGCAACGGCGAACTGTTCGAGTAGGTCAGCGGAGATCGTCGCTCAGGCCGTAGGTCCGGGCGATGATCTCCCGCTGGATCTCGCTGGTGCCGCCGTACACGGTGGACACGATGGAGGAGCGGACCAGCCGCTCCATGTCGTACTCGGTCGCGTAGCCGTAGCCGCCCATCATCTGCATCGCGTCGAGGGTGACCCGGCGGGCGGTCTCGGTGGCCTTGAGCTTGGCCATGGAGCTCTCCCGGGGCAGCACGGCGCCGGGGGAGCGGTCGAGGTGGGCGGCGGTGGTGTACACCAGCAGCCGGGAGCACTCGATCTCGGTCGCGAGGTCGGCCAGGCGGTGCCGGAGCACCTGGAACGAGCCGATCGGCCGGCGGAACTGGCGCCGGTTCTTGACGTAGCCGACGACGTCGTCGAACGCGCGCTGGGCCGTGCCGAGCATGAGGCTGGCCAGGATGAGCCGCTCGATGTTGAGCCCGGCCATCAGCTGCTTCCAGCCGTGGTCGACCCGGCCGACCACGGCGTCGGCGGGCAGGACGCAGTCGGTGAAGTACAGGTCGTTGACCTCCCGGCCGCCCATGGTGTCGATGCCGGAGACGGTCAGGCCGGGCGCCGAGGCCGGGACCTGGAACATCGTCAGGCCGGCGTGGTCGCCGGCCCGCCCGGAGGTGCGCGCGACGAGCAGGATGTGCTCGGCGAGGTGCGCGTTGGAGCACCAGGTCTTCTGGCCGTTGATGACGAAGGTGTCGCCGCGGCGCTCGGCGCGGCAGCTGAGGTTGGCCACGTCGGAGCCGGCCTCGGGCTCGGACATCGCGATCGCCGCGACGCCGCCGCGGGCGACCCCGTCGATGATGAGCTTCTTCTGCTCCGGCGAGCCGAAGCGCTCGTAGGTGGCCGCGACGATGATCGACGTCGTGAAGCCGCCGATCGGGGCCATCGCCCGGGCGGTCGTCTCCAGGAAGAGGCAGAGCTCGGTGGCTCCGGCGCCGCCTCCGCCGAACTCCTCGGGCAGGGCCAGGCCCAGCCAGCCGAGGTCGGCCATCTTGCGGTACAGCGGCGGGCTGTGCGTCTCCCGCCCGCCGTCGGTGAGCTGCTGCCGCTGCTGCCGGGACCCGGCCTCGCGGCGGCAGAAGTCCTCCACCGCCGAGACCAGAGCCTGCTGTTCTGCGGTCCATTCCACGGCGTTCCTCCAGCGTGACGAGGGGATTGACAGCAAGGCTAAACTATCGAATATCAAATGTCAGGAGGTGGCTCGGTGTCGTCTTCCCTGGTTGAGCTGACCGCGGTCGAGGCCGCGGTGCTCCGGGCGCGCGAGGCCGCGCTCTGGTGGGCCGGCCTGCCGGCGGGGCATCGGCGGCGGCATCTGCTCGCGTTCAAGGCGCTCGTGGCCGGCCGCATCGGCGAGCTCGCCGAGTGCATCCGGGCCGAGACCGGCAAGCCGGTCGCCGGGGCGCAGCTCGAGGTGATGCTCGCCGTCGAGCACCTGGACTGGGCCGCCCGCAACGCCCGGCGGGTGCTGCGGCGGCGGTCGGTGCGCTCCGGGATACTGGCCTTCAACCAGGCCGCCGCGGTGGAGTACGTGCCCTACGGCGTCGTCGGCGTGATCGGGCCGTGGAACTACCCCGTCTACACGCCGATGGGGTCCATCGCGCACGCGCTGGCCGCCGGCAACGCGGTGGTGTTCAAGCCGAGCGAGTACACCCCGGGGGTCGGTGTCTGGCTCGCGACCTGCTGGGCCGAGCTGTTCCCCGACAATCCCGTGCTGCAGGTCGTCGCCGGCGACGGCACCGTCGGGGCCGCGCTCTGCCGCGCGGCCGTCGACAAGATCGCCTTCACCGGCTCGGCCGCCACGGCCCGCGCGGTCATGGCCGCCTGCGCCGAGCGCCTGACCCCGGTCGTGATCGAGGGCGGCGGCAAGGACGCCCTCATCGTGACGGCCGACGCCGACCTGGAGGCGGCCGCCCGGGCGGCGGTGTTCGGCGGCCTGGGCAACGCCGGCCAGACCTGCGCCGGCGTCGAGCGCATCTACGTCGAGCGGCCCGTGTTCGACCCGTTCGTGGCCCGGCTGGCCGAGCTGATGCGCGAGGTCGAGCCGGGGGACGGCCCGGACGCGCCCTACGGCCCGATGGGCACCCCGGCCCAGCCCGCCATCGTGCAACGGCACATCGGCGACGCGATCGAGCGGGGCGGCCGGGCGGTGGTCGGCGGCGTCGACTCGGTGCGCGCGCCGTTCGTCGAGCCGGTGCTGCTGGCCGACGTGCCCGAGGACAGCGCGGCGGTCACCGAGGAGACGTTCGGGCCGGTGATGGTGGTGAACCCGGTGGCCGACGCCGAGGAGGCGGTGCGCCGGGCCAACGCCACCGCCTACGGGCTGTCCGGCTCCATCTTCAGCCGGAGCCGCCGCCGCGGGCTGGCGCTGGCCGGCGGGCTGCGGGCCGGCGCGGTCTCGGTCAACTCGGTGCTCGGCTACGCCGGGGTGCCGGCGCTGCCCTTCGGCGGGGTCGGCGACTCGGGCTTCGGCCGGGTGCACGGCGCCGACGGGCTGCGGGAGTTCAGCCGGCCCCGCTCGGTGACCTGGCAGCGGTTCCGCGCCCCGATCGACGTGATGACGCTGCAGCCCCAGCCGTCAGCCCTGCGACTGGCCCTGAGGATGTTCGCGTGGCGTCATGGCCGGTGACTCACCCGTTCCAGATGCCGAGGCCGTCGAGGTGCTTGACCAGGCGCTCGGCGCCGTCGGTGAAGTGCCGCGCCATGACCGGCCGCACGGCCACCGGGTCGCCGGCCGCGAGCGCGGCCAGCAGCTCCTCGTGGTCGGTGACCATCGCCGCCCGCCATTGGGCGTTGCCGGCATAGAAGCGCGTCGGGGTGTACCGTGTCGCCGCCCGCAGCAGCCACGACAGCTTGCGCGCATCCGCCAGCCGGTTGATGCTGCGGTGGAACTCGAACTCGAGCTGCTCGACCCGGCCGACCTGCCGGGCCTGGGCGGCGCGGCGCAGCTTCTCGTGCTGCGCGCGCAGGTCGTCCAGCTGGGCCGGGCCGATGCCCGCCGCGACCCGCGCGGCCAGCTCGCCGGCGATGTCGCCCTGCACCGCGAAGACGTCGATGATGTCCTGGCGGGACAGCGGGGCGACGACGTGCCCCCGGCGCGGCTGGAGCTCGACCATGTCCTCGGCGCGCAGCATCAGCAGGGCCTCGCGGACCGGGGTGATGCTCAGCCCGGTCTCCTGCGCGACCTGTTCGAGCCGGATCCGCTCGCCCGCGCGCAGCTGCCCCGACATGATCCGGTCCCGCAGCAGGGCCGCCACCGTTTCGGACAGCTGAGGGTGCGACACATCCGTCATCGCTGAAGGATATCAAATGTCACATATCAGATCTGCGACGCTCGGCGGAGTGTGCACGATCCGGTTCGACCGGCCGGAGCGCCGCAACGCCATGACGCTGGACATGTTCCGGGACTACTACGCCGCGCTGCTGGCGGCCGACCGGGACCCGGCGGTCCGGGCGATCGTGGTGACCGGGGCCGGCGACTGGTTCTGCACCGGGGCCGACCCCGAGGCGCTGCCGGCCCTGCTCGACGCGCGGCACCGCGACGAACTGGTACTCCGGCTGGGCTTCGAGCCGCACCTGCCCGCGACGCTGGGCACCCCGATCATCGCGGCGGTCAACGGCGGCGCCGCCGGTCTCGGCCTCGTCCACGCCCTCTACGCCGACGTGCGGTTCCTGGCCGCGGAGTGCCACCTGGCGACCGCGTTCAGCCGGCTCGGCCTGATCGCCGAATACGGCAGCGCCTGGCTGCTCCCCCGGCTGGTGGGCGTGGGCAACGCGCTGGACCTGCTGCTGTCCGGCCGCAAGATCGACCCGGCCGAGGCGCTGCGGATCGGTCTGGTGCACCGGGTCCTCCCTCGCGAGCAGGTGCTGCCCGCGGCCCAAGCCTATGCCACCGACCTGGCCGCGAACTGCTCACCGGCGGCGATGGCGGTGATCCGGCGGCAGGTCTGGGCCGGGCTGGAGACCGGGCTGGACCGGGCGGCCGCCGACGCGAACCGGCTCATGGCCGACTCGCTGGCCGGCCCCGACTTCGGCGAGGCCGTCACCGCCCTGACCCAGGGCCGCGCGCCCCGCTTCGAGGGGCGGGCCGGGGCGTGAGCGGGCCGCTCGCCGGGGTCCGGGTGCTGGAGCTCGCCGGGATCGGGCCGGGCCCGTTCGCCGCGATGCTGCTGGCCGACCTGGGGGCGGACGTCGTCCGCGTCGACCGCCCGGGGCCGGGCTCGACCGGCGACCCGCGCCACGACCTGCTGAACCGGGGCAAGCGCTCGGTCATCGTGGACCTCAAGCACCCCGACGGGGCGGAGGTCGTCCTCGGCCTCGCCGAGCGGGCCGCGATCCTGATCGAGGGCTGGCGCCCCGGCGTCGCGGAACGCCTCGGCATCGGCCCGGAGGCAGCGCTGGCCCGCAACCCGGGCCTGGTCTACGGGCGGATGACCGGCTGGGGGCAGGACGGGCCGCTGGCCCGTGCGGCCGGCCACGACATCGGCTACATCGCCGTCGCCGGGGCCCTGCACCCGATCGGTGCGGGCGGCGGGCCGCCCCAGATCCCGCTCAACCTGGTCGGCGACTTCGGCGGCGGCTCGCTGTACCTGGTCGTCGGCTGCCTCGCCGCGCTGCTCGTGGCCCGCGACACCGGCCGCGGCCAGGTCGTCGACGCCGCCATCGTCGACGGCACGGCCCACCTGACCACGGTGTTCGCCGGCCTGCTCGCGGCCGGGGCCTGGCGGGCCGAGCGCGGCCGCAACCTGCTCGACGGCGGCGCCCCGTTCTACAGCGTGTACGAGACGGCCGACGGTGGCCACATGGCCGTGGGCGCGCTCGAGCCGCAGTTCTACGCCGAACTGCTGCGCCGGCTCGGGCTGGGCGACGCGGACCTGCCGGCTCAGCACGACGCCGCCGGATGGCCGCGGCTGCGGGCCCGGTTCGCGGAGGTCTTCGCCACACGGACGCGGGCCGAGTGGACCGGCGTATTCGAGGGCACCGACGCCTGCGTCGCCCCGGTGCTGTCGCTGGCGGAGGCCCGGGACCACCCGCACCTGGTGGCGCGCGGGACGTACGAGGACCGCGCCGGCGTCCGCCAGCCCGCCGTCGCGCCCCGGTTGTCGCGGACGCCGGGCGTGCCCGGCGCCGAGCCGCCGGTGCCCGGCGCGCACACCGAGACCGTGCTCACCGAATGGGGCTTGGGCGCGCATGTGCCGCGCTGGCTCGGCGGCGCGGCCGTCCGCTCGACCCAGGGAGCACGCTGATGCGGATCGCGACGACACTGGCCTACGCCGCCGACCCCCGGGCCGAGGCGGACGCGGTGGCCGCCTGGGAGCACGACGGCCTCGACGTGGTCCGGGTGCCGGAGGCTTACGGCTTCGACGCGCCGACCATCATGCATCATCGCCGCCGTGAAGGGGATGGCCGGATGAACCGCACGATCCTCACCGCCGACCACCACGCGTTCGCCGACCTGGTGCGGGCCTTCATCGCCAAGGAGATCGCGCCGCACCACGAGCGCTGGGAGGCCGACGGCATCGTCGACCGCGGCGTGTGGCGGGCCGCGGGGGCCGCCGGGCTGCTGGGCTTCTTCGTCGACGAGCGGTACGGCGGCGCCGGCGTGACCGACCGGCGCTTCAACGCCGTGCTCACCGAGGAGCTGGCCCGGGCCGGCGCCAGCGGCCCGGCGTTCGGCCTGCACAACGACATCATCGGGCCGTACCTCACCGACCTGACCGACGACGAGCAGCGGCGGCGGTGGCTGCCCGGGTTCTGCTCCGGCGACATCGTCACCGCGATCGCCATGTCCGAGCCGGGGGCCGGCAGCGACCTGCAGGGCATCACCACCACCGCGGTACGCGACGGCGACAGCTACGTGCTCAACGGGCAGAAGACGTTCATCAGCAACGGCATCCTGGCCGACCTCGTCATCGTCGTCGCCCGCACCGACGCCGCGGCGGGGCACCGGGGCATCAGCCTGCTGGTGGTCGAGCGGGACACGCCGGGCTTCGAGCGCGGGCGCAACCTCGACAAGATCGGCCAGAAGGCGCAGGACACGGCCGAGCTGTTCTTCTCCGACGTGCGCGTGCCGGCGGCCAACCTCCTCGGGGCCGAGGGCGAGGGTTTCGCGTACCTCATGCGGAACCTGCCCTTCGAGCGGCTCTCGATCGCCGTGGGCGCGCTGGCCGGCGCCGAGGCGGTGTTCGAGCAGACGGTCGAGTACTGCAAGCAGCGCCACGCGTTCGGCCGGCCCATCGGCACCTTCCAGCACAACCGGTTCGTGCTCGCCGAGCTGGCCACCGAGCTGCGTCTCGGCCGCGTCTTCGTCGACCAGTGCCTGGTCGGGCCGGAGCTCACCGCGCCGACGGCGGCGATGGCGAAGTGGTGGTGCACCGAGCTGCAGCACCGCACCGTCGACCGGTGCCTGCAGCTGCACGGCGGCTACGGGTACATGCGCGAGTACCCGGTGGCCCGGGCCTACCTGGACGCGCGGGTGCAGACCATCTACGGCGGCACCACGGAGATCATGAAGGAGCTGATCGGCCGGTCACTGGGCCTGTGAGCCGTACTCCAGCATCGGCACGAGGAACTGCCGGGCCACGGCGCGCAGCTGCGCGCCGTTGTCCAGGTCGATGACGTGGCTGGGGGTGACCAGGAACGAGCAGGACAGCCGGGTCATGAGCTCGGCCACCACCTCCACGTCCACCGCGCCGGAGATGTTCCCGGCGCGCTGTTCCTGTCGCAGCTGCCCGGCGACGAAGCGCTGCACCGTGGCCATGGTCCGCCCGCCGTCGCCGATCATCGACGGGACGAGGACGTCGGGCTCGGCGACCATCAGCCCCCCGATCAGCGGGTTGCCGCGGATGGCCTGCAGCGAGCTGACGAAGCCCAGCACCACCCGGTCGGCGACGGTCGCGGCCTGCTGGATGTCGACGAGGAACCGGTCGAAGTAGCGCCGTAACTCGCGCCGGACGACGTGCTCGACCAGCGCGTCCTTGGAGGCGAACCGGCGGTAGGCGGTGATGCGCGAGACGCCGGCCCGCCGGGCCACGTCCTCCATTGTGGACCGGCGGATTCCGATGCGGCAGAACTGCTCGTAGGCGGCGTCGAGCAGCCGGGTGGTGACCTCGTCGCCGTCGTCCGCGCGCTGCAGCGCATCGGTGAACGCGCGCTCCAGAAGAGACGGGGTCATGGTCAACCTCCCGTGGTACGTTGACACTGCTCTCGTATCAGAGTACCAAGGGATCGCCGCCGTAGAGCGCGTCGATGGTCTCGCCGTAGCGCGCGGTGATGATCCGGCGCCGCAGCTTCAGGGTCGGCGTCAGCTCGCCCGTCTCCGGCGTCCAGCTCGACGGCAGGACCCGGAACGTCTTGACCTGCTCGGGGCGGGAGAGCCCGGCGTTGGCGGCGTCGACGGCGGCCTGGATCTCGGCGAGCACCCGTGGGTCGGCGGCCAGTCCGGGCAGCGCGGTCTCGCCGATGCCGTTCGCCTGGGCCCACCTCGGGGCGACCTCGTCGTCCAGGACGATCAGGGCGGTGATGTACGGCCGCCGGTCGCCGACCGCGACCGCCTGGCCGATGAGCGGGTGGGCGCGCAGCCGCTGCTCGATCTGGGCCGGCGACACGTTCTTGCCGCTCGAGGTGATGATGAGCTCCTTCTTGCGGTCGGTAATGGTCAGGAAGCCGTCGGCGTCGACGGTGCCGACGTCGCCCGTGGCCAGCCAGCCCTCCGCGTCGGTGACCGCCTCGACGCCGCCGTCGGCGCGCAGGTAGCCGGAGCAGACGAGGGGCCCCCGCACGAGGATCTCGCCGTCGTCGGCGAGACGGACCTGCATCCCGGGGTTGGGCCGGCCGACCGTGCCGGTGCGGAACCGCTCCGGCGTGTTTATGGTGGCGGTACCGGTGGTCTCGGTCATGCCCCAGACCTCGAGGACGTCGAGCCCCAGCCCGGCGAGGAACCGCAGCACCGCCACCGGGATCGGGGCCGCGCCGCTGCCGGCCCAGGCCATGTTCTGCAGGCCCAGGAGCGCGCGCATCGGCCGCAGGACGGCGGCGTCGGCCCCGGCCAGCCGGGCGGCCAGCTCGCCGGGTACCGGCCGCCCGTCCGCGCGCAGCTCGAAGGCCTCCAGGGCCACGGCGGACGCGGCGTCGTAGGCGGCCCGCGTCGCCGGCTCCGCGGCGGCGAGCTGGGCCTGGACGCCGGCCGCCATCTTCTCCCAGACCCGGGGCACGCCGAAGAACGAGGCGGGCCCGACCGTGCGGAGCGCGGGGACGAGCTGGGCGGCGTCGGGGCAGATCGTCACGTGCCCGGCCCGGTAGACCGCGTTGTAGATGCCCAGCATCCGCTCGGCGATGTGGGCCAGGGGCAGGTAGGCGACCGTCGGGGCGTGGTCGGGCACGGCGACTGTCGCCTCGAGCACCACGGACTGGTAGACGACGTTGTGGTGGCTGAGCACGACGCCCTTGGGGTCGCCGGTGGTGCCGGACGTGTACAGCAGCGTCACCGGCTGTTCGGGCCGGACGGCCCGCCAGGACCGCTCGAAGGCGTCCGGGGCGGCGCGGTGCGCGGCCGCCCCGACGGCCCGGACGTGCTCCAGGGTCACGGTGGCCAGGCTGGCCTCGCCGGCGGCGGGCTCCTCGAGCAGCATGATCCGGCGCAGCTTCGGCAGGTCGGGCAGGATCGGCCGCCAGCGGGCCAGCTCGGCCCGGCCCTCCAGGACCAGGAGCTGGGCGGCGCTGTGCAGCGCGAGGTACCGCAGCTGCTCGGGGCTCAGCGTCGGGTAGACGGTGCTGGGCACCGCGCCGAGGTGGACCGCGGCCAGGTCGACCAGCCAGTGCTCGGGGCGGCTGGACATCATGATCAGCATGCGGCCGCCCGGTTGCAGCCCGATCTCGGCGAGGCCGCGGGACATGTCGGCGACCTCGTGGTGCAGCTCGGCCCAGGTGCGGGTGTCGTCGCGCCCGAGCGTGCTCAGCGCCGGGCGGTCGCCGAACTCGGTGGCGTTGCGGTGCAGCAGGGCGGGGATGGTCAGGTCGGCGGCGGCCTTGGCGCATCGATCGGCGAGGGCGTCGGCAGGATCCACGGAAGCCTCCTCGGGGTGTACCGGCACTGTAAACGACGGCTAACTTTCTGGGAAGGCGCTGCGTTGTCATCGGGGTGATCGACCCGGATGCGCCGGAACCACGGCTAACTATTGAGCGTCGTGAAAGTCCTCTTGTGACCGCCGACACAGTGTGCTCTCGCGGCTGATATAGCGATACAAACTATGTATCACCGTATCACTCGGCGCCGGCATCGACGGCGGACTGCTGACCCGGTCCATCCTCGGCGCGTTCACGCGGTTCCTGTTCGGGGACCGGATCGCGCAGTGGCCAGCTGACCGGCGGCTCGAACACCACCATCTCGACGTACACCCCGATCCGGGCCGCCGCCGGGACATCACCGACGCCGACCTCGACGGCCCTGCGCAACATCTGCCGGTGCGGCACGTAGTCCCGCATCCGCGAGACGATCCGGACGGCGGCGAAGTAGCATCCGCGCTGATGTTCCCGACCGTCCGCGAGGTGCTCGCGCTGGAGCCGGTGCGCAACGGCGCCCCGCGCATCGTGGCGGGCGAGCGCGGGCTCGACCAGGCCGTCCGCTGGGTGCACAGCTCCGAGGTGCCGGACATCGCCACGCTGCTGCGCGGCGGGGAGCTGGTGCTCACGACCGGGATCGGGCTGCCGGCGGACGAGGCCGGGCTGCGGCGGTACATCACCGATCTGGCCGAGGTGGGCGCGTGCGGGCTCGCCGTGGAGCTGGGCCGCCGCTACGCTCAGCGACTGCCCGCGGTCATGGTGCGCACCGCGGACGAGCTCGGCCTGCCGCTGGTCGAGCTGCACCGGGGCACGCCGTTCGTGGCCATCACCGAGGCCGTGCACTCGATGATCATCGACGCCCAGCTGGCCGAGCTGCGCGCCGCCGAGGAGATCCACCAGCGCTTCACGGACCTCTCCGTCGAGGGCGCCGGGCCGGCCGAGGTCGTCGCGCAGGCCGCGGCCCTGGCCGGGGCGCCGGTGGTGCTGGAGAACCTGTCCCGGCAGGTGCTCGCGTACGACGCCGCGGGCGGCTCGGCCGAGCTGCTGCTGGCCAGCTGGGAGGCGCACTCGCGGGCGATCCGGCCGGGCGGGCGCACCGGCTTCGATCCGGGCGCGGGCTGGCTGGTGACCGCGGTCGGCGCCCGCGGGCAGGACTGGGGCCGGTTGCTCATGCGGGTGGGGTCGGCGCAGGCGCGGTACGTCATCCTGATCGAGCGCGCCGCCTCCGCCCTCGCGCTCGGGCGCCTGATCGACCCCGACCCCGAGGGGCCCGGGCGCACCCTGCTCCAGGCGCTGCTCAACCGCTCGATGCCGGTCGAGGAGGTGGCGCTGCGGGCGCGGGCGCTGGGGATCCCGCTGGAGCGCCGCGCCCTGGTCGGCGTCGTGATCCGCCCGGCGCACTTCGCGGCGGTCGAGCGGGCTCTGTCGGAAATATCGGTCAAGAGCCTCGCCGGTACCCTCGACGCGAACTCCACCGGCGTGCTGATCACGCAGGCCACCGAGGACGTGCTGCGCGCCTTCGCCGGCAAGGTGCACAAGACGAACCCGGAGGCGATCGTCGCGGCCGGGGAGATCGTGGACTCGCCCCGGGAGGCCGGCCGGTCGCTGGCCGAGGCCGCGCAGGTCGCCGACGCCGTGCGCCACCCGGCCGGCGGCGTCGTCCGCCTCGCCGACGTGGGCCTGGCCGGCCTGCTGCACATGCTGCGCGACGAGCCGCGGCTGCAGACGTTCGTGGAGCGCGAGCTCGGCCCGCTGCTGGCCTACGACGCTCGCAACCCGCGCGAGCAGCTGCTGGAGGTGCTGCGGGTGTACCTCGAGTGTGGCCGCAACAAGTCCGCGGCGGCCGAGCACAGCCACCTGTCACGCCCGGCGTTCTACGAGCGGCTGGCCCGCATCGGGAAGATCCTCGGGGCCGACCTGGACTCGGTGCCGGCGTGCCTGTCGCTGCACGTGGCCCTGCTGGCCCTGGACGCGCTGCGCAGCTGAAGGCGGCTCACGCCGGTCTTCAGCACGGACCACCTACGGCGTCGTGGCGATACTGCTCCGCCAGGTCGCTCAGGTCCCAGACGCGGACGGTGCTGTCGGCGGCGCTGGTCACGAGGCCGGCATCGTCGGCGGTGAACACCATGCCGGCCACCGGCTCGCCGTGTCCCACCAGCGTCCGCAAGCGTCGCCCGCTGGCCGCGTCCCACAACGCCACGGTCCCGTCGCCGGCGGCCGTCGCGAGCAGCCGCCCGTGCTTGCTGAAGATCGCGTTGTAGTACGTTTTCGACAGCTTGTCGACGACAATTCCGGTGGGGTGGCAACGCGACTGGAGCTGGATGCTGTCCGGTGCCCGGTACGTGACGAACGACTGCCCGTCCGCCGAAAACGTCACCTGTTGTTTGAGGGCACGGATCGGGTTGATAACCGTTACCAGCGTGCGGCCGGTGACGAGGTCGCGCACCCGGATCCGGCCGTCGCGCCCCTCGTCCGCCATCAGATATCCGTTCGGCCCGTACACCGGCGTGTTGGTCGCCGAGTAACTCTCCATCTCCACGGGCTGTCGCAGCCATCTGTTCCAGAGAAAAAGCCGGTCCGGATCGGCCTGACTCTGCAGGATGGGGTTGGCGGCGGAGAACCGGGTGTTGGGCAGACGGTAATTGCCGGTGATCTCCGCCAGTTTCGCGCCGGTCCGGCCGTCGAGGAGTTGATATCGCTCCTCCGCCTCCGGCGGCCCGATCCGCGAGGGAAGGACCAGAATGGTCGATGAATCTTCACTGACGTCGACGTTGCCGGGCGAAATGTCGGCGACCTTCCTGACCTCGTCGAGATTCCAGACCTCGACCGCATCGAGACGTTGCGACTTGTACACGATCAGCATCGAGCCCTCCGCGCTGGCCTCGAATCCTGACGTCTCTTGAATCGTCGCTCCGCTGCTGTCGCGAAACGCCAGGGAGGGGGCCGGGGCGTTGTCGCCGTGCGAACAGAGTACAAGCTTCTGCGGGCCTACCAATTGGGCGTCGTTGCAGTCGAGCCGAGCGCCGCGGTCCTTCGCTGTCGTGTCGTACAACCAGAATTCTCTGGAGTTGCCGACGGATTTCGGTGCCAGTACCTTGCGGCCGTCCGCCGAGAATCGGTTGTGGAAGTCCCAGAAAATCGGCATCGGCCAACTGTCCAATGGATCTCCGGGGGTCGCGGCCGACCACAGTTGCAGCACGTTCTTGTTGTCGCGCGTCAGCACGCTGGCCAGATCCGGGCTCGGCGCCAGATCCGTGACGCCGGCCGCGCGGGTGAAGCTGAGCACGACCGCACCGCCGTACCACAGCCAGCCGCCGATGAAGCGGCCGTCGGTCTCGCGGGTCTCCACATATGCGGCGTCGCCGGTGCTGTTGAACGAAATGAAGGTGTGCTCGACCGAGGGCGACTGGATGGTGGCCAAGGGTTTCGTCGCGTGCCGATCCCGCAGGCTCCACAGGCGGACGGCGTCGTCGGACGTCTCCGGTGTCCGCGCGCCCGCCAGCACGGCCACGACGTCGCCGCCGGGTGCGAAGGCGACCCACCGGATGCCACCGGCGTTGCCGGGCAACGTGGCGATCTCGCGGCGGCCGCCGACGTCGTAGACATGCACCGTCGAGCTGCGGTTGGCGAAGGCGGCCACCAGCGCTCCGGACTTTTCGGGGTACAGCAGCGCCGCGCCCTCCCCGTATCCGGTCGTGAACCGCGCTACCGAGGCGTCCTCGGGTACCGCGAGGAGACCGGCAACGGCCGTGACGACCACGAGGGCGGTGGCGGCGGCCAGGGCCGCCCGGCCGCGGCGCCAGAGGCTGGGCGTCGCGGCGGGGTCACGATCGGCGGGGTCGCGCAGATCCTGCCGCGTGGCCAGCTGTTCCTGCAGCCAGATGTGCCGGAACTGGTACACGCCCCCGCGCTGGCGGAGGATTTCGCGCTGGCGCGCGTCGGCCAGGAAGCCCAGGAGGTCGCTCGGCAGATGGCCGCGGGCGGCCAGCCAGGTGTGGGTCAGCACGAAGCGCGGCCAGGCCCGGGTCAGCAACATGATCAGGGCGATCAGGGCCGCGGGTAACAGCACCGCGGCGCCGAACGTGATGGCGGGGTTGGGAAATCGCAGGTCGGTCAGGTCGCGGTAGCGCGCTCGGAACAGCTCCCACACGGCGACCCGGCCGGGCCAGTCCGACCAGTTCGAGGCGGTCTGGAACAGCAACGAGCCGATTCCCGAGCCGATCGCCGCGGCCGGCAGGCCGAACAGGCCGATCACCGCCACGACGGCCGTGGCCCCCCACCAGGACAGGGCGCGGTCCTGGTCCATCTGCTCCTGGGGGCCGGTGCTGGCCGAGTGGACGGGTGGGGCCTCGAGCCAGCCGTGCACCGCCAGGGCGCCCCCGACGCAGGTCGCGAGGGCGATCGCCGCGCCGGCGAACTCGGCGTATGTGTCGATGGCGTCGATGGACCAGCCGACGCCGAGTGAGATCGCCGCCGCCATGAACAGCAGGACGGGACCGGCCGGGATCGCGACGGCGGCGACCCCGATGCGGAAGCCGGACCGCAGGCGGGCACCCGTGTCCCGGGTGGCGAGCGAGAGGCGGCCCGGCGGCCGACCGGCCGCGGCGTACCACGTGACGGTCACGATGGCGCCGAACCCGGCGGAGATCATCGAGCCGTACCACATCGTGGTGTTCAACCCGATTGCCCCGGACGGATCGAACCTGGCGACCCAGGCCGAGATCACGATCAGCACGGCGGCTCCGGAGGCCACGCCGATCGCCGGTGCCCACCAGCGGGAGAGCAGGCGCTGGCTGAGCATCCACCAGGCGAGGTCGCGTTCGTGGTTGCGGTGCAGGTACACGGCCAGATACGTGAGCCACCGCCGCGCATCGGCCGCGTTCCACGTCGGGTGGTCCGGACCGTCGGGGCCGGTCGTCGGTGCGTACGCGGCGTCGACGACCTTGTCGGCGAGATGGTCCTCGACGGCGTGCCGGCTGCCGAACCGATCCCGGTCCAGGAGCTCGGCCGGGGCGTCGGGCAGCCGCTGGTACACGATCCGGGCGAACGACACCATGAGGGGAGTGGTAAGCGCGGCCGGGACCGGCGCGGTGCGGTCGCGGCGGAGTTCGGCGAAGACGGGCGCCCAGTCGGTGCCGTGGGGCCAGTCGATGCCGGCGAAGTGGGCGATCAGGTCCTCGGCGGCGACCGGGGCCACCTCCACCGTGGGGGCGCGGCGCAGCACGGGCGCGCCGCCGGTGATCAGGTCCTCGTACTCGCGGGCCCGGCACGTGAGGACGACCGGCCGATGCGATCCGGTGGCCCGGGTGACGTGCTCGACGGCCGTGCGCCGGGCGGACTCGAGGATCTCGTCGAGACCGTCGATGATCGGCAGCAGCAGGCCGTGCCGCAGGAGCCGATCCGGTACGTCCGACTGTCCCTGGTAGTAGGACCGTGCGACCGTCTGCACGATCCACTCGTCGAGCCCGCCGGCCGTCGGGTCCCAGGACGCCGCGCTGAGCAGGACCGGGACGGCCGCGCCGGGCGCGCGGTCGGCCAGCAGGCCGATGGTCAGGAGGATGGCCAGCACGCTTTTGCCCGACCCGGGCTCGCCGAGCATGACGAGGCGCCCGCTGGGAATCTTGCGGTACTCCGCCGCGATGTGGCTGGTCGCCTCATCCAGCTCGCCGTCGACCCCGCCCTGCAGCCGGAGCCGGACGGGGCCGGTGACGGGGCCGGCGATGACCTCGGCCGGGTCGTCGGTCACCGGGCGCTCGGTCGCCGACCACGTCAGCGGCAGCACGCCCGGATCGCGCAGGCGGCGGGCATGGGCCTCCTCGACCCACTGGTCGTACAGCGTCCGAGCCAGGTCGTCGGCCTGCTCGGCGGCGGCCGGCTCCGCAGCGGGCGGCTCCGCCAGCCACTTGACGATGTCGAGGACGAGCGTCCCGACTCCGGCGAGCGTGGCGATGAACCCCGACACGGCGGCGCCGCCGGTGAAGCCGTTCAGGAAGGTCCAGGCCAGCATCGCACCCGAGACCGCCAGCACCGCGGCCAGAGCCAGCCGCAGCAGGGCTCGCCATCGATGCGGTCGTTGTCGGGTCGGCGCAGTCACGGGCGTGATTATCGCCGCTGGTCACGGCGGTGTACCTCAGCGTTGCCGACCAACCGTGGTGCCGTTTGGACGATGCGATTCCAGTTACTGCATCGAGATGTGCACGTGGTTGTAGTGGTCGCCGGCGGGGGTGCCGTCGCCGCCGTAGGACTTCCAGCCGCTGCTGGGCTGCCAGATGCGTTTGTACCAGATCACGTACTTGATGCCGAGGTTCTTCGCGTTGGCCAGCGCCCACGCGGCCAGGTTGTCGCCGTAGGTCTTGTCCGCCCCGGTCGCCCTTGCGTTGACGAATGTCGATGCATTGGCGGAGAAGTCGCAGGCCTTGCCGAGCGGGTGGTCGCCACCCCCGCCGCTGCGGTAGCACGACGTGTAGTGCGTGAAGCCGGCCTTGCGGGCCTCGTTGTACATGTTCGTCGTGCGCGGGGACTGGCAGCCGCTGGTGGTGGGGTCGTCGCCCGAGCAGCCCTCCGAGGGGAACGAGCCGTCGGAGTTGCGGGCCACCGGGTTCGTGGTGACCTTGCCGCCGGACGGGGCGCTGCCCGAGCCGACGTCCGCGCCGCCGCCGGCCTTGCGCAGCGCGTCCTCGGCGGCCTTCTTGTTGGCCTCCATGATCTTCAGCTGCGCCTGCTGGTTGGCCACGGCGGCGTCGGCGTCCTTGCGCTGCTGCTCCAGCTGGCGCTGGGTCGCGGCGATCTCGCGCAGCTGCTTGTCCTCCTGCTGGAGCATGTACTCCACGGTGACCATGTTGTGCAGCATGTCGTCGGCGTCCTGGGCGCCGATGACGACGTTGACGATGCTGACCCGGTGGCCGCGGTACGCCGCGTTGGCGATCGTCCCCGCCTGTCCCTGCAGCTCGCCGAGGCGGGTCTGGGTCTTGGCCATCTGGTCGCCGATCGCGGCCTGGTCGGCCACCGACTTGTCCAGCCGGCCCTTGGCGTCGTTGTACTCGGCCGTCGCCTTGTCCAGGGCCTGACGCACAGTGAGGTTCTGGTTGCCGTCCACGTCGCCGCTGGGGGTCGGCTCGGCCGAAGCGGCGTCACCGAACGTGGTCACCAGAAACAGCGCGGTGACCAGGAGCGTGAGTAAACGTCTCGGTGCCGTCGACATCGCCGGTCAGCATATCGAAGCGTCCGGAAAACGCCAGCGCGAGAATGTACTTCATGGACGACCTACTCACCCGGCATCGGCGGGTCATGCCCGGCTGGATGCCCGTGTACTACGACGAGCCCCTCGAACTCGTCACCGGCAAGGGTTCCCGGGTCACGGACAGTAACGGAAAAACTTACCTCGACTTTTTCGGCGGGGTCCTGACCAACTCGCTCGGTTACGACCTGCCGGAGGTGCGCGAGGCGGTCGAGCGGCAGCTGCGCACCGGCGTGGTGCACACGTCCACGCTGTACCTGATCCGTCACCAGGTCGAGCTGGCGGAGAAGATCGCGAAGCTGTCGGGCATCCCGGACGCGCGGGTCTTCTTCACCAACTCCGGCACCGAGGCGAACGAGGCCGCGCTGCAGGTCGCGACGAACACCCGCGGGAGCAACAGCATCCTGGCGGTGCGCAACAGCTACCACGGCCGCACGGCGGCTACGATCGCGGTGACCGGCAACCGTGCGTGGTCGGCCTCGGCGTACAGCCCGTACAACGTGAGCTACCTGCACTCCGGCGACCGGCTGCGCGGGCTGCTGCGGGGCATGAGCGACGAGCGGTACCTCGAGGCGGCCGAGGAGGACCTCCGCGAGGTGCTCGCGACCACGACCGCGGGCCCGGTCGCGTGCCTGATCGCCGAGCCGATCCAGGGCGTCGGCGGGTTCACGCACGGCCCGGACAAGCTCATGGGCGTCTGGCAGCGGGTCCTCGACGAGCACGGCATCCTGCTGATCTCCGACGAGGTGCAGACCGGCTGGGGCCGCACCGGCGAGCATTTCTGGGGCTACCAGGCCCACGGCGTCACGCCCGACCTGCTGACCTTCGCCAAGGGCATCGGCAACGGCTTCGCCCTGGCCGGCGTGGTCGGACGGGCCGAGGTCCTCGACTCGGTGCAGGGCATCTCGTTCTCGACGTTCGGCGGCAACCCGATCGCCACGGCGGCCGGCAACGCGGTGCTCGACTACATCGTCGAGCACGACCTGCAGGCCAACGCGGCCCGCGTGGGAGCGCTCCTACTAGATGGTCTGCGCGCGGTGCAGAGCCCGATCGTGGCCGAGGTGCGCGGCAAGGGGCTCATGATCGGCATTGAGCTGACCAGCGCGGCCGCGACCGCGGCGGTCTTCGAGTCGTGCCGGCGCGACGGCCTGCTGGTCGGCAAGGGCGGCCTCTACGGCACGGTGATCCGGATGGGCCCGCCGCTGAACCTCACCGAGGACGAGGCGCGGGAAGGTCTGGTAATTCTGACCAGCGCCCTACATGAGCACGGGAGTGTTACGGGCTGAGAACGCCCAGGTCAACCGGAAGATCATCGGCCCGGCCGAACCATCCCCAACGGGGACTGGTTCGGCCTTTTCCGTGAAAACCGGCGGATTCGGACCGTACCGGCCGCGTAACAAATCGGGCGTATTTGCGGCCGGGCTCTGCCGCGGGGCCGGTTCGGGGTGATCTCCTAGGGCGAGCAGCGGAACGCCGCTCTCAAGATCGAGATGCGGCTTGAGCTGGGCTTTTAGCTCCCTTTAAGATCCACTTCGCAGGTAACAGTTTGAAAACTTCGCCCAACTCCTTGACAAGAAGGGGGCTTCAGTAAGAACTTTTACCACTAACAGTTAAGGAACCTTGCTGAAAGGAAAAGCGATGGTGTCTCGCGAGGAACTCACGACGGTGGTGCCGACCGCCGTCAGTGCCTCGCCGATGGCATCCGCACCCATCTCGCCCGCCCCGGCCGACGGGTTCGCCGCCGCCGGCAACGGTGAGAGCGTCCTGGTCCGCGTCCGCGCCGGGCTGCCCGAACTGACCGGCGCCCTGCAGCGCGTGGCCGAGCTGATCCTGGCCGACCCCGCCGCCGCGGCCCGCTCGACGATCGTCGAGCTCGCCGAGCGCAGCGGCACCTCGCCGGCGACCGTGACCCGCTTCTGCCGGGCGCTGGGCTTCGTCGGGTACGCCGAACTGCGCCTGGCCATCGCCGGCGAGACCGGCCGGGCCGCGCGCACCGGCGGCTGGACCATGGACATCGGCCGCGAGATCCAGCCGACCGACCCGCTGGAGCGCGTGCTCGGCCAGATCATGGCCGCCGACACCCAGGCGATGCACGACACCGCGTCGCTGCTGGACCTCGGCGAGATCGAGCGCGCCGCCGAGGCCATCGCCCGCGCCGACCGGGTCGACATCTACGGCGCGAGCGGCAGCGCGCTGGTCGGCGGGGAGATGCAGTTCTGCCTGCACCGCATCGGCATCGCCGCCTGGGCCTGGACCGACGTGCACAACGGCCTGGCCAGCGCGGCGCTGCTCAAGGCCGGCGACGTGGCCCTCGGCGTCTCGCACAGCGGGCAGACCCGCGAGACGATCGAGATGATCGCCGAGGCGAGCAGCCGGGGCGCGACGACGATCGCGCTGACCAGCTTCCCCCGCTCGCCGCTCGCCGAGGTCGCCGACATCGTCCTGCTCACCGCGACGCAGGCGACCACCTTCCGGCCGGACGCCCTCTCGGCCCGGCACCCGCAGCTCGTGGTGCTCGACCTGCTGTACATCGCGGTCGCCCAGCGCACCCACGAGCGCGCCCACGCAGCGTTCTCCGTCACGGCCCAGGCGGTCGCCGGCCATCGGTCGGCCTCCGGAAAGGAAGCGTCGTGACCACTCTCCAGGACGCTCGCGCGAGAAAGGGCGACGGGATGGCCGTCACCGCTCACGGTTACGTCTCCGCGATCCAGTCGGTCATCGATCGGATCGCCCTCACCCAGGCCGACAACCTCAGCAGGGCGGCCGACCACATCGCCGCCGCGCTGCGCGTCGGCGGCCTCCTCCAGGCGTTCGGCACGGGGCACTCCGAGGCGGTGGCGGTGGATTTCGCCGGCCGCGCCGGGGGCCTCGTGGCGACGAACAAGATCCTCCTGCGGGACCTCGTCGTCTACGGCGGCGAGGATCCGAAGATCCTCGAGAACGAGAAGCTGGAACGCGATCCGAGCATCGCGGCCCGGCTCTACGAGATCGCCGCGCCGCGTCCCGAGGACGTGTTCGTGATGGCCTCGCAGTCGGGGATCAACGGGGGGATCGTCGAGATGGCGCTGCTGATCAAGCAGCGCGGGCACAAATTGATCGCCATCACATCGGTCGAGCACACCGGACGGGTGTCCCCCAGGCACCCCTCGGGCCAGCGGCTCGCCGACATTGCCGACGTCGTGCTGGACAACGGCGCGCCGTACGGCGACGCACTGCTGTCGCTGGATAGCGGCGGCGCGGTCTGCCCGGTCTCTTCGGTCACCAACGCGCTCATCGCGCAGCTGGTGGTCGCCGAGGTCGTGCGACGCATCGAGGCCGCGGGCGAGGTGGCTCCCGTCTACCTGTCCGCAAACGTCCCCGGCGGGGACGAGCACAACCACACCCTCGAGTCGCGGTACGCCGGACGCGTCCGACGTACCGCCTGACCCGAACCGAGGAGACCCCCAAATGTCCAATGAACTGACTCGTCGTACCGTCCTGCGGCGCGCGGCGGCGGCGGGCCTGCTCGCCACCCCCGCCGCCGGGCTGCTCTCCGCCTGCGCCGGCTCGGACTCTTCGTCCGACAAGGGCTCGGGCGACACCGGAACCAAGTCGAACGACAACCCGTTCGGCGTCAAGGACGGCAGCACCGTCAAGGTCGTCGTCTTCGACGGTGGCCTGGGTACGGACTACGCGAAGAAGGACGTCACGATCTTCAACGCGAAGCACGCGAACGTCACGGTGAACCAGAGCGCCACCCAGAAGATCAAGACGCAGGAGCAGCCGAAGATGGCTACCACTCCGAGCGACCTGATCAACAACTCGGGTGCCGACATCATGGACACCAGCACGCTGATCAGCGAGAACGCCATCCAGTCGCTGGACGACCTGCTCGACGCCCCGACCTGGGACGGCACCGGCAAGATCCGTGACTCGCTGCTGCCGGGCACGATCAACGACGGCACGTTCAACGGCAAGTTCTACACGCTCAAGTACGCCTACACGGTGTGGGGCATGTGGTACGACGCCGCCCTGTTCGAGAAGAACAGCTGGACCGCGCCGAAGACCTGGGCCGACTTCTTCACCCTGGCCCCGAAGATCAAGGCCGCCGGCATCGCCCCGTTCGTCTACGACGGCGTGCACGGCTACTACCCGCGCTGGCACATCATGACCACGGTGTGGAACGCGGCCGGCAAGCAGGCCGTCGTCGACATCGACAACCTCAAGCCGGACGCCTGGAAGGCCGCGGGCATCCTCGAGGGCCTGCAGAACATCGAGAAGATGGTCAAGGACGGGCTGATCCTGGCCGGTTCGCAGGGCCTCAACCACACCCAGTCGCAGCAGGCGCACCTGGACGGCAAGGCCGCGTTCATCCAGCTGGGCACCTGGTACAAGAACGAGATGGCGAAGACCCTGCCGCCGGCGTTCAAGCTGACGCTGTCGAACTACTGGGACGTGGCCAGCCCGAAGGCGGCCGGCGCGGTCTACGCCGGTGCCGGCGAGGACTGGGTCGTCCCGGCCAAGGCCGAGAACGCCGCTGGCGCGAAGGAGTACCTGCGCGCGATGCTGTCCACCGAGGGCGCGGGCGCGTTCGCCTCGCTCACCAAGTCGCTGGCCTCGGTCAAGGGCTCGGGCGACAAGGTGGACGACCCGGCGCTGGCGAGCGCCAACGCCCTCATGAAGGGTGCGCCCGCGGACCTGGTCTCCTTCCGGTTCCCGGACTTCTACGCCGACTACGACAAGGAGAGCCAGAACCTCGCCGAGGACCTGATGGCCGGTCGTACCGACGCCGCCGGCTTCGTCACCAAGATGCAGGCGATCGCGGACAAGATCAGCAAGGACTCCAGCATCAAGAAGCAGACCCGCGCCAACTGACCCCGTTTCCCGGTTAGGTAGTGACTGATCATGCGGCACGGTAAAGCGCGGTTCGTGACGGGCTTCCTCGCCCTACCCGTACTGCTCTTCGCGTTCTACGTGGTGTGGCCGTTCGCCCAGGCGGTGGGGTACTCGTTCACCGACTGGGGCGGCTACTCGGACAAGCAGAACTTCGTCGGCGTGGACAACTACGTCCGGCTGTTCAAGGACGAGTTGGTACACAAGGCCTTCTGGCACAACGTGTTCTTCCTTGTCACCGTGCCGCTGTTCACGATCGCGCTGGCCTTGTTCTTCGCGTTCCTCCTCAATGTGGGCGGGCGCGGAGACAAGGCCGGCATCCGGGGCGTCTTCGGGTCCAGCGTCTACAAGGTCATCTTCTTCTTCCCGCAGGTGCTCTCCCTGGTCCTGATCGCCGTCATGTGGCAGGCGATCTACCGCACCGACGACCAGGGCCTGCTCAACGGGCTGCTCATGAAGGTCGGGCTGATCGACCCCCAGCACCCCAACCTGTTCGTCGCCGACCCCACGCCGATCCTCGGCATCCCTGCCGTGCTCTGGTGGCTCCTGCTCATCGCGGTCTGGAGCGGCGTCGGCTTCTACATGGTCCTGTTCTCGGCGGCCATGCAGGGCATCCCGAAGGACATCTACGAGGCGGCGCTGCTCGACGGCGCCGGCCGCCTGGCCACCTTCGTGCGGATCACGCTGCCCCTGCTGCGCGACAACATCTCGGTCGCCTGGGTCTACCTGGGCATCACCGCGCTGGACATGTTCGCCCTGGTGTACGTCATGACTCCCAGCCAGGGCGGCCCCGACCACGCCTCCGAGATCTTCGCTTCCGTGATTCAGTTCAATGCCTTCAACCGCGGTCAGTTCGGCTACGCGTGCGCCCTCGGTGTCGCGCTCGCGATCTTCACGATGCTGATCGCCGTCCTCCAGCTGCGGTTCACCCGCCGCGAACGAATCGAGTTCTGACATGGCTGACATGGCGGTGAACGACAGGCGGACGGCCCCCGCCGGCGGCGGCGGGCCGGGCCACGCGGTGCCGAAGAAGACCTCCACGGAGCCGTCCAAGCTCTCCGACCGGGTGTTCGGCGGCTTCTCCCACCTGTTCCTGATCGTGTGGGCCCTCATGGTGGCCTACCCGATCCTGTGGGTGGTGGTCTCGTCGTTCAAGAGCGACAAGTACATCATCAAGGAGCCCCTGTCCCTCAACCCGCACGGCCTGCAGTGGGACAACTTCTCCCGCGCGTGGACCAAGGGCGGCCTCGGCGAGTTCTTCTTCAACACCGTCATCGTCGTCGGCGGCGGCGTGGTCCTCACGATGCTGCTGGGCTCGATGGCCGCCTATGTGCTGTCCCGCTACGAGTTCCCCGGCAACCGGGCGATCTACTTCATGTTCCTGGCGGGCCTGACGCTGCCGGTGTACCTCGCGATCGTGCCGCTGTTCAAGGGCGTCTTCAACACCGGGGTGTCGTTCCCCCTGCTCGGCCTGAACTCGCGGTTCATGCTGATCCTGGTGTACGTCGCCTGGTCGCTGTCGTTCACGGTGTTCTTCATGCACTCGTTCTTCCGCACCTTGCCGACCTCGGTCGCCGAGGCGGCGCTGGTGGACGGGGCCTCGCACAGCACGCTGTTCTTCCGCGTGATGCTCCCGATGGCCCGGCCCGGCCTGATCAGCATCGGCATCTTCAACGTGCTCGGTCAGTGGAACCAGTGGTACCTGCCGACCGTGCTCATGCAGGACACGAGCGGCGCCGGCAAGACCCACGAGGTGCTCGCCCAGGGCCTGATCAGCCTGTCGGTCAACCAGGGGTACAAGTCCGACTGGTCGGGCCTGTTCGCCGGTCTGACCATGGCCATGCTGCCCGTGCTGATCGTCTACATCGTGTTCCAGCGCCAGGTGCAGGCCGGCCTGACCGGTGGCATCTCCAAGTAACCGGACCCGCGCGGCCCCGGCGCTACCACGAGTAGTACCGGGGCCGTGCGATGTAATGCCTTCATGCTCGTCGCGCTGACGCCCTCCGGCCCCGGCGGCCTTCTGCGCCCGCTGGCCGACGACGGCACGCCCATCGGCGCCGAGCAGCACGTCCAGGATCTGGCGGGGGCGGTCGCACGAGTCGAGTCACGCGACCGCCCCCGCTGGCTCTGGGCGTCCACCGCCGAGATCTACCCGCGGCTCGTGCGCGCCGGCGTCCGCGTCGAGCGCTGCCACGATCTCGAGCTCGCCGAGGCGCTCCTGCTCGGCGCGGAGGGCGCCTGGGGCCAGCCCCGAACGCTCGCCGCGGCGAGTGCCCGCCTGGCGGGACGGCCGGTGCCGCCCGACCCGCCGGCGCGGGCGGCCGAGCCCCCCGGACTGTCGCAGGACTCACTCTTCGATGCCTTCGATGCGGCGACGGTACCGCTGGAAGAGCTGACGGCGGTCTATCGGGCGCAGCGGCGCCGGGTCGAGTCGCTGCCGGAGCTCGAGTCCGCGCACCCCCTCGCCCCCCGGGCCGGCGGCATGCGCACCCTGATCGCCGCGGAGTCCGCCGGCGCCCTGGTCGCCGTCGAGATGGGCCTGGCCGGCCTGCCCTGGCGCGCCGACGTCCACGACGCCCTCCTGCGCGAGCTGCTCGGGCCGCCCTCGCCGGTCGGTGGCCCGCCCGCGCGCCTGGCCGAGCTCGGCGCCCGGCTCAACGAGGCCCTGGGCCAGCGCGTGCACCCGGAGTCGCCGGCCGAGCTGCTGCGCGCCTTCGCCCGCGTCGGCATCATGCTGCGCAGCACCCGCAAGTGGGAGCTCGAGCACGTCGACCATCCGGCCGTGCCGATCCTGCTGGAGTACAAGGAGCTGTTCCGGCTCTGGACCGCCCACGGCTGGAGCTGGCTCGAGCAGTGGGTGACCGGCGGCCGGTTCCGCGCCGAGTACATCCCCGGCGGCGTCGTCTCCGGCCGCTGGGCGACCCGCGGCGGCGGCGCCCTGCAGATCCCGAAGGTCGTGCGCCGGGCCGTCGTCGCCGACCCCGGCTGGGTGTTCGTTGTCGCCGACGCCGGCCAGCTCGAGCCGCGGGTGCTCGCCGCCGTCTCCGGCGACAAGCGCCTGGCCCGCGCGGGCGCGGCCGGGGACCTCTACGCGGCCCTCGCGACCGAGGCGTTCGACGGCGACCGCGCCCGGGCCAAGGTCGCGCTGCTCGGCGCGATGTACGGCCAGACCGGCGGCAGCGCCGCGCCCGCCCTCGCCGCCCTGCGCCGCTTCTACCCGGACGCCTGGGACCTCGTCGAGGAGGCGGCCCGCACCGGCGAGGCCGGGGGACTGGTGCGCACCTGGCTCGGGCGCACCTGCCCGCCGGCGTCGGTGAGCTGGCGCGAGGGGTTCGACGAGCCCGGGGCCGAGGTGGAGAGCCGCGGCGGGGCCAGGGGCCGGGCCCGCGGCCGGTTCACCCGCAACTTCGTCATCCAGGGCACGGCCGCCGAGTGGGCGCTCGTCCTGCTGGCCCGCCTCCGCGCGGCCCTGACCGGCGGCGGCCGCCGCGCGGAGCTCGTGTTCTTCCAGCACGACGAGGTCATCGTGCACTGCCCGCGCGAGGAGGCCGAGGGGGTCGCGGCCGCCGTGCACGCCGCGGGCGACGAGGCCCGGCAGCTGCTCTTCGGCGACACGGCCGTGCGGTTCCCGCTGGACGTGTCGATCGTCGAGGCCTACTTCGACGCGAAGTAGGCGGCCAGCATGTCCGTGTGGGTCGGGAAGCACAGCTCCCGCGGCCCGACGGCGATCTCGAACCCGAGCGACTCCTCCGTCCGGATCGACGCGGGCAGTTCGGTCAGAGGACGCGGCGGCAGTACCCCGAACACGATGAGATTCCCGCTGGTCACACTCTGCACATCGAACAGCCGGACGTCGCCCGCATCCGCCCGGATCGTCGTCTCCTCGAGCAGCTCCCGGACCGCCGCCTCCTGCCACGACTCGCCGACCTCGATGAACCCGCCGGGCAGCGCGAGCTCACCGCGCTTCGGCTCGATGTCGCGGCGCACCACGACGATGCCGCGCCCCTCGTCGGTGTCGACGGGCAGCAACGTCACCGCCACCGGCAGCGGATTGCGCCAGGTGGTCTCGCCGCACGCGGCACAGACCCGTGGCCAGGGCGCCCCTTGCTCATAGGCGGCGCCGCAGTACGAACAGTGATCATGGAGGGCCATGAGCATGCAGCCTACCGAGCGGGTACTAATCTGGTCCGAGTCGGTGCTGTAGACCGTCGGACGTAGGAGAGCCCGCTGAGCGCGATAGTCGGACTCGTACTCGCCGCAGGTGGTGGCCGCCGGTACGGCGGACCCAAGGCCCTCGTGCGCCACGAGGATGGCCGCCTGCTGGTCGAACGCGCCGTCGCCACCTTACGCGACGGCGGTTGCACACGTGTGTGGGTCGTCCTCGGCGCCGAGGCCGACCGCGTCCGCGCCGAGGCCTCGCTGGGCGACGCCACGCTGGTGGACAACTCGACGTGGAAGAGCGGCATGGGCTCGTCCCTGCGCGTGGGGCTGGCGGCCCTCGCGGACACCGACGCCTCGGCGGTCGTGGTACTGCTCGTGGACACGCCGGGCATCGGCCCGGAGGCGGTGGCCCGGCTACTGGCCGCGACGCCGCCCGGCGCGGCCGCCCTGCTGACCGCGACGTACAAGGGCAAACGGGGCCATCCGGTGATCCTGGGCCGCGACCATTGGCCGGGCGTGACAACCTTGGCGACGGCGGACGTGGGCGCGCGGGCCTATCTGGTGGCGCACACGGACCAGGTCCAGGGCGTGCCGTGCGAGGACATCGCCGACGACACCGACTTGGACGTCCCCCCGGAGTAACCGCCCAGCCCGGCGAGGTCGCCTGGTGTGTGCGCCACACACGGTCGTGCGGTTGCCCGGTGTCGCTTTGCGCGTTCTGGTTGCGGTGCCGCGCGCGGTCGTGCGGTTGCCGGTGTCGCTTTGCGCGTTCCCGTTGGCCCAGTGCCGGCGCATGGTTGTGCGGTTGCCCGGTGTCGCTTTGCGCGTTCCGGTTGCGGTGCCGCGCGCGGTTGTGCGGTTGCCGGTGTCGCTTTGCGCGTTCTGGTTGCGGTGCCGCGCGCGGTTGTGCGGTTGCCGGTGTCGCTTTGCGCGTTCTGGTTGCGGTGCCACGCGGTCGTGCGATTGCCTTCCGCTGCCGTGCAGGGTCGTGCGGTCAGCGGTGACGGTTTGTGGTCGGCCGCCGGCCGGCCGCGCGCAATCGTGCGGTGAGCGATGGCAGTTCATGTAGCCCGGCTGCAGTGCCATGCGCGGTCGAACGGTCAGCGGTGACGGTTCGCGTGCGCCCACAGCGCCGCCCAGCCGGCCGGCTCGAGCCACGCGGCCGGCATCAGCAGCCCGTGCTCGGCAACGCACTCCCAGAACACCTCGCGGTCCGCCCCCAGCTCCACCGCATCCGGCCAGGCCGCGACCCAGGGCCCGCCATCGTCGTTCAGCGCCGAGGCGGGAAACCCGGGCACGGTGACCCGGCGCGCCCCCGCCACCGGCACCCCGGGCCCCGACCACGACGTCACCGCGAGCGCGCACGCACACAGCATCGACGCATCGAGCCCCTCCGGCCGCCGCCCGGACAGCGCAGGGTTACCGGCCCGCAACAGCACGCCCATCGCCCGCCGGACGCGCCGCGCCACGAGTTCGGTGGTCCGGGCTTCGGCGATGCCGGGAGCCTTCGCCACCGTACGCAGCGATCCCGTCAACGGCTCGTCCAACGCCAACGGCGCCAGCTCCGCCACCCCGTGCCCGGCCCGCGCCGTCCCGTGTCCAGCCAGCTCCGCCATCCCGTGCCCGGCCGGCGCCGTCCCCGGTCCGTCCAGTGTCGTCCCGTGTCCAGCCTGCGCCGTTTCCAGCCCGTCCAGTGTCGTCCCGTGTCCAGCCTGCGCCGTTTCCAGCCCGTCCAGTGTCGTCCCGTGTCCAGCCTGCGCCGTTTCCAGCCCGTCCAGCGTCGCCCCGTGCCCGGCGTGCGCGGCCCCGTGTCCAGCCTGCGCCGTTTCCAGCCCGTCCAGCGTCCTTCCGTGCCCGGCCGGCGTCGCCCCCGGTCCGTCCAGCGCCGTCCCGTGCCCGGTGTGCGTCGTTCCGTGTCCGTCCTGCTTCGCCCCGTACGCGGCCAGCGCCCTGCTGAGTGGCCGCGCACCACCGGCCCGCCACACCTGCCCGGCGGTGAGGACACCGGCCTCGAGCGCTGCGGCCACGGTACGGGTCAGGGCGGCCGCCGACACCCTCCGTAGCGCCGTCATCGCCGCCAGGTCCTCGCCGGCCGGGCCGTCCAGCCGCGCCAGCAGTTGCAGCGCCTCTTGCATTGGCGGAGTGCGCAGGGCCTCGGTCGCGCGGGCGCCCAGAGCCGGGCCGTGCTCGGCCGCGATCCGCGCCGCCGGGGTCCGGCTGCGCCGCCCGCGGGCCGGGTCCTGCGCGTGGCGGCCGCGGGTCGGCTCTTGAACGTGGAGCCTGCGGGCCTCCTCCTGAAGGTGGCGTCCGCGGGCCTCCTCCTGAAGGTGGCGTCCGCGGGCCTCCTCCTGGGCGTACAGTCCGCGGGCCTCTTCCTCGGCGTGGCGGCCGCGGACGTGCACCTGGAAGTGGCCGGGTGCCGGGAGTTCCGGATCGACCGCGGTCGGGTGGGCCGGGTCCGGGGGCGGCGGCAGCGTGGCCACCCAGGCACGGAAGCGGTCGGCCAACTCCGGCTCCGGGTCGTGGTTGAACCGCGCCCGCAGCTCATCGATCCGCCATCCGCGTGCGCTCGGGCGCAGGTCGGCGTTGAGCAGGAGGCGGCCGTCGGCGGCGCGTACGGCGAGCAGGAAGGCGCGCCCGGCCAGAGCGGCCTCGGTGTACGACGGGCCGCCGATGCAGTTTCCCATGTACGCGCCCCACTCCGCCGTCCGCCGCGGCGTGTGCGCGATCTCGATCTGCTCGTCGCCGCCCGGCAGCGTGGCGCCGTCCGCGGCCAGGACGGCCGCGGGGACGACGAAGGAGCCGGTCAGCGCCTCGGTCACGGCCGCCTCGGCCCGCAGCGCGGCGATCAGGCCGCTCCAGGTGCGCGCCCGCCTCGCCGCGGCCGCCACCGGTGTTCCCGGCCGCAGCCCGGCCAGCCCCGCGAGCTGCGCCGTCCCGCCGGCGACGAGCGCGATCGAGTCCCAGCGCGGCTCGAGCGGCGATGCCTCCGGGCGCTCGAGGATGATATCCGGGGCCCGGCCGTACTCCACCGCCGCCGCCGCCTCCCCCTCCAGCTGGGCCAGCGCGTCGCCCAGCTCGGCCAGCCACAGCAGGTCGCCGATCGTCTCCCGCACCGGCTCGCCGCGGGCCAGGAGCTGTCCGAGGCTGATGCCGTCGATGCCCTGCAGGAGCCGCGGCTGCCACCACTGCGCGAGCCGCTCCGGCGAGAACAGCCCGACCTTGTCCCGCCAGTCGCTCATGGACCCGGCGGCCCATCGCGCGGCGATCTTGTGCACGTGCTCGTCGTCCGTTTCTGTCAGTTCGTACATCAGGATGGCGGCGTTTTCGAGTGCCAGCCGGCCGTACGCGCGGGCGTTGGCGATCACGCTGGGCAAGGAGTCGGGGCGCGGCCGGCGGCGGTCGAGGTCGCGCAGGATCGCGCCCGGGCGCGCGGGAAGGCCCGTGAGCCCCGGTACCGGCCGCACCGCGAGCTGCGCCGCGGGCTGGTCCAGCAGCGCTCCGGCCGCGGCGATCTCGTGGCGGTGCCGCTCCAGCGCCGCGGCCGGGCCTTGGTCGGCGACCGACACGGCCAGTCGCACGAGCACGGTGGCGCCGAGGCAGTCGTGCAGGGTGACGGTGGTGCGGCGGTGGCGGTACCACTGCGGCATCTTCCATCGCGCGGCGTCGGCCAGGGTCGGCTCCCGGCGCACCGAGCGGCGGACGGCCTCGACGATCGCGTCGTCGTCGTAACGCGCGAACCGGCGGCGCAGGTCGTCGAGCCGGTCGGTGCGGGCCTGGGTCGCCCGCCGCCGGTCGTGGCGCCGCTCCGCCTCCTGGTGTGCGCAGACCTCGTCCCAGAGGCTGCGCAGCAGCACGGCCCGCCGCGGCCCGGGTACCGCCTCGAGCACCTGCCGCAGCTGCTCGCCGACCACGGAGGGCAGCCCGTCGGGGAAGGGGTCGACGCCGTCCGCGGACAGGGCGTCGAGCAGCGCCACCAGCTGTTCCGGCCCGAGTACCTCCGCGGCCGCCACCGCGAACCGCAGCGCCGCCCACCGGCCGTCGGCCACCGCCGCGGTCGCGGCCGCCCCGAGCGGCTTCGTCGCCTCGATGCCGAACAGTGCCACGGACACCGCGGCGGGCGCCCCGAGCGGCGCGGCGCCGACGGCCCGCAGCGCGGCGAGCACACCGTCGCGGCGGTTGCCGGCCCCGCCCTCGATGCGCGCCGAGCGGAACCCGGCCCCGAGCTCGACCCCGGCGTCGGCGGCCACGACGCCGCCCTGTTCGACGAGCCGCTCGAGCCGTTCGAGGGCCGCGCCCACCCGCCGCTCGTCGGCGTCGGCCGGCCCGACCGCGACGGCCCGCCCGGGAGCCTCCGGCGCCATCGACCAAACACGCTCGCCGGCGCCCGGAACCACCCCTGCGGTGAGGCGCGTCGTCACGCACTCATCATGGCGCCGCCCAGGCACGGCACGCAGCGCATTTTCCCGCCGACGGGACGCGCACGTTCAGACGCGAACGGACGGTGCGGTCGGCGATACGTGCACGTCCGGACAGGAACGAACGGCCCAGTTGGCGACGCGTGCACGTTCCGACGGGGAGCGGACGGCGCGGGCGAGCGATGCGTGCACGTTCGGCCAGGAACGAACGGCGCAGCGCAGTTGGCGACGCGTGCACATTCCGACGGGGCGTGGGCGGTGCGGGTGAGCGATGTGTGCGCGTTCGGGTCGGATCTGGATGGGAGTGGGCGGCGCGGTTGGCGGTGCGTGCACGTTTGGACGGACTGGACGGTG
>NZ_JBEZDS010000028.1:87438-104871 GCF_040648435.1 Dactylosporangium sp. NPDC049140 | reverse complement strand
GTGGGTGAGCGATGTGTGCGCGTTCGGGCCGGGATCTGGATGGGAGTGGGCGGCGCGGTTGGCGGTGCGTGCACGTTTGGACGGACTGGACGGTGTGGGTGAGCGATGTGTGCGCGTTCGGGCCGGGATCTGGATGGGAGTGGGCGGTGCGGTTGGCGGTGCGTGCACGTTTGGACGGACTGGACGGTGTAGGTGAGCGATGTGTGCGCGTTCGGGCCGGGATCTGGATGGGAGTGGGCGGTGCGGTGGCGATGTGTGCGCGTTCGGGCGGGAATGGACGGCGTCGCTGGGGCGGTGTGCACGTTCGGACTCGAACGGGTTGCTACGAGGGTGGACGGGCCCGAGATGTCGTAGTTGTGGCGGCACTCAGCGTGATGATTCCCCGAACGGCACGCTTAGGCGCATAGTTGTGGGCGTGCCGGACTTCGCCTCGCCGGCCGCTCTTGCGGCGCGCCTGGCCGACGTGGGCTACCTCGCTGATGAGGGGCTCGCGATGGCGGGCTTCCTTGCGCTGCGCCTGGGTCGGCCGATCTTTCTCGAAGGTGACGCCGGGGTGGGTAAGACCGCGTTCGCGGCTGCCCTGGCCGAGGCGGCCGGGGTCGAGCTCATCCGGCTTCAGTGTTACGAAGGGCTCGACGCCTCGCAGGCGCTCTACGACTGGGATTTTCCGCGCCAGGTGTTGCACCTGCGCGCCGTCGAGACCGCCGCCCGCGGTGAGCTTTCCGCCGACGAGCTCGAGGCCGACCTGTACGACCGGCGCTTCCTGCTCGCCCGGCCGCTCCTGCAGGCCGTCGAGCGCGCCCCCTGCGTGCTGCTCGTGGACGAGGTCGACCGCGCCGACGACGAGTTCGAGGCCTACCTGCTCGAGCTGCTCGCCGACGCGGCCGTCACGGTGCCCGAGCTGGGGCGGATCGTGGCCGAGGTACCGCCGGTCGTGGTGGTGACCAGCAACCGCACGCGCGAGGTGCACGACGCGTTGAAGCGCCGTTGTCTGTACCACTGGGTCGCCCACCCCACCCCCGAGCGCGAGGCCGCCATCGTGCGTACCCGGCTGCCCGGCATCGGCGAGCGGCTGGCCGCGCGGGTCGCGGAGGCCACCGCGCGGCTGCGGGCCCTCGACCTGGTCAAGCCCCCGGGCGTCGCCGAGGCGATCGACTGGGCCGCCGCCCTGCGGGCCCTCGGGCTGCCGGCGCCGGGCGTGGAGACGCTGGGCGTGGTGCTCAAGGTCCGCGAGGACATCGAGCTGGTGCGGGCCGCCGATGTCCTCACCTGACCGCGCGGTGCCGCTCGACCGGCGGCTGGCCTTCCTCACCGCGCTGGAGGCGGTGGGGCCCGAGCACGCGTACTGGGTCGGGCGCCTCACCCTGTGCGGTTCGCCGGAGGACATCGCGTGGTACGACGCCGCCGTGCGCGGGCAGGAGCGCGATCCGGCGCCGAAGGGCACGCCGTGGCAGGTGCGGCGGATGCCCGAGCGGTCGCTGTTCCGGGCCACGATGCCGCCGGCGGGACAGGCGGCCGACGGCGATCCGGCGCTGGCGGTGCAGGCCAGCGCGGAGGAGGTACTGCGGCATCGGGACCTCGCCACCCTGTCCACTGTGGAGCGGGTGGAGGCGGCGCGGCTGCTGCGGATCGCGGGGCGGGCCGAGCCCATGCGGCGCGGCCGGCGGTACACCCCGGCCTCGCGCGGAGTCGTGGACCGCCGCCGCACCGTGCGCGCCCTCCTGCGTGGCCCGGACGTGCTGCTGCGCAAGGCGCGCCGGCTGCGGCCCCGGCGCCTGGTCGTGCTGGTCGACGTGTCCGGGTCGATGTCGCCGTACGCCGACGCGCTGCTGCGCTTCGCCCACGCGCTGGTGCGGCACCGTCCACGGTGGACGACGGCGTACGCGCTCGGCACGCGCCTCACCCCGCTCACCGCCGCCCTGCGCACCCGCGACCCGGAGGCGGCCCTGCGCCTGGCCGGGCAGTCGATTCCCGACTGGCGCGGCGGTACCCGGCTGGCCGACACGATGCGCGCATTCGTGCGCGGCGACGGGCATCGCGGCGCCGCCCGCCGCGCGGTGGTCGTGGTCTGCAGCGACGGCTGGGAGACGGGGGACCCGGTGCGGCTGGCCGACACCGTCGCCCACCTGCGCCGCTTGGCCGCGCGCGTCGTCTGGGTCAGCCCGCACGCGGGGCGGCCCGGGTTCGCGCCGTCCGCGGGGGGCCTGGCCGCGGTGCTCCCGCACGTCGACGCGCTCGTCGCGGGCCATACCATCGCGGCGCTGGAGACGTTGGTGCAGAGCCTGGAGGTGCGTCGTGCGTGAGGTGCTCAGCGGCCCGCGCCATGGCGGCGCGGGGGATGTTGGGACGGTGCCGGAGGTGCGTCGTGCGTGAGGTGCTCAGCGAGCTGCTCGGCTGGTGGCGCGCCGGGGAGCCGGTGGGGATGGCCACCGTGGTGCGCACCTGGCACAGCTCGCCGCGGCCGGCGGGCGCGACGATGCTCGTCGGGCCGGACGGGACCGCGGTCGGCAGTGTCTCGGGCGGGTGTGTCGAGGGGGCCGTGTACGAGCTGGCGCGCGAGGTGGTCGAGCTGCGGAGCCCGGTCGTGCAGCGGTACGGCGTCAGCGACGACGACGCCTTCGCCGTCGGCCTGACCTGCGGCGGCATCATCGAGCTGCTGGTCGAGCCGGTCGACCGCACGACGTACCCGGAGCTGGAGCGCGTCGCGCACGCGATCGAGCACCGCGACCCGGTCGCCGTCGTGTCCATCGTGGAGGGACCGGCGGACCGTGTCGGGCGGCGCATCGTGGTGTGGCCCGGGTCCGCCGACGGCACCCTGGGCTCCGCGCGCCTCGACGCCGCGGTGACCGACGACGCCCGCGGCCTGCTCGCCGCCGGGCGGACCGACACCCTGCACTACGGCCTGGACGGGGAGCGCCGGGGCGAGGGCCTCACGGTGTTCGTGGCGTCGTACGCGCCGCCCGCGCGCATGCTCGTCTTCGGCGCCATCGACTTCGCGGCGTCGGTCGCGCGGATCGGTGCCTTCCTGGGGTACCACGTCACGGTCTGCGACGCCCGCCCGGTCTTCGCCACCTCGAAGCGCTTCCCGGGCGCCGACGAGGTCATCGTCGATTGGCCGCATCGGTACCTCCAGGGCGAGATCGACGCCGGCCGCGTCGACGACCGCACCGTCGTGTGCGTGCTCACGCACGACCCGAAGTTCGACGTGCCGGTGCTGGCGGTGGCGCTGAGCCGGGAGTTCGCGTACGTCGGGGCGATGGGCTCCCGCCGCACCCACGAGGACCGCATGGCGCGGCTGCGCGAGGCCGGGGTCGGCGAGACCGAGATCGCCCGCCTGTCCTCGCCGATCGGCCTCGACCTGGGCGCGCGCACCCCGGAGGAGACCGCCGTGAGCATCGCCGCCGAGATCATCGCCGGGCGCTGGGGCGGCGGGGGAGCGCGGCTCACCATGACGGCGGGCCGCATCCACCACGACTAGAACCCGCGCAGCGCCTCAGCCAGGCGGCCGGGCTGGTCCAGCGGGATCAGCGTGTCCGTGTCCTCGATCTCCACCAGCCGGCCCTGCGGCAGCAGCTCCGCGAGGCGCCGGCCGTGCTCGGGCGGCATCACGCGGTCGCGCTTGGCCCACACCACGAGCGCCGGGCGGTCGAAGCCGCACAGATCCTCCGCGGCGCGCATCAGGATCGTGCGGTCGGCGAAGACGGCGCGCAGTACACGTACCGAATCCCGGGCTATCGCTTTCTGGGTCAGGATCGGCGCCATCCAGGCGCGCGTCGCCCGGTCGCCGCGCCGGGTCAGCCGGCCGAACGCGATCGGGAGCCGCCGCGCCGGCTTGAGGCGCATCTGCTGCATGAACGCGCGGAACAGGCCCGCGGGCAGCCGGCCCAGCGCGGCGATCGTGCGGCCGGTCAGGCCCGGCGGCAGGTTGTCGAACGCCTCGCACGACACCAGCACGAGCCGGCCCACGCGGGGGTCGGCCGCGGCCAGCTGCGCGACCGCGCCGCCCGTGTCGTTGCCGACCAGGGTGACGTCGCGCAGGTCCAGCCGGTCGAGCAGTTCCCGCACCGTGGCGGCGGTGCCGGGCAGCGACAGGTCCGCGTCCGCGCGTACGGCGATGCGGTGCGCGCCGAACGGCAGCGTCGGGGCGATCACCCGGAAATGTGGCGAAATTTCGGGAATGACCGAATCCCACAGCGACGCGTCCATGAGGAGCCCGTGCAGCAGCACGATGACGGGCCCGGAGCCCCCGGTGTCGCGGTACTCGACGGTGCCCACCCCGAGCTCGATCTGCGTCATGCAAGAAGTGAACCATGTGGTTCACATCGAGCGCTAGGCCCGTTCTTCGCGTTCGAGGGCCCGCAGCAGCGCCCGCAGCCCGGCCGCGGTGCCCTCCTCGTCCCCGCCGGTCACCCGGTCGAGCAGGAGGCCGCGCAGCGTGGCGAGCATCATCTCCGCGACCTCGGCCTTCCGGGCGGCGCTCCAGTCCGGCGGGCACAGCGACAGCAGCGCGGGCAGGTAGCGCTCGGTCGCCTCGCGGCCGAACTGCGCGTACCGGGTGGGGTCGTACATCGCGAGCCCGGTCGACTGCTCCAGCACCCGATGCCCGAAGCGCGGGTCGGTGAGCACGGGCCACAGCGCCTCCACGCGCGCCGCGAGGGTCCCCGGACCGGCGGCGGCCGCGGCGAGCCCGGTGTCGATGCGCCGCTCCCGGAGCCGGTCCACCGCCTGCACGAGCAGATCGTCGACGCCGGCGAAGTGATAGAGCAAAACCTTGTGGGTGGTACCGGCGGCGCGTGCGGCCCGGCGCAGCGAGAAGTCCACGAGCCCGTGGGCCGCGAGGTCCTCCACGACGCGCTCGAGCAGCTCCTGCCGCCGGGCCTCGCCGCGGGCCGTGCCGGCCGACCGCCGGTAGACGCTCTCCACGGGCCCAGCATCCCAGACGGGCGGCGACGCGCGGGATGCCCGGCGAGCCGATTGCCCAGGGGTTGCCGCCGGGTAGTGCAACCGATTCGATCCGCGGAGTTGGTACCGTCGCCCGCCCGTCGCCCGGTAGCGTCCTGCGAGTGCTCGCGACCATGCTCGCCGCCGCGGCGACCGCCGGCGTCTACGTGCTGCTGATCTCGCGCCACCTGTACAAGGCCGCCGCAACGGGCCGGCCGCACCGCCGCCTGGCCGACGCCGAGCGGTCCGCGACGGTGCGCCTCCTCTACGGCGACCTCGACCGCGCCGGCTACCGCGCGGAGCTGGAGATGCTGGCCGCCCTGGACGCCGTCGGGCGGCCACTGGTGGTTCCGGCGTCCGAGAGCTGACGCGACTCATGGTGTGGGATTTGTCGTCGCCGAGGACGCCGTGCGCGCCGCGACCGCGCTCGGCATGCCTGTCGTCGAGGGTCGACGGCTCCCTGGGCGCGAACGCGGCCGGCTCGGGACGGTGGGCCGGCGCGCTGCGGCCTACGGTCTGATGATGACGACGAAGGCCGCGTACGACGCCCACGCCGACTGGTACGAGGACTACGTGACCGGGGCCGCCGCCGAGTACACGACGCGACGGCAGGCGCTGCTGCGCCGGCTGCTCGGGGCCGGGCCGGGCGTCTGCCTGGACCTGTGCTGCGGCACCGGGGTGCAGGCCGCCGAGCTGAGCGCGCTCGGGTGGAGCCCCGTCGGGCTGGACCTGTCCGGCGGCCAGCTGCGCCACGCCGTGCGCCGGCTACCGGTGGTGCGGGCGGACGCGGCGGCGCTGCCGTTCGCCGACGGCGCGGTCCCGGCGGTCGACTGCGTCCTCGCGCACACCGACGTGCCGGACTACGCGGCCGTGCTCCGCGAGGTGGCCCGGGTGCTGCGGCCCGGCGGCCGGTTCGTCCACATCGGCGTGCACCCCTGCTACGTGGGCGCGTTCGCCGACTGGAGCGCCCGGCCCACCGTCGTCGTCGACGAGCGCTACGCCGACCGGTCGCACACCTACGAGGCCTGGTGCCCGGCCGGGGTCCGGGCCCGCGTCGGCGCCTGGCACCTACCGCTCGCCGATCTGCTCAACGCGGTGATCGCGGCCGGGCTGCGGCTCGACCGGGTGGAGGAGGTCGGCCCGGCCGGCGTTCCCGACGTCCTGGGCCTGGCCGCCGTGAAGCCCGCCTGAGGGGGCGGTCGCGCGGTAGGCGAAGGCCGGCGGCAGGTTGCGCCACACCAGCCGGCTCGTGCGCAAGGTGCCGAAGCGCCGGCCGAGCTCGCCGGCGAACCGGCGGCCGGGCGGCGTCCAGGCCGCGTGGGCGTAGGCGAACGTGGTGAACGCGCCCGCCGGTGCGAGTACAGCGGCGACCGCATCGAGAATCCGGTGCCGGACCGGCTCCGGCATGACGGTCCACGGCAGCCCGGACACCACCGCGTCGACCGGATGGTCCACCAGGCTCGCCAGGTCGGCGGCGGAGCCGTGCACGACGTCCACCGGCTGCCCGCGGTACCGGTCGGCCAGGCGCGCGGCGAGGTGGCGATTGAGCTCGATCGCGACGATCCGGGTGCCGGGCCCGACCCGGCGCCGGATCGCGTCGGTGAAGACGCCGGTCCCGGGCCCCAGCTCGACGACGGTCCGGGCCCGCTCCAGGCCGATGCCCTCGGTCATCGTCCGGGCGAGCGCGGGCGAGCTCGCGGCGATCGCCCCGGTCAGCAGCGGGTGGCGCAGGAACTCGGTGAGAATCGACATGGCGGGGACGCTAGGAGCCATGATCATCATCGGTCGTCCGTCCGGCCGGCCGTCCCCGTCCTACCGTGGGAGGACTCCCGCCCGTCCTCCGATCGGTACCGTTGGGCCGTGTTCAGGATGGTGGGACGGCGAGCGGTCGACCCGATCCTCGCGGTCGCCCTCGCGGCGCCGGCGATCGTCGTCCCGCCCGCCGGGCGGCCGCTCTGGGTGCAGATCCTCGTTCTGGCCGGATTGGTACTGCCGCTGCTCGGACGTCGCCACCGCCCGGCGGCGATGACCGCCATCATGCTCGCCGCCGCCTGGCTCGGGCTGCTCACCCGGGCCTGGGCGGAGCATCTCCCGCTCGCCCACCTGGCGCTGCTGTTGATGCTCTACACGCTTGTCGTGCGCGGCCGGCGCCGGGCGGCGACCGTCGCCGGTACGGCCGTGGCCGCGTTCTTCGGCGCCTGGACCCTCACCGTCCGGGCCGCCCCGGACACGGGCTGGAGCCTGCTCACCTACGGCCTGGCGATCGCCACGGCCTGGCTGCTCGCCGAGCGCGTGCGGGGCCGGCGCGCCTACCTCGAGTCGGTCGAGCGCCGGGCCGAGCTGGCCGACTCCGAGCGCCGGGCGCTGGCGCGCGCCGCCGCCGCGGAGGAGCGGACCCGGATCGCCCGGGAACTGCACGACGTGCTCGCCCACAGCGTCAGCGTCATGGTCGTCAACGCCGAGGGCGCGCAGCTGATGCGGCACACCGACCCGGCCGCGGTGGACCGGACGCTGCGGCTGGTGAGCGCCACCGGGCGGGAGGCGCTGAACGAGCTGCGCCGTCTGCTGGCGGTGCTGGAGGCCGGCGGACCGCCGCCGCCGCCGTCTCCGACCCTGGCCGACCTTCCGCGGCTGACGGCCGGGGTCGACGGGGCGGTCATCCGGGTCACCGGCCGCGGCGACGACGTGCCGGCCGGGGCCGTGGTCCAGGCCTACCGGATCGTCCAGGAGGCGCTGGCGAACGTGGTCAAGCACGCCGGGGCCGGCGCCGGCCCCGAGGTCACCGTCGATCTGGGTGAGCCCGGCCCGGGGCGCGCGGTCCGGATCGAGGTGCGCGACCACGGTACCGCCGCGCCCCGGTCGCCGCGGCTGCCGTCGTCCGGGCGGGGCATCGCGGGCATGCGCGAGCGGGTGGCGATGTTCGGCGGCACGCTGGACGCGGCCCCGCGGCCGGAGGGCGGCTACCGGGTGGTCGCCACGCTGCCGCTCGAACCGGCCGTCACAGCGATTCCACAGCGGTACACCGGCAGCATGGAGGCATGTCCGACCGGAAACCGTCCCGGGTCCTGATCTGCGACGACCAGGAGATGATGCGGGTCGGGCTCCGCATGGTGGTCGACAGCCAGCCCGACCTCACCGTCGTCGGCGAGGCGGCCGACGGCCGGCAGGCGATCGACCTGGCGGTGGAGCACCACCCGGACGTGATCCTCCTGGACGTGCGCATGCCCGGCCTGGACGGCGTGACCGCGGCCGGCCGGATCCGCGGCGCCCTGCCCGCGACCCGAATCCTGATGATCACGACGTTCGACCTCGACGAGTACGCCTTCGCGGCCCTGCGCAACGGTGCCGACGGCTTCCTCGTGAAGGACGCGCCCGCCGCGGAGATGCTCGTGGCGATCCGCGGCGTGCTGCGAGGCGACCCGATGGTGTCGCCGTCGGTCACCCGAAGACTGCTCGACCGGTACGTCACCGCCGGCCCCGGCCCGCAGCCCGACCCGCGCCTGCAGCGCCTTACCGACCGCGAGCGGGAAGTGCTGAGCCTGATCGCCCGCGGGCTGAGCAACGCCGAGATCGCCGGCCGCCTCTACCTGGGCGAGACCACGGTGAAGACCCACGTGGGCCGGATCTTCGCCAAACTGCAGGTGCGGGACCGGGTCGGTGCGGTCGTGTGGGCCTACGAGAGCGGGCTGAGCCGGCCCGGCGTCTGAGCGCGTCTCCACCGACCGCTCCGCCGCTGGCACTTCCGGCGGAGTGACGGCATGCGCACGTACCGTTGCCACCGTTTGTCGTCGATGCCACAATTTAGGCCCGAGCCGGCGGCGGAGGATGTCATGACAGGGTCCCCACCTCGTCTCGACGTCGTCGGGCTGGGGGCGTTGAACGTCGACTACATCGCGAGCGCGTCGAGCCTCACCAGGCGCATGGCGGATCATGTGATCGAGTCGGCCGCCCGTTTCGAGGGCAACGTTGAAGGCTGGCCGGCCGGGACGGGCGGATGGCGCGGTCGAGCAGTTCCGGCTCGCGCTGCCCTTCGCGGCCGACGGGGCGTTGGAGGATGCCACCGGGGCCGGGGACGCGTTCTCCGCCGCGGTCCTTGCCGGGCTCTCTTCCAGGGAAATCCAAGTCGAGCTCGGCTCACTGCTCGGGCTCAGCCTGGCCCGCCACAAGCTGCAGGGTTCCGGCCTGCCGGCGCTGGCCGGCGGGTTCCTGCAGATCCGGGAGAGCCTGACGCGCCAGCGGCCGCGGCCCTCCGGGGTTTTTCTGTCGCACGAGGGCTCTCCGCCGTCCCTGGACGTCCGGGAATTCCTCGAAGTCGACTGCGGGGTGGTGGTGTTCGAGCTGAACCGGGTCGAACCGCGGCCGCCGGTCGCCGAGGCGATGCGGGCGATCCTGGCCGCGTGCAGTTTCGCCGTGTGCGTGCTCACCGTGGACGCCTCGACGGACGACGGTCTCGGGCTGGCCGACCAGGACGTCGTCCATCAGGCCGGTATCTTTCACGGCCGCTACGGGTTCGACATCGTCGGGGTGGGCGCGTTGAACCTGGACTACATCGCGACGGCCGCGACGGTGCAGCGGCAGGCCTCCGCCGACGGTGTACACCTCGTTGCGCGACTCAACGACATGCTCGCCGGTGAGGCACCGATCGAATGGGGCGTGGAACGCGACGTCGGGGCGGACGTGATCTATGCCGCGCTGGAGGCGGCTGACGCCGGTTCGCTGAAGGTCAGCCTCGGCGGGTCGGCGTTCAACGCCATCACCGCGATCGCTCAGACCCGGCTCGGCCTGCGGCTGGGCTATGTCGGCGTCGCCGGAAGCATGCCGATGTTGGGCATGTCGAGCAACGGGCAGCTGCAGTTACTCGGCATCGACGACTCCGGCGTGCGCAGTTATGCCGACGTGCTCAGCGGCATCTGTTTCTCGTTCATCGCTGACGGCGAGCGAACGTTGCTGACCCACGCCGGGGCCAATGAACTCATGGCCGACTATCTCGACGACGACTTCGAGACGGTCGTCAAATACCTGTCGGGCGCCCGGGTGGTGCACGTGACGTCGTTTCTCGACACGCGGACACCGCCACGAATGCGCGCAGTGCTCGATGCGGTCCGGCAGCGCAGCGCCGACACGATGATCTCGTTCGACCCGGGGCACGTGTGGGCGACGAATCCCACCCCCGACATCGCCGAGATCGTGCGGCTGGCGGACTTCCTGCTCCTCAACCAGCGCGAGTTCAAGGCGCTCGGCGAGTACCGGCCGGGCGACGACGAGAGCGACGTGGCCGACCGGCTGCTCGCAGTGGCCCGGGCCGGCGCGACGATCCTCGTGAAGAAGCCGTCCGGCATCACCACCTTCACACGGTCCGCCGGGCGGGTGCGGCGGGACCACTACGCGCAGTCGGCGCTGACGGCGGGCGAGGTCGAGGACGCGACCGGAGCCGGCGACGTCTTCGCGGCCGGGCTGCTCGCCGTCATCACCTCGGATCGGCTCCAGGTCGAGCTCGGGTCGCTGCTGGGCATGGCGCTGGCCCGCCACAAACTGCGCTATGTCGGGCACAGTGGCCACGCGCAGTTTCCGCGGGTCGCCCGGAGCCTGATCCGCTCGCTCGACGCCGGGCGGCGCGCGCCCGTCGAACCGCTCGGGGTGTTCATCGCCCACGGCGGCCGGTCCGATTGGTTGGCCGTCAAGGAACTCGTCGAGGCCGAACCGGGGCTTCCGGTGCACTTCTTCGAGCGCCAGACGTGGGGCAGCGTGGCGGTGACCGAGGCGCTGGAGACCAACCTTGCGCTGTGCTCGTTCGCGGTGTGCGTGCTGACGGCCGAAGACCTGACCGTGGAGGGCAAGCGCATGGCCCGGCAGAACGTGGTACACGAGATCGGGCTTTTCCAAGGCAAGTACGGATTCGACCGCGTCGCGGTACTGGTCGAGGAGGGGTGCCGACTACGTACCCGAGCTCGCTGCGCCGTACACGATCCCGTTCCCCCACAACGGAATCTCGTCGATCTTCTGGCGGATGCGGCGGCTCCTCAAGCAGCGATTCGCGACGTAGCGCGAGTGGAAAAACGGTGTGACGGGGGTCACCGGCGACGGGACAACGGGCCTCGACGCGGAGCGATAACTTGCTGGTCGATTCCGTTGCCCTGGAGGTCCCTCATGCGCGCTCTCGCCGCCGCCGTCGCCGGTGCCGCCCTCGCCAGCGCCGCCCTCGCGGTGCTGCCGGCCACCGCCGCCCTGGCCGCCGACCCGCAGCCGGACCTGGCCGTGGCCATCGCCGCCGACCAGCCGTCCTACGCGGAGAACGCGCCGTTCTCGCTGACGGTGGTGGTCACCAACCACGGCGCGGCCAAGGCCGTGCACTCCCACATTGCCGGCGGCTACGTGAAGAGCCTGGAGGACGTGGACTACGGCGCGCTGGAGACGGGCTTCGACCTCGACGCCGGCGGGTCCAAGACGTTCACGATCACGGGGAAGACCACGCACCAGGCCTGGCGGTACGGTGGCGCCCCGCTGAGCTTCACCCTCGAGTCGGACAACGGCGACGCCAACGCCGCCGACAACACCGCCGGCCTGGTGATCAAGGTCCCCGGCGCGTTCGGCGACGTCGACGTCCAGGTCTGCGTCGGCAACGCCCCGACCGGCGACTGCGGCGACGGCAGCCCGGGCGCCCCCGGCATCACGGTGCTCGCCGTCGAGGACGGCACGAACAAGACCTACGGCCAGGCCGTCACCGACGCCAAGGGCATCGCCCACCTGACCCACCTGCCGGCCGGCTCCGTCGGCCTCCAGTTCTCCACGCCGCCCGGCTGGCAGATGGTGCTCCCGGAGGGCGGCGCCGGCGACGCCCAGGTCGTCGAGGGCCAGCGCGGCCTGAACGCGGTGTTCGCGAAGCGCGTACCCGTGCCGAGTTCGGCCGCACCTTCCGCCCCGGCGCTGCCGGTGACCGGCTCCGACACGGCCCTGCTGGTCGGCGGCGGCATCGCCGCCGTTCTGGCCGGCGCGGTGCTGATCCTCGTCGCCCGCCGCCGCCGGATCATCCTGCGCAGCTGACCTGTTCCGTCCCCGCCTTGCGGTCGCTCGAGGTCCCGGCCTGACCGGCGGTCTCGGCCGGCTGCGGCTCCGGGCCGGCATCACCACCTTCACGCGGGCCGGCGGGCGGCGGACCGCCTCCCGGTCGAGTCCGGCCGGCGCCGCGACCGTGACCATGCGGCGGTCATCCGCCGCATCCGCTCCGGTCGCGACTCCGGGTGGCGGCCGGCCGCGTTGCACCACGCGTAGTCGGACCGTTCGCCGGCGACGCCGGAACGATCCGCGCCGCCGGGGGCGCGACGGGTGGACGCCGCGCCGGACGAGTTCGGCTGACCGTCGTCGCACGGCGTCGGGGGAGACGCGATCGAGCGCCGGGGAGTCGCCGGTTCGGGCCGGCGGAGATTTTGAGGGGGCGTGGGTGGAGCGAAGCTCCCCCACCGCGAGCGCAGCGAGCCAGAGACCCAGGGTCTTGCTTTGATCTTCATTGGAGGCGTTTGCTGATCAGGCATTGCCTGACTGGCATGTCCCCGCGGGAGGCAGCATGTCCTCTGCCCAACGAGTTCGCGTCAGTGTCGACGTCGACGGCAGCCGCTACGTCGATGATGTCGAGCCGCGAACCCTCCTCGTCCAACATCTTCGTGAGCGGCTCGGCAAGGTTGGTACGGTCGTCGGCTGCGATACCAGCAACTGTGGCTCGTGCACGGTCCTCATGGGCAGTCCCGACGCGGTGCCGCACAGCGTCAAGAGCTGCTCCGTCCTCGCCGTGCAGGCCGACGGCGCCAGTGTCACCACGATCGAGGGGCTGGCCGGCCCCGGCGGCGAGTTGCACGCGGTGCAGCGTGCCTTCCACGAGCTGCACGCGCTGCAGTGCGGGTACTGCACGCCCGGGATGATCTTGTCCGCGGTGGACCTGCTCCGGGAGAACGACGACCCGACCGAGGAGGAGGTGCGGGAGGGGCTGTCCGGCAACCTCTGCCGCTGCACCGGGTACCAGAACATCGTGCGCGCGGTCCAGGCCGCGGCCGCGGCGCTGCGCACGAGCGACGTCAGCGAGGTCCACGTATGACCGCCATCGTGGAACCCGAGGTCGGCGCGGCCAGGAGGCGCAAGGAGGACGCGCGGCTCATCACCGGGCGTACGCGCTGGACCGACAACATCGCGCTGCCCGGGATGCTGCACCTGGCGATCCTGCGCAGCCCGCACGCCTCCGCGCGGATCACGCGCGTCGACGTGTCCGGGGCGCTGAGCGCGCCGAACGTGGTGGCCGCGTTCAGCGGCGCCGACGTCGCCGACGTGCAGGGCAGCCTGCCGTGCGCGTGGCCGGTGACCGAGGACATCGTGCACCCGGTGCGGCCGCCGCTGGCCGTTGACCTGGTCCGGTACCACGGGGAGGCCGTCGCCGTCGTCGCCGCCCGCGACGCCGCGAGCGCGATCGACGCGCTGGAGGCGATCGAGGTCGACTACGAGCCGCTCGAGCCGATGCTCGACCTCGCCGCCGCGGCCGAAGACCAGATTCTGGTGCATCCGGACAAGGGCACCAACCGGTCGTACACCTGGATCTTCGACTCCGCCGCCGCGGGCACCGGCACGAGCGTCGCCGACGCCGACGCCGAGGTGCGCGTCCAGCGCCGCTATGTGCAGCAGCGCCTGATCCCGGCCTTCATGGAGCCGCGCAGCGTCGTGGTGGATCCGGGCGCAGGGGAGTACACCATCTGGTCCGCCACCCAGATCCCGCACATCCTGCGGGTGTTCTATGCGCTGCTCACCGGCGTCCCCGAGCACAAGATCCGGGTCATCGCGCCCGACGTGGGCGGCGGCTTCGGCGGGAAGCTCCAGGTCACGCCGGAGGAGATGATCGCGTTCCTGGCCGCCCAGCGGATCCAGAAGCCGGTCAAGTACACCGAGACGCGCGGCGACACCATGCTCTCCGCGCACCACGGGCGCGACCAGATCCAGGACATCACGCTCACCGCCCGCCGCGACGGCACCCTCACCGGCATCGACGTCAAGCTCATCGCGAACATGGGCGCCTACCTCGGGCTGGTCGGGCCGGGCGTGCCGATCCTGGGCGCATTCATGTACAACTCGATCTACAAGGTCCCGGCGTACCGCTTCGAGTGCACCGGCGTCTTCACCAACACCACGATCACCGACGCCTACCGCGGCGCGGGCCGGCCCGAGGCGACCTACGCGATCGAGCGCGCCATGGACGAGCTCGCCGCCGAGCTGGAGCTCGACCCGATCGAGCTGCGCCGCCGCAACTGGATCAAGGCCGAGGAGTTCCCGTTCACGACCGTGGCGGGCCTGGTCTACGACTCCGGCGACTACGACGCGGCCACGGACAAGGCCCTCGAGCTGTTCGGCTACGACGGCCTGCGGGCCGAGCAGGCGAAAAGGCGAGAAGCGGGGGATCCGGTACAGCTTGGGCTCGGAGTCTCCACATATACGGAAATGTGCGGCCTGGCCCCGTCGCGGATCCTCGGCGCGCTGCGGTACGCGGCCGGCGGCTGGGAGACCGCCGCGGTGCGCGTGCTGCCCACCGGCAAGGTCGAGGTCGTCACCGGCACGAGCCCGCACGGCCAGGGTCACGTCACGGCCTGGAGCCAGATCGTCGCCGACGAGCTCGGGGTGGCCTTCGAGGACGTCGAGGTGCTGCACGGCGACACGCGGACCTCGCACAAGGGGCTGGACACGTACGGCTCCCGCTCCCTCGCCGTCGGCGGGGTCGCGCTGGTCGAGGCCTGCCGCAAGGTACGCGACAAGGCGCGGACGGTCGCCGCGCACATGCTGGAGTGCAGCCCGGACGATCTCGAGTTCGCGGCGGGGGCGTTCCGGGTGCGAGGTACACCCGAAGCCGCCAAGACCATCGGGGACTGCGCGTTCGCCGTATTCGCCGCCCACGACCTGCCCGACGGGGTGGAGGCGTCGCTGGACGCCGACGCCACCTTCGACCCGCAGACGTTCTCGTTCCCGCACGGCACGCACCTGTGCGCGACGGAGGTCGACACGCAGACCGGGAGAGTCACGATCCGGCGGTACGTCGCGGTAGACGACGTCGGCCGGGTGGTCAACCCGCTCATCGTCGAGGGCCAGGTGCACGGCGGCGTGGCCCAGGGCATCGCGCAGGCCCTGCACGAGGAGGCCGTCTACGACGCCGGGGGCACGCTGCTGACCGGGTCGTTCGTGGAGTACACGATCCCGAGCGCCGCGGACCTGCCGACCATCGAGTCGGACCGGACCGAGACGCCGGCGACCTCGAACCCGCTCGGCGTCAAGGGCGTCGGCGAGGCGGGCGCGATCGCCGCGACCCCGGCCGTGGTCAACGCGATCGTCGACGCTCTGCGGCCCTACGGGGTGTCCGATGTACCGATGCCGTGCACTCCCGAGCGGGTGTGGCGGGCGCTGAAGCGAGGGGGTGCGAGTTGATCCCGGTTCCGTTCGACTACACGCGGCCGTCCACTGTGGAGGAGGCGGTCGCCGCGCTCGGCTCGGCCGAGGACGCCAAGCTCCTGGCCGGCGGCCAGTCGCTGCTGCCCGTGCTCCGGCTCCGGCTCGCGGCCCCGACCGTGCTCATCGACCTCGGCGCGGTGCCGGGCCTCGCCGGCGTACGCGTCGACGGCGACGCGCTCGTAATCGGCGCCATGACCACGCACGCGGAGGTGGCGGCGTCCGACCTGGTGCGCGAGCACGCGCCGCTGCTCGCCGCCGCGGCCGCGACGGTGGGCGACCGCCAGGTGCGTCACCGCGGCACCCTTGGCGGTTCGCTCGCCCACGCCGACCCGGCCGCCGACCTGCCCGCCGTGGCGGCGGCCCTGGACGCGACATACGTCGTTCAGGGCCCGGCGGGCCGGCGGTCGGTCCCCGCGGCCGACTTCGCGGTCGACCTGTTCACCACCGCGCTCGACCCGGACGAGATCCTGGTCGAGGTACGCCTGCCCTCGACCGCCGGCTGGGCCGTGCACTACGAGAAGTTCCACCGCACCGCCCAGTCGTGGGCGATCGTCGGGGTGGCGGCCGCGGTACGCCGCGACAACGGCGGCATCGGGGCGGCCCGCGTCGCGCTGACCAACGTGGGGCCGGTACCCCATCGCGCCCGCGACGTCGAGACGGCCCTGACCGGTTCGCCGGCCACCCCCACCGCGATCGCCGAGGCCTGCTCACGGGCGGCGACCGGCACCGCGCCGGTGGACGACCTGACCGCGTCCGCGGAGTACCGCCGGGAGCTCGCGCGGGTCCTGACCACCCGGGCGGTCTGCCGCGCGCTGGGCGTTTAATCTGACTAACGTCGAGGTGGCCCCGGCCGCGTGCCGGGGCCATCGACCTTTTGGAGGTAGCGGCCCGTGCAACTGGAGAACACCTTCATCGTGCCCGTCCCGGTCGAGCGGGCCTGGGCCGTGCTGCTGGACATCGAACGAATCGCGCCCTGCATGCCCGGGGCCACACTGACCTCGGTCGAGGGCGACGACTTCACCGGCACCGTGAAGGTGAAGCTCGGCCCGGTCAGCCTCACGTTCAAGGGCTCCGGCCGCTTCGTCGAGCGCGACGAGGCCGCCCGGCGCGTCGTGATCGGCGCGTCGGGCGCCGACAGCCGCGGCGGCGGCACCGCCCGCGCGACGGTGACCGCGGCGCTCGTCGCGGAGGGCGACGGAACCCGGGTGAACGTGTCGACCGACCTCGACATCACCGGCAAGGCCGCCCAGTTCGGCCGCGGCCTCATCGGCGACGTGAGCGGGAGGCTCATCGGGCAGTTCGCGGACTGCCTCGCGGGCAAGCTCGCCGAGGACACCGCCCCTTCGCCGGCCGCACCGTCCGCGCCGGTCACGGGCGGGGAGGCGCCGGAGGGGTCCGAGGGGCCGGTCGTCACCGTGGATGACGCCCGGGCGGGGGAGCCGGTCGCGCCGGTGCAGCCCGACGCCGAGCCGATCGACCTGCTGGCGGTGGCCGGGGTGGGCCCGGCGGTGCGGCGCGTGATGCCCTACGTCGTGACCGCCGCGGCGAGCTTCGCGGTGGTGCTGGGCATCATCTGGTGGATTCGCCGCCGCTGACGGGGTTAGTGCCCACATTCATCCAACGCCCTTGAGCGCCGCGTGTCGCAGACTCGCGTGTGCGCAGTGAGGCGTCACCGAGCGCTACGCACCGTTGAGCGCCGCGCGCAGTCGGGCGCCGCATCGAGTCGGCTGTCATTGAGCGCCGCGTGGAGTTTGAGCGTTGCGCACAGTTGAGCGCGGCGCGCAGTCGGGCGCCGCATCGAGTCGGCTGTCATTGAGCGCCGCGTGCAGTTTGAGCGCTGCGCACAGTTGCGCGCGGCGCGCAGTCGGGCGCCGCATCGAGTCGGCTGTCATTGAGCGCCGCGTGCAGTTTGAGCGCTGCGCACAGTTGCGCGCCGCGTGCGGTCGGGGTGCAGTTGCGCGCCGCGTGCAGTCGGCCGTAATCGAGCGCCGCGCACAGTTGCGCGTTGCGTGCGGTCGGGTG
>NZ_JBEZDS010000028.1:59964-87339 GCF_040648435.1 Dactylosporangium sp. NPDC049140 | reverse complement strand
GCAGTTGCGTGGTGCGTGTCGTTGGCCGTCGCTGAGCGCTGCGTGCGGTCGCGTGTCGTTGCGCGTCGCGTGCGGTCGGGGGCAGTTGCGCGCCGCGTGCAGTCGGCCGTAATCGAGCGCCGCGCACAGTTGCGCGTTGCGTGCGGTCGGGTGCAGTTGCGTGGTGCGTGTCGTTGGCCGTCGCTGAGCGCTGCGTGCGGTCGCGTGTCGTTGCGCGTCGCGTGCGGTCGGGGGCAGTTGCGCGCCGCCTGCAGTCGGCCGGCATCGAACGTTGCGTGCAGTTGTGCGCTGCGTGCGGTCGGGTGCAGTTGCGTGGTGCGTGCAGTTGGCCGTCGTTGAGCGCTGCGTGCAGATGAGCGTTACGCGCAGTTGGGTGCCGTCGAGCGTTGCGTGCTGGTGAGCGCCGCGTGCAGTCGGCCGTCGTTGAGCGCTGCGTGCAATTGAGGGGTGCGTGCAGTCGAGTTGGTTGAGCGTTGCGGGCGATTGAGCGTTGCGGCCGATTGAGCGTTGTGTGCAGTCGGGCGGTTGTTTGGATGCGGCGTCCTTGGGCGTTGCCGGCGGTGAGCGTCACAACGACTTCGGCGGCCGTGCCAGCTAAATGCACAACTTCGTCAACCGCACCGGGGACCACTACTGCTACAACCCCGAAAACGACAACAACAGCAACGACCCGGGCAACGCCAACGACTGCGACGGCCACGGCACCCACGTGGCCGGCACGATCGGCGGCACCAGCTACGGTGTGGCCAAGCAGATCACGCTCAAGGCCGTCCGCGTGCTCGACTGCAGCGGCAACGGCTTCCTGGACGAGGTCGTCGGCGGCATCGACTGGATCACCGCCTACGCGCAGCACCCGGCCGTGGCGAACATGAGCCTCGGACCACCCGTCGGCGATGATCGACGCGGCCCTGAAGCGCTCGACCGGCTCCGGCCTGACCTGGTCGGTGGCGGCCGGTAACGGCGACGAGAACGGCAACCCGACAAACGCCTGCAACAACTCGCCGGGCGACGTGGCCGAGGCGATCGTGGTCGGCGCGGTGACGATCGAGGACAAGCCGATGTACTGGTCCGACTACGGCGCCTGCGTCGACCTCTACGCGCCGGGCGCCGGCATCTGGTCGGACTGGAAGGACAGCAACACGGCCACGGCGCTGCTGGACGGCACGTCGATGGCCTCGCCGCACGTCACCGGCGCGGCCGCGCTCATCCTGCAGGCCCACCAGGACTGCAACCCGACCCAGGTCCGCAACGCGCTCGTGCGGGGCTCGTCCGCCGGCGTGCTCGACCTGAACGCGTACCCGGCCTACGCCCGCAACGGTACGCCGAACCGGCTGCTGTTCGTCCGCCGGGCGGACCCGGTGCGCCCGGTGGGCCGGCCGCAGAGCCTGTACAACCCGCCGTTCGGCACCACCGAGGCGTACACCCTCGCGCAGGACGGGCACGCGTACTACAAGTACTACGCCGGGGGCTGGTCGACCTACGTCGACCTGACCGCCTGACGCTCAGTGGGTGGGGCCGAGAGTCGGCCACGGTGACGGCGTCCGCGGCAGGGTGAAGGTCCGCACGTCCTCGGGCGTGCGGCCCGAGCCGATCCAGTCGGCCAGCGCCGCGCCGGTCGCCGGGGCCATCATGATCCCGGTGGTGAAGTGGCCGCCCGCGAACCAGGCGTTTGTCACCCCGGGCAGGCGGTCCACCACCGGCTGGCGGTGCTCGATGTGCGGCCGGAAGCAGCACCAGCGGTGGCTGATGCGCGCCTCGGCGGCCGCCGGCACCAGCGTCGCGAGGTCCTTCGCCATCGGGTCGCTCACCTCGGGCCGCACCTCCGGCGAGCGGTCGCCCTCGTCGAAGGTGCCGCCGCAGACGACGCCGCCGCCCGGCAGCGGGGTGCCGCCGCCGTAGGGCCCGGCCAGGACGCTGCCGAGCCGCCAGGGGCCGGGGGCGAGCGCGAGCATGTGGCCCTTGACCCAGCGCTGCCGTACTCCCTGATGCCACGGCGGCGGCACGAGCCCGGTGGCCACCACCAGCGCGCCCGGGGTGAGGTCGCCGGCCGTGGTGTGCACGGTCGAGACCCGGTCGCCGCGCACCGAGACGCCGAGCAGCCCGACGCCGGTCACCACCTGCCCGGCCCGGGCGGCGAGCGCGGCCGCCAGCCGGAGCGGGTCGACGGCGAGCTGGTCCTCGAAGAGCCGCGCGGCGGCGCCGTCGGGCAGCCGCACATCGGGCTCCAGCGCGCGCACGCCGGCGGCGTCGAGCAGGCCGCCGCGGCCGGGGAACGCCTGCACGCCGGCGGCGTCGAGCAGGCCGCCGCGGCCGGGGAACGCCTGCACGCCGGCGGCGTCGAGTAGGCCGCCGCGCAAGGGGAACGCCTCCACCGGGCGGATGTCCAGCCAGCGGGTGGGCCAGGCGCCGATCGCGCCCTGCCATTCGGCGTCGAGGTCACGGTACAGCTGCCGGCTCTTGCGCCCGAAGGCCACGAACCGCGGCCCGTCGCTCTCCTCGTGCAGGTCGGGGGCGATCGCGCCGCCGTTGCCGGAGGAGGCGCCCGGGACCAGCCGCGGGGCGCGCTCGATGAGCGTCACCCGTCCGAGGCCGGCCCGGCGGGCGAACACGGCCGCGGCCAGCCCGATCGCGCCGCCGCCGACCACGAGGACGTCGGGGCTGCGGTCAAGGTCCCGGGGGCGGCCGGGGGCGAGCCGGGCCCGATCGTCGGGGCCGCGCCGGTCGTCCCAGACAGTCACACGATCCACCGGGCAATTGTTGCTCAACTATGGCGTCATTTGGATCACGACCTTTCTGATCAGCGGAAAGTTGCGCTGCGAGATAGACGTATGGCGATCTAAACTGTGGCTCGGCCTTAGGAGGTGTCCGATGTCACTGCTATCGGCTCTGGACTCCAGGCACACGGTCGCCTCGGAGGGGTACAGCCGCTGGCTCATCCCGCCGGCGGCGCTCTCCGTGCACCTGTGCATCGGTCAGGCGTACGCCACGAGCGTGTACAAGAACTCGCTCATCGCACACTTCGGCGCCAGCCAGACCGCGATCGGCATCATCTTCAGCATCGCCATCGTCATGCTCGGGCTGTCGGCCGCGGTCGGCGGCACCTGGGTCGAGCGCAACGGGCCGCGGAAGGCCATGTTCGTCTCGGCCTGCTGCTGGGGCGCGGGCTTCCTCGTCGCCGCGCTCGGGATCAGCACGAAACAGCTCTGGCTGGTGTACCTCGGGTACGGCGTCCTGGGCGGGATCGGGCTCGGGATCGGGTACATCTCGCCGGTCTCGACGCTCATCAAGTGGTTCCCGGACCGGCCCGGCCTGGCCACCGGCCTGGCGATCATGGGCTTCGGCGGCGGCGCGCTGATCGCCAGCCCGCTGTCGCGGCAGCTGCTGTCGCTCTACGACGCCGGCTACGACCCGAACAACGCGAAGTCCGTCGCCGGCGGCTCCGCTCTCGTGCTGCTCTTCGTCACGCTGGGCATCGGCTACTTCCTGATCATGATGTTCGGCGTCTTCAACGTCCGCGTGCCCCGCGAGGGCTGGCGGCCGGCGGGCTTCGACCCCGCCTCGATCCGCGAGAAGCCGCTGGTCACGACGGCGAACGTGAGCGCCGCCAACGCCCTGCGGACCCGCTCGTTCTGGCTGCTGTGGGTGGTGCTGTTCTGCAACGTCACCGCCGGCATCGGCATCCTGGAGCAGGCCAGCCCGATGATCCAGGACTTCTTCCGCGACGCCGGCGTCTCCAGCGTCAGCGTCGCGGCCGCCGCGGGCTTCGTCGGGGTGCTGTCGCTGTTCAACATGGCGGGCCGGTTCGCCTGGTCGGCCACGTCGGACCTGATCGGCCGCAAGCCGATCTACATGGGCTACCTCGGCGTCGGCATGGTCCTCTACGCCCTGCTGGCCTCGGTGGGCCACACCGCCACGGCCCTGTTCGTCCTGCTGGCCGGCTTCATCCTGTCCTTCTACGGCGGCGGCTTCGCCACCGTGCCGGCCTACCTGCGCGACCTGTTCGGCACCTACCAGGTCGGCGCGATCCACGGCCGCCTGCTGACGGCCTGGTCCGCGGCCGGGGTCGCGGGCCCGCTCATCGTGAACGGCTTCCTGGACGCGCAGGGCAAGCCGGGCACGCTGACGGCGTCGGCGTACCAGCCGGCCCTGTTCACCATGGTGGGCATCCTGGCCGTGGGCTTCGTCGCCAACCTGCTGATCCGCCCGGTGCCGCAGCGCTTCCACGAACCCGTGACCGCCGAACCGGAGAAGGTGGCGTCATGAGCGTCCGCTTGATCGTCAGCTGGGCCCTGGTGGCCGTCCTCCTGGGCTACGGCGTGATCGAAACCGCCATCACCGCCGCCAAGCTGTTCCAGTAGCCCTCATCCGGCCTGCCGGCGTCCCTCCGCGAAGAACGCCGGCAGGTCGGGCAGCTCCCGCAGCGGGTGCGCCGCCCCGAACGACACGTTCCAGAAGTCCCCGGTCCGCGGCTTCCAGGGTCCGACGTACGCGTACGGCTCGTCGATCGTCGCGTCCCCGGCCGACACCCCGTAGTTCACCTCGTCGAGCGAGACGCCGAGGTCGAAGTGCTCCGGCCACAGCACCGGCGTGGCGTCGGCGCTGAAGGCCCGCAGCGCCGCGTCCCCGGCGGCGAACCCGGCCAGGATCTCCGCGGCCCCGTCCAGCACGACCGGGTCGTCCGCGGACGCGCCGGAGCCGTCCGGGTACAGGTCGCGCGGTGCCCCGGGCTCGACCCCCGCCGCCGCGGCGAGCTCCCCGAGCGTCCGCCCGGCCAGCGTCACCCGGCGCCCGCCGTCGTCGCCGATCACGAGCGCGTCGGCGGTCACCCGGAGGTCGGGCGCGGCGACGGTGGCGAACCCGCCGTCGAGCACCCGCAGCCGGATGGTCCCGCTGGCCCGGTGCTGGGGCCCGGCGAGCACGAGCTCCGCCAGCCCATGAAGAGAACGTCGCGTCGCGTTGGTCACGGGACCCATGATGCCCGCAACCTGATCGCCTGCCCAACGGATGCTTAAGTTTCGATGTGATGGCTTCCCCGGGCAGCTTGGGACGCGTTAGGCAGACTGCCTAACAGATGTGTCACCCCCGGGAGGCCCCATGTCACGACGACTCGTCCTGCTCGGCGCGGCCGGGCTCGCGGTCGCCGTCGCGGTGGCCGGCGCCACGTACGCGTCGGCCGCCCAGTCCACCGCCCGGGCGCCGCAGACCGCCGCGGCGCCCGCCACCTTCGCACACCCCGGCGTCCTGGTCAGCCAGGCTCAGCTCGACTTCGTCCGCGGCAAGGTGCAGGCGGGCGAGCAGCCGTGGAAGGCGGCGAACGACCAGATGATGGGCTCGAAGTACGCGTCGCTGACGCGCACGCCGAAGCCCCGCGCGACCGTCGAGTGCGGCTCGTACTCGAACCCGAACAACGGCTGCACGGACGAGCGCGAGGACGCGATCGCCGCGTACACCCTGTCCTTGGCGTGGTTCATCACGCGCGACAGCCGGTACGCGACGAAGGCGATCGCGATCATGGACGCGTGGTCGGCCACGATCAAGGAGCACACGAACAGCAACGCCCCGCTGCAGACGGGCTGGGCGGGCTCGTCCTGGCCGCGGGCGGCGGAGATCATCCGGTACACCTACAGCAGCTGGCCCAACCAGGCGCGCTTCGCGACCATGCTGCGCACCGTGTACCTGCCCAAGGTGATCGGCGGCAGCAGCAGCAACGGCAACTGGGAGCTGTCCATGATGGAGGCCGCGATCGGCATCTCCGTCTTCCTGGACGACCGGGCGAGCTGGGACAAGGCGATGGCCAAGTTCCGGGCGCGCGTCCCCGCGTACATCTACCTCGCCACGGACGGCGCCTACCCCAAGGGCATCGGCTCCGTCGACACGAAGTCCGAGATCGTGAACTACTGGCAGGGCCAGGGCACCTTCGAGAACGGCCTCGCCCAGGAGACCTGCCGCGACTTCACGCACACCGGCTACGGCATCTCCGCGATCTCGCACATCGCCGAGACGACCCGGATCCAGGGCCAGGACGTGTACCCCGAGATCGCCGACCGGCTGCGGTACGCGCTCGGCTTCCACAGCCGGTACCAGCTGGGCGAGGGCGTTCCCTCCTGGCTGTGCGGCGGCAAGCTGAACCTCGGCCTCGGCCCGGTGACGGAGGTCGCCTTCAACGCGCTGCACAACCGCATGGGCATCGCCATGACGAACACGCAGCGGCTGACCGAGCAGTCGCGCCCGGCCGGCAGCAACAACCTGTTCGTCGCGTGGGAGACCCTGACGCACGCGAACAATCCCGCCTGAGCGATGTGACACCGGGGCGCCGCCGGGCGTGTAGATGGTATGACGATCCACACGCTCGACGGCGTCCCGCCGCCGGCCGTCGCCGGGAGGGCCATGCCGCCCGATTTCGCGGAGTGCTACTCCGCCTCGTTCGGCACCATCGCGGGGCAGCTCGCGGTCTACCTCGGCAGCACCGAGGAGGCCCAGGAGGTGACCCAGGAGGCGTTCATCCGGGCCTGGGTGCGCTGGGGCCGGATCGCGCGCTACGAGGACCCGGCGGCCTGGGTGCGCCGCGTCGCCTGGAACCTCGCCACGAGCCGGATCCGCCGCGCCCGCGTCGCCCTGCGGCACTGGCGCGGCCAGCGGGCCGAGCCGGTCGCCGGGCCCGGCCCCGAGCGGGTGGCCCTCGAACGCGCCCTCGCCGCCCTGCCGGCCGACCAGCGCCGCGCCGTGGTCCTGTACTACGTCGCCGGCCTCCCCGTCGCCGAGATCGCCGAGCTCTCGCGGGTGCGCGAGGGCGCCGTCCGCACCTGGCTCTACCGGGCGCGGATCGCCCTGGCCAAGCACCTGACCGACGAGGGGGACGACCATGTCTGAGCTCGACGAGCGCCTTCGCCTCGCCCTCCGCGACCTGGACGACCGCGCGCGCTCTTCCCTGCGCCCGCCGGGCCCGGGCGGCATCCCGGCCGCGGCCCGCCGCCGCCGTGTCGCGGTCGCCGCCGGCGGCGCCGCCCTGACCCTGCTGCTGGCCGCGGCCCTGGCCGGGGTCGTCCGCGGCCCGTCGGCGGACCATCGGCCGGCCGCCGCCCCGTCCCCGTCGTGCACCCCGGCGGAGGCCCGCGCGTTCCTGCCGACGTACACGACCGAACCGCAGCGGGAGCAGCTGCAGTCGGCGATCGTCGCGTCGCCCGAGATCGTGTCGTACCGGTACCAGTCGAAGGAGGAGGCCTGGGCCGAGTTCCAGCATGCCTTCAGCGACGCGCCCGACCTGGTCGCCGCGACGAAGCCGGACTCGCTGGCCGCGAGCTTCCGCTTCGACCTGCGCTGCGACGGCGACTTCCCGGCCGTGCGGGACCGCCTGATGCCGTTCGCCACGGACGTCGTCTGCAACGACTGCGGGGCGGTGCACGTGCCGGGGCTCGACAAGCCGGTCCTGCCGGCTCAGTCGCCGTCCAGCGTGGAGCCCACTCGCTGAAGGCTCCGGGCCAGGGCCGGGATCATCACCGCCGCCGCCACGAGGTGCAGCCCGATCAGGGCGACGGCGGTGGCGGCGTTCGCCCCGGCGAGTAGCGGCGGCGCCAGCGAGATCGCGGTCAGCGGCACCGCCGTCCACACGAACCGCGCGGCGGGCCGTGCGCTCCAGCGGAGCAGGGCGGCGGCGATGGCGACGCCCACGACCGAGAAGAAGCCGGTCACCACGGCGAACCCGGGCAGCGGGATCGCCTCGCCGCCGTCGGGGAGCTCGAAGTCGGCGCCGGCGGCCGCGGCCAGCGCGGCGGCGAGGGTGGTGGCTGCCATCGCCGCGAGCGTGGCGACGAGGCCGGTGCCGGCGAGCCGGCGGAACCGGTGGGTCGGGCCGGCGACGACCCGGGTGTCATGCAGGCTGTCCATGGCGTTCCTCCATCGTTCGGTGACCGGGCGTGACGATGTGCACCGTCGCCGTGCGACGGCCGGGGTTGCGCAGGGCGCGGACGCCGGTACCGCGGAGCCAGAACCCGGCGTCGCGCCCGAGGACCGGCCCGGGCGCGCCGTCGTGCAGCTCCAGCTGCACCCGCCCGCGGGTGACGACGCCGAACGCGTCGCGCCATTCGGCCGCGACCACCGCGACCCGCGCGCCCGCGCGCAGCGTGAGCGTCCGCACGGGACTACTCCGTGCGGTCCGCCGGCAGGCGCTCCGGCAGCTCGAGCCGCGGGAACCGGTCGGCGTGGAACGTGACGATCTCCGCGATCGCGCCGCCCGTGACGCGCAGGACGTCGATCGTCAGCGGCAGGTACGCGCCCTCCGCCGCCCGCCAGTGGTAGAAGGCGACGGCGGGCTGCCGGTTCACGGCGGTGACGACGGCGCGTAGGCCCCGCATCTGTGCGAAGCCGCTCTCGACCCAGTCGTTCACCACCGCGTCGCGGCCGACGAACAGGCCCGGCGTGGGCGGCATCGAGAAGCGGACGTCGTCGCGCAGCAGCGCCGCGATCCGGTCGACGTCCGTGGCCACGCTGGCCTCGGTGAAGCGGCGCACCAGCTCGCGCGTCCCGGCGTCCCCCTCGCCGCCGGTCCAGTCCTGCCGCTCGGCGGGCAGGTGCTCCCGCAGGCCGGCGCGGGCCCGCTGCAGCGCGCTGTTCACGGAGTTGACGGAGTCCCCGAGGAGCTCGGCGACGTCCTTCGCCGTCCAGTCGAGCACGTCGCGCAGGATCAGCACGGCCCGCGGGCGCGGCGCGAGGTGCTGGACCGCGACCAGGTACGCCAGCTCGATGGTCTCCCGCGCGACGGCGACGGTCTCCGGCTCGTCCGCGCCGCCCGCGGGCAGCTCGTCGAGCAGCCGGTCCGGGTAGGGCTGCAGCCACCGCACCTCGCCGCCGGTCGCGGGCTCCGGGCGGCACTTGGCGAGCAGGTCCAGGCAGGCGTTGGTGGCGATGCGGTACAGCCAGGCCCGGAACGTCGAGCGCCCCTCGAAGGTCTCCCGCCGCCGCCACGCCCGCAGGAACGTCTCCTGCACCGTGTCCTCGGCGTCCTCGAACGAGCCGAGCATCCGGTAGCAGTGCACGTGCAGCTCCCGCCGGTGCCGCCGCGCCAGCCCCGAGAAGGCCGTCTCGTCGATCTCGCCCAGCTCACCCACGCTCATGGCGTCATCCTTCCGCTTGTCGTGTTCCGTCGTACGTGAGACGGGTGCGGCCACGACAACTCATCACTAAGTTCGAAATGTGCTGTTCGACGTGCACACGCACTTCCTGCCGCCCCGGATGCTGCGCAAGGTCTGGGCCTACTTCGACGAGGCCGGCCCGCTGCTGGGCCGGCCCTGGCCGATCCTCTACCGCGGCTCCGACGAGGAGCGCGTCGCGCAGCTGCGCGGCTTCGGGGTGCGCCACTTCACCGCGCTCGCCTACGCGCACCGGCCCGGCATGGCCGAGGACCTCAACGCGTGGACGATGGACTTCGCGGCGCGCACGCCCGGATGCCTGGCCAGCGCGACCTTCTTCCCGGAGCCGGGCGTGGCCGGGTACGTCGGGCGGGCCGTCGCCGACGGGGCCCGGGTCTTCAAGGTGCACCTGCAGGTCGGCGGCTTCGACCCGCGCGCGGCCGAGCTCGCCCCCGTGTGGGGGCTGCTCGCCGAGGCGCGGGTGCCGGTCGTCGTGCACGCCGGGTCGGGGCCGGTCGCGAACGGGTTCACCGGGCCGGGTCCGTTCGGCGAGGTGCTGCGCCGGCACCCGGGGCTCGTCGCGGTCGTCGCGCACCTCGGGGCGCCGGAGTACGACGGGTTCCTCGCGCTCGCCGAGCGCCACCCCGCGGTACACCTGGACACCACGATGGTGTTCACCGACTTCTTCGGCAGGCCGCCCGCCGCGCTGCTGCCCCGCGTGCGGGAGCTGGGGCTCGCCGGGCGGGTGCTGCTCGGCAGCGACTTCCCGAACATCCCGTACCCGTACGAGCACCAGATCGAGGCCCTGCAACGCCTGGACCTCGGCGAGGACTGGCTGCGCGCGGTGCTGTGGGACAACGCCGCGCGCTTGTTCAGCGTGTCAGGATGAGGTCGGCCCGGTCCCGGGTGCCGGCGATGACGGCGGCGTTGCGCTCGTCGCTGCGGAAGACCCAGTCCTCGGCGCCGGGCCGGTCGAGGCCCTTGGCCAGCTGGCGGCGCACCAGCGACTCCTGCCGCACCTTGTCCGGCGCGTCGAGGTACAGCACGAGGTCGACGAGGCCGCGCACCGACGCCCACGGGCCGTGGTCGAGCAGCAGGTAGTTGCCCTCGACCACGATCACGCGCACGCCGGAGGCGATGGGGATGACGCCGCCGATCGACTCGTGCAGGGTGCGGCTGTAGATCGGCGCGTAGACGAGGTCCTCGCCCGCGCGCAGGCGGCGCAGCAGGTGCACGAACCCGGCCGCGTCGAACGTCTCCGGCGCGCCCTTGCGGTCGGTCAGCCCGAGCCGGTCGAGCTCCACATTGGACAGGTGGAACCCGTCCATCGGCACCGAGGCGCTGGACAGTCCATCGTGGACATTCAGGGCGTCGGCGAGCGCCGAGGACAGCGTCGACTTCCCGGCGGCGGGCGGGCCGCAGATGCCGACGATGGTGCGGCCCGGGCGGCCGCGGACGAACGGCACGACCACGTCCAGGGCCGGCTGGAGCACGTCGGGCTGCCTCATGCGAGGGTGTCGCGCAGGCCGCGCATCCCGGCGAGCCAGCGGTCGGTGTCGGTGGCGCGGTGCAGGTAGTACCGGGCGACCTCGGGGTGCGGCAGGATCAGGAACTTCTCCGCCTCGAGCCCGGCCACGACCGAGTCGGCGACCGACTCGGCGGAGAGCACGGCACCGCCGGCCGCGGTCACCTTGGCGCCGATGTGGCCCTCCTTGAGGCCGTCGCGCAGCATCGGCGTGTCCACGCCCTGCGGGCAGAGGGCGCTGACCCGGATGCCCTGCGAGCCGTACGTGATGGACAGCCACTCCGCGAACGACACCGCCGCGTGCTTGGTGACCGCGTAGGGCGCGTCCCCGACGGCGGTCAGCAGGCCCGCGGCCGAGCAGGTGTGCAGCAGGTACCCGGAGCCGCGCTCGAGCATCGAGGGCAGGACGGCGCGCGCGGAGTACACGTGCGACATGACGTTCACCGCCCATGTCCGCGCCCACGTCTCGGCCGACGCCTCCAGCCCGGCGCCGCTGGTGATGCCCGCGTTCGCGCAGAACAGGTCGATCCGGTCGAAGCGCTCGACCGTCTCCCCGACGAGCTCCGCGACCTGCTCCTCGCTCGTCACGTCGGCCTCGACCCCGACCACCTCGCCGGGTAGCGTCGCCGCGAGCTCCGCCGCGGCCGCCCCGTCGAGGTCGGCGAGCACCAGCGCGGCCGCCTTCTCCGCGGCGAACCGCCGGGCCAGCGCGGCCCCGATCCCGCCGGCCGCCCCCGTGACGACCACGACCTTCCCGTCCACCTTCACGACCGCGCCCCCAGGCCTCGCAGCGTTTCCAGCAGCGCGGGCGCGCCGCCGGCGATCAGGTCCCGCGTCGGCAGCAGCGCGATCACCGGCGTCGTCACGCCCGCGGCCGCATAGCGCTCGACGTGGGCGCGGCACGTGCCGGGCGAGCCGTGGACGATGAGCTGGTCAACCACCTCGTCCGGGATCGCGGCGAGCGCGCCCTTGCGGTCGCCGGCCGCCCACGCGTCCCACATCGGCTTGAGCACCTCGCCGCGCCCCAGCCAGCGGTGGAACGCCGCGTACGCCGGCACTGTCAGGTAGGCCGCGATGAGCCGGCGAGCGGTCGCCCGCGCCTCGGCGGCGTCGTCGGTCGGGCACACGAAGATGCGCGCCGCGATCTCGAAGCCGTCCGGCGCCCCGGCCAGCTCGGCCCGCGCGGTCGCGACGTCGTCGGCCGACAGCCAGTTGAGGACCGCACCGTCGGCCTCGGCCGCCGCCAGGCGCAGCATGCGCCCGCGAAGACCGGCCAGAAGCAGTTTCGGCGGTACCTGTGGAGCCCGCTCGAGCCGGAACCGGCGCACCTCGAAGGTGTCGAAGACCCCGTCGACGAGCTCGCCCGCCAGGGCCGCGCGCAGGAACCGCAGGATGTCGCGGCTGCGCTCGAACGGACGGTCGAACGGGACCGCGTTCCAGTCGCCGACCACGACGGGTGACGACGCCCCGATGCCGAGCGCGAACCGGCCCGGCGCGGCCTCGGCGAGGGTGGCCGCCTGCATGGCCAGCAGCCCGGGCCCGCGGGTGAAGACGGGGACGATCGCGGTGCCGAGCCGCAGGCGGGGCGACCAGGCCGAGGCGAGTGCGAGCGGGGTGAAGGCATCGGTGCCCGCGACCTCGGAGGACCAGACGTCCGTGTACCCGAGATCCGGTAGCGTGGCGAGCAACGCAGCGTGATCGGGCAGCGGGATCCCCGTAAGAGGGATCGTCAGCCCCCATTGGCTGTTCATCAGCCGATCATCTCCGCGAAACGGGCGATGTGGCAAGCAGAACGGCACACTCGGCTGGCACCCCTCACGTTGCAGCCGGTAGGCGTGCGACGTAGCCTGGCGCGGGTTTCACCGAGAGAAGGAGCGCGACATGCTTGGTCTGGAAAAGAAGCTCATGAAGGAATGGGAAGGCAAGAGCGCGCAGGAGCTCGCCGACGCCCCCGTCACCGCGATCGCCGGCGTCAGCGAGGGCGACGCCGAGAAGCTGCAGGCCGCCTTCGGCATCAAGACCGTCCGTGACCTGGGCACGAACAAGTACTTCCGCTGGGCTCAGGGCATCGTCAACCTCGCCGACTGATCACGCCTGGCGCACCGACGGCCGCTTCCCGCTCCGGGGGCGGCCGTTTCGTCGTTCGGGGCCGTTTCGTCGTTCGGGCCGGTTCGCCGTTCGTGGCCGTTGTGCCGACCGGCTACCGTCGTTGGGATGCGACGGCGTCACCTGTTCACCCTCGCCGCCGCCGGGGCGGTCGCCGCGGGTTGCTCTCCGGACGATCCGGCCCCGGGCCGCTCCGCCGCGGCCCCCGCCCAGGCCCCCACGCCGGCCGCGGGTCCGCTGCGGTTCCCGGACGGGTTCGCGTGGGGCGCCTCCACGTCGGCGTACCAGATCGAGGGGGCCGCGGCCGAGGACGGGCGCGGGCCGTCGGTGTGGGACACGTTCAGCCACCAGCCGGGGCGCACGCACGGCGGCGACACCGGGGACGTGGCGGCCGACCACTACCACCGGCTCTACGAGGACCTCGACCTCATGAAGGACCTGGGCCTGAAGAGCTACCGGTTCTCGATCTCCTGGTCGCGGGTGCTGCCGCAGGGCCGGGGCGCGCTCAACGCCAAGGGCCTGGACTTCTACCACCGGCTCGCCGACGGGCTGCTCGCCCGCGGGATCACCCCCGTGGCGACGCTGTTCCACTGGGACACCCCGCAGGCGCTGCAGGACCGGGGCGGCTGGGAGCAGCGGGACTGTGCGCAGTGGTTCGCCGACTACGCGCAGCAGATGTTCTACTCGCTCGGCGACAAGGTGACGACCTGGCTGACGCTCAACGAGCCGAAAACGGTGGTGTCGCTCGGGTACGTCACCGGGACCCACGCGCCGGGCATCAAGGACCGCAAGATCGCCAACGTGGCCGGGCACCACCTGCTGCTCGCGCACGGGCTCGCGGTGCGCGCGTTCCGGGCGAGCGGGCGCAAGGGCGGGATCGGCGCGGCGCTCAACCTCTCGCCGGTGTACGCCGCGGACGGCTCGGCCGGGGCGGCGAAGCAGGCGGCCACCCTCGACGTCGAGGAGAACCGGCGCTGGCTCGACCCGGTGCTGCTGGGCAAGTACCCCGACGGGTGGCTCGCGGGCCAGCCGGCGCCCGTCCGCGCGGCGGTCCGCGACGGCGACGCGGCCGTGCTCGGGGAGCGGACGGACCTGCTCGCGGTGCAGTACTACAACCCGGTCTTCGTCGACGCCAAGGGCGGCCGGGTGAAACAGCACCCGACGACGCAGGCGACCTGGCTGGAGGTGTACCCCGACGGCCTGTACGACCTGCTGACCCGCATCAAGCGCGACTACGGCGACATCCCGCTCACGATCACCGAGAACGGCATGCCGACCACGAACGACGTGCAGGACGACGACCGGATCGCGTTCCTGCGCGACCACTTCGCCGCGGCGCACCGGGCGGTCCAGGCCGGGGTACGGCTGCAGGGCTTCCACGTCTGGTCGCTGCTGGACAACTTCGAGTGGGCCGAGGGGTACTCCCAGCGCTGGGGCCTCATCCGCGTCGACCCGGCCACGCGGGACCGGCGGCGCAAGGCCAGCGCCGAGTGGTACCGCGCCGTGATCGCCCGCAACGGCCTCGACGGCGGCGGGAGCGCTCAGCCCAGCCAGCCGGGGCGGACCAGCCCCGCCTCGTAGGCGAAGACGACCAGCTGGGCGCGGTCGCGGGCGCCGAGCTTGATCATGGCCCGGCTCACGTGCGTCTTGGCCGTCGCCGGGCTCACGAAGAGCTTCGTGGCGATGTCCTCGTTGGACAGCCCGGCCCCGACCAGGGCCATGACCTCGCGCTCGCGGTCGGTCAGCGTGTCCAGCGACATGGGGGCCAGCGGGGCGCGGGAGCGGCTGGCGAACTCCTCGATCAGGCGGCGGGTCACGCCCGGGGAGAGCAGGGCGTCGCCTCCGGCCACGGCCCGGACCCCGCGCAGCAGGTCCACCGGCTCGGTGTCCTTCACCAGGAAGCCGCTGGCGCCCACGCGGAGCGCCTCGAAGACGTACTCGTCGAGGTCGAACGTGGTCAGGATGACGATCCGGACGTCGCGGAGGGCGGCGTCGGCCGCGATCTGCCGCGTCGCCTCCAGCCCGTCGAGCACCGGCATGCGGATGTCCATGAGGACCACGTCGGGGCGCGTCCGGGCGGTCAGCCGCACCGCCTCCGCGCCGTCCGCGGCCTCGCCCACCACCTCGATGTCGGACTGGGCGTCGAGCAGGGCGCGGAAGCCGGCCCGCACGAGGGCCTGGTCATCGGCGAGCAGAACCTTTATCACGTCGTCTCTTCCTCGCTCAGGGGGATTGTCGCGCGGACCTCGAAGCCGCCGTCGTCGCGCGGCCCGGCCTCCACCGAGCCGCCGAACGTCGCCGCGCGGTGGCGCATGCCGGCGATGCCGTTGCCGCCCGACTCGGCGGCCGGGCCCGGGGCCGGGGTGGCGGCGCCGACGCCGTTGTCGGTCACGGTGAGGGTCAGCGCGCGCGGGCCGTAGGCCACCACGACCGTGGCCGTCGCCTCCGGGCCCGCGTGCCGGCGCACGTTGGTCAGGGCCTCCTGCACGATGCGGTACGCCGCCCGGTCGACCTGCGGCGGCAGCGCACGCGGCGGGCCGACGGTGTCGACGGTGACCGGCAGCCCGGCGCCGCGGGCCTCGCCGGCCAGGCGCTCCAGGTCGGCGAGGCCGGGGGCGGGCGTGCGCGGGGCCGCCTCGCCGGGGTTGAGCCCGGCCAGGACGGCGCGGGTCTCGCGCAGCGCCTCGGCGCTCGCGTGCTTGATCGCGCTGAGCGCCACGCGGGCCTGCTCCGGCTGCTCGTCCATGAGGTGCAGCCCGACGCCGGCCTGGACGTTGATCAGGGACAGGTGGTGGCCGATGACGTCGTGCAGCTCGCGGGCGATCAGGAGCCGCTCGTCGCTGGCCTGCCGGCGCTGCTGCTCCTTGCGCGCCTTCTCCTCCTCGGCCCGGGCGAGGGCCTCCTGGTGGGCGCGGTCGCGGGCCATCTGGCTGTACCGCAGGCCGCGCGCCCGGGCCGCCTCGCCGAAGACGGAGATGATCAGGCACCACACGCCGATCACCACCAGGCGGGCCAGCGAGGCGTGGGGAAGGACCAGGACGACATAGGAGGTGTACGCCACGATGACGGCCAGCCACGTCAGCCAGCGGAAGCCGGCGTTGAGCGCGCTGAACACCGCCACGAGCGCGGCGATGAAGCCGGGCCCGTTGGGGTACAGCTGCGAGAAGTAGGCGACCGTGGCCGTCAGGGCCCCGGCCAGCGCGAACAGCGGCAGCCGGGTGCGGAACAGCAGCGCGGCCGGGCCGGCGATGAGCAGGAGGTATCCGGTCTCGTCCAGGGTGTGGCCGGTCGAGCCGTAGGCGGCGGCGCGGGTGCCGAAGACCTGTACGAGCGCGAGGAACACCGCGAGCGGCACGGAGTGCGGGCCGCGGAACCTCTGCCCGCGGCGGCGCTCCAGCCGCTCCTCGAAGCGCTTGAGCTTGCGCTCGAGGTGCGCGGCGCGCTCTTCGCTGGCCCACGGCGCGTTTCTCCTCACGGCACAAACCGTAGTGGAGGCGGTTCACCAGCGGCATCGCCTTCCCGGCGCGGCGGCGACTACTCCCGCGGGAGTACACGCCCGGCCCGGCTGCGTCGCCGGAGGTACCGCATGAGCCGTCCCCGGTGCGACGCGCCCGGCGCCGCGCTTGCCGCACGCTGGAGTCCATCAACGGAAGGGGGCCGACGACATGGCCGGCGAGAGGGTGCGCGCCTCGGACGAGGAGCGCGAACAATACGCCAACATGATGCGGGCCGGCATGACCGAGGGCCGGCTCACGCTCGAGGAGGGGGAGGAGCGGCTGGCGCAGGTGTACGCGGCGAAGTTCCGCGACGAGCTGCCGCCGCTCACCGCCGACCTGCCCGAAGGGGGGCGGCGCGGGCTGCACGAGACGCCGGAGGCCCGGGAGCAGTTCGCCCGGGACGGTCGCCGGCACCTGTTCGGCCACGCCGGCTTCGTCGCCGTCGTCGCCGCCGCGCTGACCGGGCTGTGGGCGCTCTCGGGCGCGCACTTCTTCTGGCCGGCGATCCCGCTCTTCTTCATGGTGTTCGGCCTGGCCCGCCATGCGCGCTGGCGGGCCTACGGCGGCCACCCGCGCTTCGGCCGCGGGCCGTGGGGACATCACCACGGGCACGGCCGGGGGGACTGGGGGCGCGGACCGTGGGGGGCCGCGTCCGACCAGAAGCAGGGCTGGAGCCGCTGACAAGGACGGGGGCCGCCGTCGCCACACGGCGGCCCCCGGCGACCCGGGGAGGGGCCGTCGTGTTTGGATCATCCTTTGAGCTCAAGGGCCGGATCGCGGTCGTGCTGGGCGGCTCCGACGGGGTCGCCGCCGCCGTCTGCCGGCTGCTGGCCGAGCGCGGCGCGCGCGTGGCCGTCGTCGGCCCCGACGAGCTGTCCCTCGCCGACCTCGTCGACGAGCTGCGCTGGAACGGCGCCGAGGCGGTCGGGGTCGTCGCCACCGGGCTGGAGTGCGCCGACGCCGCGGCCATGGATGCCGTACGGCACAGTGTCCTCGGCGAGCTCGGCGCGCCCGAGTTGCTCTTCGTGCTGCCCGGCCAACAGCGCGCCGGCGGCTGGCAGCGCACCGTCGACAGTGGACTGACCGCCACCTTCCTGGCGCTGCAGGCGTTCGTGCCCGCCATGGCCGAGTCCGGCACGGGCGCGGTCGTCACGCTCGCGCCCGTGGGCACCGACCCGGCCACCAACGCGGTCGGCGGCGGGGTGACGGCGCTCACCCAGCACTACGCGCGGCTGTTCGCGCTGTCCGGCGTGCGCGCGAATGTCGTGTCCTGGACACCTCGCGAGGCCACCGTGGACGACGCCGCCTATGCGGCCCTCTACCTGGCCTCGGACGCCGCGGCGCGGATGACGGCAACGACACTCGACGTTGCGGGCACATTGATGCGACTGTAGATCCTATGTACGAATGACCGTCCACCTGGGATAGTCACTGCGCATGATGGGCTCCTCGCATGCGCTGTCCGGGGCGGCTGTCTGGTTGACGGGGTCGCTCGCGCTGGAGCAGCTCGGGCACTACCACCAGACGCCGCTCCAGCTCGCCGTCGGCACCGCGATCTGCGCCGGCGGCGCACTCGTGCCCGACCTGGACCTCTCCGGCCGGGTCACCAGCCGGCAGGGCGGCGCGACTGTCGCGCACACGTTCGGCGTCTTCTCGCTGTTCCTCGCCGAGTGCATCGAGAAGTTCTCGCTCGGCGTCTACAAGCTCACGCGCATGAAGTACGACCCGCCGCGGCGCAACGGCCACCGCACGCTCACGCACACCATCGTGTTCAACGTCGGCGTCGGGTACGGCACGCTCGCCCTGTGCCAGGCCTACGGCAAGTGGGCCGTCATGGGCGTGCTCTTCTTCGCCTTCGCCCTCGCCCTGCGCGGCCTGTTCGAGAAGTGGGCCGAGCGCGCCGGCTGGGTCATCGTGACGCTCGCCGCGGCCGGCGCGGCCTTCGTCGTCTACGAGCGGCTGCCCGGCGACCGCGGCTACCCGCTGCTCGGCGTGGCCGTCGGCATCGGCGGCCTCATCCACCTGCTCGGCGACATGATCACCCGGCACGGCTCGCCGATCCTGTGGCCGATCCCGACCGGCCGGCGCATGTGGCGCTGCATCGGCCTGCCGCACCGCATCGCGCTCACCGCCGGCGACAAGACCGAGACGGTCTTCCTGCGCACCGTCTTCGCCACGGTCGCGATCTTCGCGGCCGCGGTACTCGTGGCGCCGGTCCTCATGCGACGCTTCGACCTAACCTTGTGAGATGAGCGAAACCCGGCTCGTCATCGTGATGCGCACCGACCTCGGCATGGGCAAGGGCAAGATGGCCGCGCAGGCCGCCCACGCCGCCGTGATCGCCGCGCTGCGCAGCCAGTCCACCCCGGCCTTCGCCGACTGGTGGCGCGCCGGGCAGCCGAAGGTCGTGCTGAAGGTCGCCGACGAGGACACGCTCGGGCTCGTGGTCGCCGCGGCCGAGGAGGCGCGGCTGCCGGTCGAGGTCGTCCACGACGCCGGGCGCACGCAGGTCGTGTCCGGCACGGCGACGTGCTGCGCGATCGGCCCGGCGCGCCACGACGAGCTGCAGCCGGTCACCGGGCAGCTGTCGCTGCTCTGAACCGGCTCAGGCGGCCATCCGCACGCCCACCAGCTCGGCCAGGCGCGCCCCGTCGCGCTGGGCCTCGCCGGCGGGCGATCGTGTCCTCGATGCGCCGGATCGCGGCCTCGCCGTGGGCGAGCCACGGCGGGAACTGCAGCAGCACCGTCCCGAGCCGCGGGCGCAGCGGCTCCAGGGCCGCGTGGAAGCGGCGCCAGACGGCGTCGACGGTCGCGCCGGGCACGTCGGAGCGGCGGACCGTGCCCGTGGTCGTGTCGGCCTCCACCGGAGGGCTACCAGATCCGGACCCGGCTCCTCCCGGCGGTGAGGCCCGCCACCGGCCCGGCCGCCGCCGGGAAGCCGGGTGGCCGGGTCTCGCCGGTGAGGTCGACGTCCAGGCGGGCAGGGGTGCCGTCCGGCTCCTCGAACTCGGCGTCGGGGAAGCGCACCCGTCCGAGGTCGCGGCCGTCGATCGGGCCGAGCCGGGCGCGGTCGAACTCCGCGGGCAGGTCGGCGGCCAGGTAGCAGGCGTCGTCCTCGGAGTCGATCGACAGTGTCGCCGCGGGCAGGACCACCGCGCCGTGCTCGCCCGCGAACGCCCGGGCGCCCGGTGCGTATACGTTGCCGCGGGCGTAGACGGGCTGCCGCACGCCCGCGAAGCGCTGGTGGTCGCCGGGCGGCTGGGCGTCGATGCGGTCGCGGTACTCCTCGAACGACGCCGGGTGCCCGTCGTAGCCGGCGGTGCCCGCGGTGGCCGGGGCCCTGCCCTCGGCGTCGGGGCCGTAGGCGGCCGCCGGGTCCGCGCCCGCGAAGAGGTTGCCGATCCACCGGTCGTCGCCGCCGAGGATGACCGCGTACCCGGTGACCTGGGTGCTGTGCGGGCGATGGTACGGGGTGGCCCGGTCCAGCACGGGCTCGAGGCGCACGGTACCGAGGACGAGGTTGTGGACGAAGGCCCCGCCCTGGCTGAACACCTCCAGCGCGGCCGGCGATCCGAAGACGTTGTGCTCGACGAGGTACGGGCCGTGGCTGACCTCGACGAAGAGGTCGCGGCGGTTGTCGTGCAGGACGTTGCGGGAGACCCGGGTGCCCTGGGTCTGCCAGTCCAGCCAGACGCCGAGCGAACAGTGGTGGATGTGGTTGTGCCGGATCGTCACGTCGATCGCGGCGTGGAGCTTGATGCCGGCGATCTCGTAGCCGTAGAACTCGCGTTTGACGGCGATGTCGTGGATGTGGTTGTCCTCGATGGTGGAGAACACGCCGCCGAGGTGGCCGACGATGGCGGTCTGCCCGCAGTCGCGGATGGTGTTGCGGCGGATGACGTGGGAGCCGATGGTCTCCTTGTCCCAGCCGTGCTGCACGGCGGTGAAGACGGACTCCAGCTGGTACTGGTAGCCCGGCTTGTCGCCGCGGTCGCTGGCGTAGTTGTGGCCGGTCGACGCCTCCTTGCCGATCGAGACGGCCGAGCACTTCGCATCGTGGATGACGTTGTCCTCGATGATCCAGCCCTTGGCCCAGTTCGGGCCGATGAGGCCGGGCTGGTCGGCGGTCGGCGGCGCCCACGGGGTGGCGGCGTGGGCGAGCTCGAACCCGCGGACGGTGATGTAGTCGAGGTGGTGGGCGTCGGGGTAGAACACGGACCGGCGCACGTTGATCTCGGTCAGCTCGGCGTTGGGGTCGGCGCCCTGGAAGTTGGCCCGGATCGTGGTGGCGTCGGCGCCGACCTCGGCGTACCAGACGTACCTGGTCTGCTCGGGGTCGCCGATCGCGACGGTGGTGCCGGTCCAGTGGTCGAGGACCTCGGTGCGCCGCGGCGGGTCGTCGAGTTCGGCGCGGGAGGCGACCTCGTAGAAGCTGCGGCCGTTGAGGTAGACCTCGCCGAGGTGCTTGTGCGGCGCGCCCTTGCGGTAGACGGTCCAGTCGCCGGCGACCTCCTCGGCGTAGGGGTTGAAGTCGCCGAAGAGGGTGTTCGGCACCGTCGCCCTCCACACGGTGCCGCCGTCGGGCTCCCAGCCGGTGATCCGCTCGGACCCCTTGATGACGACGTGCTCGCCGGCGGCGGCCTGGTAGGTGATACGGCGGGAGTCGCTCAGACCGCCCCGGCGGGGTTTGACCCACTCCCGGTACTGCCCGGCGTGGACGATGACGGTGTCGCCGGCGCGGGCCAGCTCCGCGGCCCGGCCGATGGTGCGCAACGGCCGGGCCGCCGAGCCGTCGGCGGAGTCGGCACCGTCGGTCGCCACGTGAATTTCGGATGTCACAGGTCGGGCCTTTCGTCGGCGTGATGGTCGGGGTCCAGCGGCCGAAGCCGGCGGTGAGTCCGCTGAGCAATTGTCGTCGGCCGATGGCGTACAGCACCACAACGGTGAGCCCGACCCACGCGCGGATGCGCCTGGACGGCCGGCCGCCGCGGTCGTCGCGGATCTCCGGTGCCCTGGCGGGTGGCGCCTGATCCCAGGCGGTGGCTGCGTGCCGCTTCAGACCAGGCCGTGCTCGTAGGCGAACACGACGATCTGGACCCGGTCGCGCAGGGCCAGCTTGCGCAGGATGGCGCCCACGTGGGTCTTGACCGTGGACTCGCTGACGAACACCGTGCCGGCGATCTCCGCGTTGGACAGGCCCCGGGCCACGGCGGTGAACACCTCGCGCTCCTTGTCGGTCAGGCCGAGGAACGCCGCCGGCGGGGCCGTCTCGGCCTGGAACTGCTGGTCCAGCAGGGTGGCCAGGTCCTGCGGGGCGAGCACCGCGTTGCCGCCGTGGACGGTGCGTATCGCGTCGCGCAGCATCAGCGGCGTGGTGTCCTTGAGCAGGAAGCCGCTCGCGCCGTGGCGGATCGCGGTGGCGGCCCGGTCGTCGAGGTTGAACGTGGTCAGCACGATCACGCGGACCGGCTTGGTCCGGCGGGCGACCCGCTCGGGGGTGAAGATCTGCCGGGACGCCTCGACGCCGTCCATGTGCGGCATTCGGACGTCCATGAGGACGACGTCGGGCTGCAGCTCCTCGACGAGGCGGACCGCCTCCACGCCGTCCCCGGCCGCGCCGACCACGCGCATGCCCTCCTGGGCGTCGACGATGACCCGTACCCCCTCGCGGAACAGCTCCTGGTCGTCGACGAGCAGGACGGTGATCTCCTCGCTCATCCCGCGCCGCCCCGGACGGGCACGAACGCGGCGGCGGTGAAGGTGGCGCTCTCGGGCCGCCGCACGTCGAGCCGGCCGCCGATCGCCTCGAGCCGCCGCCGCATGCCGTCCAGGCCGCGCCCGGCGTTGGCGGTCCCGGCGGGATCGGCAGGCTCGGTCGTGTTCGTCACCTCGATGCGCAGGACCCCCGCTCCGCCCCCGGGCGGCCAGCCCCGCTCCACCGTGATGGGCCGATCCCGCCGGCCGTGCTTGATGGCGTTGGTGAGCATCTCCTGCAGCACCCGGTAGGCCACCTCGGCGGCGTCCGGCAGCAGCTGGCGCGGGGCGCCCAGCTCGGTCACGACGATCTCGTGCCCGCCGCTGCGTACGCCCGCGATCAGGCCCTCGAACCGGTCCGCGTCGCCCCGTCCCGTGTCCTGGGTCGAGGAGAGCACCTGGCGCACGTCGCGCAGGGACGAGCGCGCCGAGGTGGCGATCGTCTGCAGCACCTTCTTCAGCCGCTCGGTGTCGTCCAGGTACTGCCCCGACTCGGCCTGCGCCAGGATCACCGCGAGCGAGTGGCCGACGACGTCGTGGACGTCGCGGGCCAGCCGGGTCTGCTGGTCGCGCAGGTGCGCGATCTCGTGGGCGTGCTCCGTCTCGCGCCGGGCCCCGGCGGCGACCTCCTCGGCGGCGAGCATCGCGGTCCGGGAGGTGCTCGCCCGTTCGAGGGAGCGCACCAGCAGCCCGGCGGGCCAGGGCGCGGCGACGACCAGCAGCCCGATCAGCGCCATGGCCAGCCGCAGGGTCGACTCCTCGCGGATGAGGACGCCCAGCCGCGATCCGCCCAGCAGGAGGTGCAGGCTGACGGTGTTGCCGTCGTGCAGGACGAACGCCACGACCACGGCCAGCGGTACCGACAGGGCACTCATCACCACCGTCGGCGGGCGGCCCCAGCGCGCACCGCCGTAGAACACGGCGGTCAGCGCGAACTCGATGAGCATGAGCGGCGCGCCGAACAGCACGTGGAGCAGGCCCAGCCCCCACACCAGCCCGAGCGCCGCCTCCGGCGCGCGGCGGCACAGCGCGACGGCGAAGGCGACGGTCACCGCCTGCGCGAAGCCGACGAGGTTGCCGCCCGTCACCGCCCAGGTCACGAGGGCCTCGGTGAGGCCGAACGCGAGCACGACAATCGCCGTGATCGCCTCGGGCAACCACGGGCGCCAGTCGGTCTCGGTCATCGGGTCTTCCAGGTACGCGGGTCGGGTCACCTCAAGCGAACCATCCGCACGGCCCGTCCGGCAAAGCAACGGCGAGGTCAGGCCGGCAGCGCATCGCGCACCAGCAGGTCGAGCAGCGCGGCAAAGGACATTCCGGTCGCGGCGAACATTCTGGGCACCTGCGACTGCGCGGTGAAGCCCGGCGTCGTGTTCACCTCGTTGAGGACCGGCCCCTGCGCGGTGAGGAAGAAGTCGACCCGGGCCACCCCGGCGCAGCCCAGGGCGTCGTACATGCTCACCGCCGCCCGCTCGAGGTCCTTGCGGTCGGCCTCGTCCAGCGGCGCCGGGATGCGGAAGTCGGGCGCGCCGCCGTACTTGGCGGCGTGGTCGAAGATCTCCCCGTCGGGCACGACGATCTCCAGCGCCGGCGCCACGACCCGCGATCCGTCCCGGCGGCCCAGCACGGCCACGTCGATCTCCCGGCCGGTCACGAGGTCCTCCACGAGGACCCGGGCGTCGTGGGCGAACGCGGCGTCCAGCGCCGGCCCGAGCCCGGCCGCGTCGCGCACCAGGGTGACCCCGAGGCTGGAGCCGGCGGCGACCGGCTTGACCACGACCGGATGCGTGAAGGTGTACGCGTCCGCGCCGGCCCGGGTCAACAGCCGCCCGGGCGCCGTGGCGATGCCGAGCGCGCCGGCGACGAGCTTGGTGGCCCACTTGTCCATCCCCAGCGCGCCGGCGCCCAGCGGCGATCCGACCCACGGCACGTCGGCCAGGTCGCACAGCGCCGCCAGCGTGCCGTCCTCGCCGTGCGGGCCGTGCAGCATCGGGAAGGCCACCGCGCAGGAGCGCAGGGCGTGCACCGCCCCGGCCAGCGCGATCGGGCGGTCCTCCCGGTCCCGCCAGACGCCGGCGGGGTCGATGGTGAGGCGGACGGCGTCGTAGCCCGCCTGGTCCAGGGTGTCGGCGACCGCGGCGGCCGAGGCGAGGGAGACCTCGTGCTCGCAGTTGCGGCCACCGCCGATCACGGCGACGCGGGTGCTGGTCATGGTGCGCTCCTCCGGTGCAGGCGGGCGCTGAGGCCCGTGACGATCTCGTGTTCGAGGGTTTCGGCCCAGCGGGCCCATTGCGCCGTGGTCGGCTCGCCGTGCTCGCCCGGGCCGAAGACGGTCACCGGGTCCCCCACGGCGGCCGGGCTGTCGCGGCCCAGGTCGACGACGGTCATGTCCATGGAGATCCGGCCGGCCACCGGGCGGCGCCGGCCGCCGGCCCAGACCTCGGCGCGGCCCGAGGCCAGCCGGGGGAGGCCGTCGGCGTAGCCGACCGGGATCAGGCCGAGCCGGGTCGCGCGCCGGGCCGTCCAGGTGTGCCCGTAACCGACCGCGGTGCCGGCCGGGACGCTGCGGACGGTCACCAGCGGGGCGGTCAGGGTCAGGGCGGGCCGCAGCCGCAGCGTGCCCGACTCGTCGATGCCCACCAGCCCCGCCCCGATACGGCTCATGGTGTGGTGCGACAGCGGATCGCTGAGCGTGGCGGCCGTCGCGGCGAGGTGGTGGTCGGCCGGGCGCAGGCCGGCCGCCCGGGCCACCTGCAGGCCCCAGGCGAACCGGTTGCGCCCCGACGCGTTCGCGGCGTGGCCGGGCCGGTCGGCGCAGGGCAGGTGGCCCATGACCCCGACGACCTGTAATCGGCCGTCCCGCTCGGCCCGCCGGGCGGCGCGGCAGAGCCGGTCCCACTGGGCGGGCTCGGCGCCGTCCCGCCCCATGCCGGTGTCCAGCTGCAGGTGGATGCGGGCCCCGGGGGCGGTACGCGCGATCGCATGCAGGTGGTCCAGGCCGGGCACGCCCAGCTCGATGCCGAGCGCCACCGCCGCGGCGAAGTCGGCGTCCAGCGGGTTGAGCCAGCTCAGGACCCGCTGGGTCAGGCCCGCCGCACGCAGCGGCCGCGCCTCGTCGATGCTGGTGACGCCGAGGCGGGTGGCGCCCCCGGCGAGCGCGGCCCGCGCGACGTCGACCTGGCCGTGGCCGAAGCCGTCGGCCTTGACCACCGCCATCAGCTCGCCGGCCGTACGGGACCGGATCGTGCGCACGTTGGCGGTGACGGCGCCCAGGTCGACCTCGAGCGTCGCCTGCGGGCGCAGCGCCAGCAGGCTCACCGGGACACGGGGCCGTACAGGGCGACCACGGCGTCGGTGGCCAGCGCCCAGTAGCGGTCGCCGTAGGAGTAGTGCCACCACTCGGTGGGGTAGTTGACCAGCCCTTCCCGGCCCAGCACCCGGGCGAGCAGGTCCCGGTTGGCCCGCGCCTCGCGGCTGATCCCCTCGGCGGCGAAGTAGCAGCGGCCGCCGGACGCCTCCGGGGTGGCGTCGATCGCGGTACCCAGGTCGAGCTCCCGCCCGGACGCGTCGGCCAGGGTCACGTCGACCGCCGCCCCGGCCACGTGCGGCGCCACCGCGAGCGGGGCGACGTACCGGCTGGTGAGGGTGTGCAGCTCCGGCTCGCCGATGTCGGGCCGGACGGCCCGGAGCTCGGCCGAGTAGCGCTCGATGATCGCCTGCTGCCGGTACGCCGGCCGGTAGCCCTCCACCACACGCAGGTGCACCCCCGCGGGCAGGGCGGCCCGCGCGGTGCCCAGGCGAGCGGCCAGCTCGCGGCGGACCAGGGCCCGGCCGGGTCCGAAGCCGGGGTCGAGGGCGACGAGGGGCTCGTCGACGTCGCAGACAGGAACGGCGGACACCCGTGGATCGGAGAGCAGGACGGTCATGGTCAACACGGTGACCGGCGGGCCCGCCCCGGGGCCTCCGTCTGAGGTGCCGATGATCGGTCCTCAAGGCGGAGCCGCCGGGCCCGGGGGAGGAGGCCGGCCGGCCCCGTTCCGCCCAGGATCGAGCCATGATCCCGCTCAGCCTGGCCCAGATCGCCGCCGTCACCGGGGGCACCGTGTGCGGTGATCCCACGCTCGTGGTCACCGGCCCGGCGTACCTCGACAGCCGCGCGCCGCACCCCGGGGGCCTGTTCGTGGCCATCGCCGGCGAGCGGGCCGACGGGCACGCCTTCGCCGCCGGCGCCCACGCCGTCCTCGGCTCGCGCCCGACCGGCCGCCCGACGGTCGTCGTGGCCGATCCCGTGGTCGCCCTGGGCCGGCTGGCGCGGCACGTGGTCGCGGCGGTGGCGCCGACGGTGCTGGCGGTGACCGGCTCGCACGGCAAGACCACCACCAAGGACTACCTCGCGGCGCTGCTGCCCGGCGCGGTGGCGACCGCGGGCAACCAGAACAACGAACTAGGTGTACCGATGACCGCCCTGCGACTGCGCCCGCGCGACGAGTTCCTGGTGCTGGAGCTGGGCGCGCGGGGCGTGGGGCACCTCGCCTACCTGTGCGACATCGCGCCGCCACACGTCGGGGCCGTGCTGGGGGTCGGGTCCGCGCACGTGGGCGCGTTCGGCTCGCTGGAGCTGACCGCGGCGGCCAAGGGCGAGCTGCCGGCCGCGCTGCCCGGCGCCGGGGTCGCGGTCCTCAACGCCGACGACCCGCGGGTGGCCGGGATGCCGACGCCCGCACGGGTGCTCACCTTCGGCCTCCGGGGCGACGTGACCTGGCGCGACGTACGCCTCGACCGGCTGGCCCGGCCGTCGTTCGCGCTCGGGTACGCGGGCGCGTGGCAACCGGTGCGCCTGCAGCAGTCGGGCGCCCACCAGGTGGTCAACGCCGCGGGCGCCGCGGCGGTGGCCCTGGCCGCCGGCGGCGACCTGCCGGCGATCGCGCGGCGGCTCAGCGCGGTCGAGCGCGCCTCCCCGATGCGGATGGCGGTGTCCCGGCGCGACGACGGGCCGATCGTCATCGACGACACCTACAACGCCAACCCGGAGTCGATGCGCGCCGCGCTGCGGGCGCTCGTGTCGATCGGCCGCGGGCGCGCGGGCCGGACGGTCGCCGTCCTGGGCGAGATGCGGGAGCTGGGCCCGGCCTCCGCGGCGGCCCACGCCGAGGTCGGCGCCTTCGCGCGCGCCGCCGGCGTGGACGTGGTGCTGGCGGTGGGCGCGGCGGCCCACCCGGCCGGCGGGATCGGTCTCGGCGACATCCCGGCCGCCGTGGCCTGGCTGGAGGAGCACCTGGGGCCGGACGACACCGTGCTGGTCAAGGCGTCGCGCGCGGCCGGGCTCGACGTCGTGGCCCGGGCGCTCGCCCGGGTTTAGCCGCCGCGC
>NZ_JBEZDS010000028.1:3643-59868 GCF_040648435.1 Dactylosporangium sp. NPDC049140 | reverse complement strand
GCGCCGGGCGGGCTGTGGTTGCCGCGCCGGGCGGGCTGTGGTTGCCGCGCCGGGCGGGCTGTGGTTGCCGCGCCGGGCGGGCTGTGGTTGCCGCGCCGGGCGGGCTGTGGTTGCCGCGCCCGCCGGGCTCAGTCTTTGCGGCGGCGGTGCCAGCGCAGGGGGCGGGGGTCGAAGGTCCACAGCAGGCGGCGCCACCAGGGGCGGCGGGCCCGCAGATCCTCCACGTACGCGGTGGCCTGGGCCGTTGCCCGCGCGGCCTGCGGCTCGCCCGGGCCCGTCGCCGGCGTCGCGAAGGCCACGGCGTTGACCAGCGTCGCCAGCTCGTCCACCGGTGGCACGGCCGGGCGCAGGCCACGGCCCGGGGCGTGGGCGCGGGGCTCGGCGGCGTTGGCGGCGTACCGGGCGATCTCGCCCGCGGTCAGGTGCGTCGGCGCCGGCCGCCCCGCCTGGCGCAGGCCGATGAGCACCTCGTGCCAGGCGGCGTCGATGCGCACGCCCGGCGGCCCCTCGCTCAGGCGGCGCCGGCGGCGGCGGGCGAGCACCACCGGTACCGAAGCGAAATAAGCGACGACGAGGACCAGGGCGGCCGCGGCGGACGACACCGCGATGAGCGTTGTGTGGTCGCCGGCGACGGTCGCGGGCGCGGCCGATGCATGGGCGGACGCGGACGACTGCGCGCTCGGCGCGGCCGAGGGCGGCGGGACCGACGGGGGCGGCGGCTGCGACGGCGGCGCCTTGGGCTTGAAGTCGTCCTCGACCGGCCGCTGCACGGTGTCGGACTTCGGCAGCGGGTCGAACGCCACCCAGCCGAAGCCCTTGAACTCGACCTCCGGCCAGGCGATCGCGTCGGCGCCGTGGATCTCCTTCTGGCCCTCGTGGGTCTGGAAGCCCACGCCCACGCGCGTGGGCAGGCCGGCCAGCCGCGCCAGCACCGCGAACGCGGCGGTGAACTGCTCCGACGTGCCCTTCTGGCCGCCGAGCTGCTTGTTGCCGAACAGGAAGTGCTCGACGTTGGGGTACGAGTGCCCGCTGGGCGCGTCCGCGACGAGCTTGTAGTGCTCCTCCAGCCACTGCTGGATGGCGAAGGCGCGCTGGTACGGGTTGGAGACCCCCTCGCCGAGGTGGCTGGACAGCTGCGCGATCGAGTCCGGCACCTTACCCGGCAGCGCCACGAACCGGGCCGCCTCCTCCGGCGTCGGGACCTCGGCGACGAGGAGCGCCTGGTCGTCAGGCCGGGGCCGCTGGCGGGAGGTGACGGTGTACGTCAGGCCCTTGCGCAGGCTGTCGGCGAGCGCGACGGTGCCGGTCTCGGCGTCGTAGGCCACGCGCACGCCCTCGACCCGCTCCGGGGTGGCGATCCCGGGCAGCAGCCGGCCGTCGAGCTCGTCGATGGTGATGGCCTGGGTGACCTCGGGCCCGTCGCCGTCGGAGCGGCCCAGGACGCGGCCGGCGTTGCGGTACACCGAGCCGATCCGCCAGGTGACGCCGTCGTAGTCGTTGAGCACCGCGAGGCGGATGATCGGTTCCTGCTCCGCGCCCGGCCCGCGCGTGACGACCGCGTCGAAGAGGTGCTGGTCCTTGTTCAGGTTCCAGCCGGACAGGCGCACGAGCGGGTTCTCGTCGAGGGCGTCCAGCTGGGGCGGGGTCACGTAGTTGCGCGGGTCGACCGGGCTGTCGTTGCCCTGCTCGGCGACGGCCGGGCCGAGCAGCTGGGACAGCAGCACGATGACGGCGAGCCCGGCCGCCGCGCCCGCGCCCACCCGCAGCCCGAGCGTGCGGCGCTGGGCCCCGGTCAGCGTGTCGCCGCCCAGGTCCGGACGCGCGCTCGCGATCAGCCCGAGGATCGCCAGCGCCGCGTACGCCATCGGGATCCACGTCGTCGCCCGGGCGGCGGTCGTGTCCGGGCCGACCAGGTAGAGCGCGCCCCCGAACAGCGCGGTGGGCGCGCTGTAGGAGAGCAGGACGCGGCGGTACCGCACGCCGGCCTCGGCCGCCGCCAGCCCCGCCAGCCAGGTCGCGATCACCGGCAGCAGCACGGTGTCGGGCTGGGGCTCGATCGGGATCAGCGCGGTGAGCAGGCGCGGGATGCTGTTGCCGAGGGCCTCACGGGCCACGTCGGGCACCGCGCCCGGGATCTGCCCGGCCGTGGCCGTCACCCGCACCGTCACGTACACCATCACGGCCAGGCCGAGCACCGAGGCGGGCGCGGCCGTGAAGGCGGGCAGCCGGCGCACCGCGACGCTGATGAGCACCGAGCCGGCCGCGGCGACCGTGGTGAGCAGGGGCAGCAGCGTGCCGTTGTAGATCGGGGCCAGCGCGAGGCCGCTCAGGATCAGCATGCCGAGCAGCGCGAGCGGCACGAGGACGCGCCGCATCACGACGGCCGCCCGTCGGCCGCGCGCGGTCGCGCGAGCCGCATTGCGTCGGCCGCCCGTGGTCGCGCGAGCCGCATTACGACAGCCGCCCGTCGGCCGCGCGCCGTCGCAGGCGCCGTATCACGACGGCCGCGCGCCGTCGCACGCGCCGTATCACGATGGCCGCGCGCCGTATCACGATGGCCGCGCGCCGTATCACGACGGCCGCGCGCCGTATCACGACGGCCGCGCGCCGTCGCACGCGCCGATTCACCACGGCTGCGGCCGTTCCGCGCGCGGCTCACCACGTCTGCACCCCGTCCCAGGCCGCGGCGAACTCGGTGCCGTCGCGCACGGCCAGGACGACGACCCGCTCCAGGGCCGGGTGCTCGTCGCCGAAGACCCCCGCCACCAGCGTCGGGTAGGCGGTGCGCAGCGTGCTGACCCGGGACAGGTCGGGGTCGCCGGTGAGGTAGATGAGCGTGTCGCCGACCCGCTGGGTGCGGAGCTCCTCGATGGAATTTTCCGACATTTCCGAAATTTCCGTCTCGGCGAGCAGGTCCAGGTAGGCCCGGGTCGTCTTGCCGGACGCGGCCCGCCCCGACAGCAGTCGCAGCGCGATCGGCAGCTCTGCGTGGAAGGCGGCCATGACCAGCGAAGCCGCCGCCTCGCAGGCGGACTCGAAGAGCTCCGGGTCCGCGTACGACGAGCGGCGGTCGTCCAGCAGCACCGCCAGCCGGGGCAGCGACGTGTCCAGCTGCTCGCGCACCATGAGCTCGCCGACCTTGGCCGACGTGCGCCAGTGCACCCGCCGCAGCTCGTCGCCGACGACGTACTCCCGCAGCGTGTCGAAGGTGATCGTGCCGTGCGGGACCCGGTCGTCGCGCCCGTCGAGCGAGCGCGTGATGCCCGTCGGCACGGCGGTGAGACGGTGCACGCGCGGGTACACCCAGACCTGCGCCGTTCCCCCGTAGGCGCGGGCCAGCGCCATCAGCCCGAGGGGGTCGCGGCGCACCACGCGCAGCGGGCCGATCTCGACCACGCCGCGGCGGGCGGTGGGCACGGGATACTGCGCCGTCGTCTCGCCGCCGGCCTTGAGGCGGAGCAGCGGCACCGGCACCGAGATCGGCCCGCACCGGTCGTGCGCGACGAGCGTGGCGCCCCGCAGCCGGCTCGTGTTGCCGACCTTCAGCGTCACCGTGCTCGACTCGCCGCGCATCACCCGGTCCGGCTCCACGCCGCGTGCGACGGTCAGCCGCGGGCGCCACCAGACGTACCCGGCCGCGAAGACCAGCGACGCCACGCACGCGGTGCCCAGCACGACCAGGTGGCGGTACCCGAAGACCAGACCGACGGCGAGCAGCACCACGGCCGCCGCGCACAACCCGGCCCCGCGGGCGGTGAGGCGCATCGGCTCAGGCCGCGACGGGGGAGGGCACGGGCACCGCCTCGAGCACCTGCCGCACCACGTCGGCCGGGACCACGCCGCGCACCTGGGCGTCGGGCGCGAGCACCAGCCGGTGCGCGAACACCGGCTCGGCGAGAACCTTGAGGTCCTCCGGCACCACATACCCGCGGCCGTCGGTGAGCGCGTAGGCGCTCGCGGCCCGGGTCAGCGCGATGACGCCGCGCGGGCTCACCCCGATGCGGATCTGCGGGTGCGAGCGGGTCGCGTTGGCGAGCTTCACCGCGTAATGCAGCAGCGGATCGGCGATGTGCGCGCGCCGGGCCAGCCGCACGAGCTGGGCCACGACCGGGGTGTCGGTGACCGGGTCGAGGGCCTCGGGGGAGCGGTTCACGGAGCCGCGCAGCACCTCGATCTCGACGGCCTCGGCCGGGTACCCCACGGAGAGCTTCATGAGGAACCGGTCCAGCTGGGCCTCGGGGAGGCGGTAGGTGCCGTCCATCTCGATCGGGTTCTGGGTGGCCACGACGAGGAACGGGCGGGGCACGCCGTGGCGGACGCCGTCGACGGTGACGTACCGCTCCTCCATGACCTCCAGCAGCGCCGACTGGGTCTTCGGCGAGGCGCGGTTGATCTCGTCGGCGATGACGATGTTCGCGAAGATCGGGCCCGGGTGGAACTCGAAGCCGCGGGTCGCCTGGTTGAAGATCGTCACGCCGGTGACGTCGGAGGGCAGCAGGTCGGGCGTGAACTGGATGCGCCGCCATTGGCCCTGCACGCTGGCCGCGATCGCCCGCGCGAGGGTGGTCTTGCCGACGCCGGGCACGTCCTCGAGCAGGACGTGCCCCTCCGCCAGCAGCGCGGTCATGGTCAGCCGCACGACGTGCGGCTTGCCGAGCACGATCGACTCGATGTTGCGCGCGAGCCGGCCGACCAGCTCGGCCGCGGCGCCGACCTCCTCGCTGCTCGGTGGACCCTGATGCGTGGGCTGTTCAGGCGAGATCACGGTGCTCCATCAGCATTGCTTCAGCGGCCCCGTGCCGCTGGGCAGATTCAACCAGGCGTATGGGATGTAGTTCTCGCCCATGAAACTGATCTTGATCCACTGCGTGCTCTTCTTGCCGCCGTAGGGCTCGGCGTTGATGCTCACGCTGGTGTTGGTCCAGCAGATCGCGGTGTAGCTCTCGCCGTTGAAGACGTCCCCGATGCCCGAGCCGGACTGCGACGGCGCCTTGTACACCCAGATGCCGCCGCCGCTCGCGGTCTTCCCGCAGTAGCTCGGGTCGTTGCAGATGACGGTGCCCTTGTACACCGGCGTGCTGACCGACCCGGTGCCGCTCGCGGTCATGCCGGCGTCGTTGGTGATCGTGGCGGTGTACGAGTACGCCGTGTTGGGCCACAGCCCGTTCACCGTCAGCGAGCCCGAGCACGCGCCGCTCGCACTGCCGCCGCCGGCGACGTCGACCTGGCAGGTGGCGGGCGAGCCGCCGTCGGTCGCGGTGAAGCGCACCGTGATCGAGTTGAGCGCGGCGGAGTCGCCGCTCACGGTCATCTTCGGCGCGGCCAAGGTCGTGCCGGAGCCGCTGGCCGGGGCGCTCTGGCCGGCTTTGTTGATCGCCCGCAGCTGGACCGTGACCGCCTCGGCGTCCTTGAACCCGGTGAACTCGTGGGTCAGGGCGGTGCCGATCGTCGACTTGGTGCCGTTGACCGTGGCCTCGTACCCGGTGAGGGGCGAGCCGTTGTCGGCCGGCGCCTTCCACGTGGCGACCACCGTGCCGCGCTTGGTCGTCGAGGCCTTCACCGTCAGCCCGGTCGGCGTGCCCGGCTTGTTGAACGGCACGACCGACGGGCTCAGCGGCGACTGCGGCGAGCTGCCCCCGATGTCGTTGATCGCGGCGACCTTGAAGGCGACCTGGGTGCCGTACGCCAGCTCCCCGGCCGGCACCGTGAACTGCGGCTGCGCCGACTCGAACGTCTTGGACTCGCCGGTGCCGACGGTCGTGACGACGTACTTGGCGATCTTGTGTCCCTGCCCGTTCGCGGCCGGCCACGTCACCGCGACCGTCCCGTCCGGGTTGGCCGTCGCGGCCACGCTCACCGGGGCGTCGGGGACGTCGCGGGTCGGCACCACCGGGTTCGCGGCCTTCTTCGGCCCGTTGCCCTTGGCGTTCACCGCATAGACCGTGAACTTGTACGTCTGGCCGTTGGTCAGCCCCGTGATGTCCAGCGCCCGCTGGGTCGCGCCGACCTCGTGCGGCGGCTGCCCGTCGCCCTCGACCACGTACTTCGTGACCGCGGCGCCGTTGGGCGGGGCCGCCGTCCACGTGACGCGGGCGGTCGCGTTGCCGGCCACGGCGTTGACCCGGGCCGGCGCGCCGGGCGGCCCGACCGGCGGCTTGGTCTGCTGCGGGGGCGGCGGCGCGGGCGGGGCGTCGCCGCCGAGGACGTCGTTGGCGTACTTGTCGACAGTTGTCACGTGGTTCTTGGCGTCCACGACCCGCGCCGTCGAGCCGCCGGGCGCGTTGATGAACATGCGGTCCTCGCGGACCTCGATCTCCAGCGGCTTGCCGCCGGCCTGGATGCGGATCGGGTCGAGCGCCTTGCCCTGCCCGTCGAGGACGTAGACGGTGCCGGTCGCGTCGTCGGCGCAGTAGAAGCGGCCCGACCACGCCACGCACGGCTTGAGCTGGGGGCTGTCGCCCGGCACCTTGAAGTCGCTGACCTTGTCGTTGTTCACCACGTAGACGTGGCCGCCGTCGACCACGGTCACCGGCACGTCGCCGCCGACCGTCCGGTCGGGCATCCCGCCCTCGCCGTCGAGCTTCAGCGGGACCTTCTTCACCGCGTCGCCCTGCAGGGTGGTCAGCGTCGTGGCGGTCTTGTCCAGCACGGCCACGCCGGTGTCCAGGATGGACAGCGCCAGGTCGTGGCTCGGGTCGGCGACCCCGACCGTCTTGACCTTCACCGGGTCGCCGGCGAACCCGCCGCCCTGGCCGCCCCCGGGGGAGGCGGGCTTGCTCTTGGCCGCGTCGATCGCCACGACCGTGCCCTCGGACGGCACCAGCAGCCACAGCCGGCCGCTGTCGTCGAACGCGCCGCCGGAGATGCCCGGCGGGAAGCTCAGCGTCTCGCCGACCGGCAGCAGCGTCATCGGGTCGAGCTGGCGGACCTGGCCCTGGACGGTGTCGATGACGAAGGCGGTGTCGTCGTGGACGGCGACCGTCACGCCCAGGCCCGGCGTCGACTGCGTGGTCGCGCCCAGGGTCAGGCTCGACAGGTCGAGCACGCTGACCTTGCCCGTGTTGAGATCCCGGAGGATCACGAATCGGTCACTCTGGGTGACCTGCATCGTGTGCCCCTGGGCGTCGGTGATCTTCGTTCGGGTGTCCACCTTGCCGGTGACGCCGTTGACCCGGGCGACCTCGCCCTTGTCGGCGCTCCACAGCCAGGCGCTGACGTCGAAGCTCGCGACGGCATGGTTCGCCGAACCCGTGCCCCAAAGCGTAAGGCCCAGCACCGCGACCAGGGCGACGATCGTGCCACCCGTGACCAACGCACCGCTGCGGCCCGAACGCAGGTTCAGACGCATCTGCTCACCATCCCGGTCCCCTCCCCGAAACCGGCGCCCATCATATTCCCGTCGATGAGTGGCCGATACCCGGTCACGGACTGTAGTTGCTGCACTCTTTGCACTATTTGCGTTTCGTGCATGCCAGGTCCGACAACTGGACGTCCTGCGTTCCGTAGACGGCCGCAACGGTGAAGCAGTACTCCAGCTTCGGATTGAGACCGTTGATCGTGTACTTCGTCGTGCCCGCCGGCAGCCCCTGCAGCTCGCGCACGGCGCCCTCGGTGCCGCCCGCCACGATGAACGGCACGGTGCCCTTGGTCGGGTCCTTCCAGGTCAGCGTCACGCTCGTCTTGTCGTCGCGCAGCTGCAGCTCCCGCGGGGCGCGGCCGTCGCCGAGCGCGGCCGTGGACGGCGGCGCGCTGGCCGGCCCGGGCTCCGGCGCGGCGACGGTCTGCGTCGGCGCGGGGCCGGGGTCCTTCCCGCCGGCGCTGACGAACGCGACGGCGGCCGCGACCGCGCCGCCGAGCACCGCGATGACGGCGATGATGACGATCGCGATCATCGGCGAGCGGCGGCCGCGCTCCTCGTCCACGGGCGCCGGCTGAGGCACGGGCGGCGGCGGTGACGGCGACCAGACGGGTGCGGGCCGGGGCTGCGGCTGCGGCTGGGGTTGCGGCGGCCACGGAGGGCCGGACGCGGGCCGGAAGTCGGTGCGCTGCAGGACGCCGGGTGCGGCCTGCTGCCACGGCGCCGGCTGGTAGTCGTCCTCGTCCTCGTCTTCGGCCTCGAACAGCGTGTCTTCCACCGGCTCTTCCGCGCGCGGCTCTTCTGCGCGCGGTTCGGGCCGGAAGATCGGCCGGTCGTCGAGCGGTTGCCGGGTCGGGGGCGTGACGGGGTCGAAGACGACCGGCGGCGCGGCGGGCACGTGGATCTCGCCCTCCGGCTCGGGCAGCCCGAGGTACTCCCGCGCGGCCCGCACGCTCGGGTGCCCGGCGCCGAGCGCCTGGGGGCCCAGCTTGGCGACCTGGTTGTACCGCCGCTTCGCCTCGAACACGTTCCCGAGCTCATCGGCGACGCGGGCCACCTCGAACGAGAGCGCGAGCATGACCGCGTGCCCGTCGCCGAGGCGGTGGTACCCGGCGGTGAGCCCCTCCTCGAGCACCCGCCGCGCGTCGTTGAGCTCGCCGATCGCGACGTGGTACCGCGCGAGCTGGGCGGTGGCGGTCAGCACGTCGGGGTCGTCCGGCCCGAGCGTGCGGATCGCGGCGTCGACAGCCTGGTCGAGCAGGTTCAGCGCACCCCGGTTGTCCCCGTGTGCGGCGATCGCTTTCGCGCCTTGCACGGCGTTGGCCAACTGGGCGGACGAGGACACGCCGGATACTCTGCACTGCCGGGTGGGGTGCCCGCCACCCGGTGTCACCCAACTCCCATGATCGCGGCCGAACGGTGTCATACGCATGGTCGGCGCCGCGCCCCGTTTGGCTGATCGACGGATACTTGTTCCATGGCGACCGAATCGCTGGGCCAGCTGCCGGGTGCGCGCGCGGGCCGCGACCCCGCGCGGGCGATCAAGCGCGGCCCCAGCCGGGTCCCGCCCGAGGTCATCGCGGCCAACCAGCGCGAGCGGCTCTTCGACGCGCTGGTGCACACCGTCGCCGAGAAGGGCTACGCGAACGCCACGGTCAGCGACATCTGCCGCGCCGCGGGCGTGACCCGCCCCGCCTTCTACGCCCTGTTCGCCGGCAAGGACGACGCCCTGATCGCGACGTACCGCCACGGCACCGACCTCCTACTCAAGATCATGGAGGACGCGTACCGCAACGAGCCGGCCTGGCGCGAGGGCGCCCGCGCCGCATTGCGGGTCATGCTGCAGGTACTGGCCGAACTCCCTGCGTTCGCGACGATGGCGGTCGTGGAGATCGACGCGGCCGGCCCGCACGGGCGCGCCGAGCGCGCCCGCCTGCTGCGCCGCTTCGACCGCTTCTTCGCCGAGGCCCCGCGCGCCGTGGACGTGCCGATGCCGGAGGAGCTCGTGGAGACCATCGTGGGCGGCATCTACGCCACGGTGTACCGATACGTGGCCGCCGGTCGCGGCGAGCAACTCCCGGCCCTGCTGCCGACCCTGAGCTACTTCACGCTGGTGCCCTTCATGGGCCGCGAAGAGGCCGCGCTGGAGCTGGGCAGCGAATCCCCGGCAAAGACCTCGGCCAAGCCCGCGGAGTGCGCAATCAGCCCGTAATGCCGGAATTGCACCGCGTCGCATTCCTGTACCAATTACTTCACCTTGCGGATGCGATTACTCCATCGCCGAGAAATGGTACGCGCGCGTGACGGTTCGGTTACGAGAACCTGAGCGCGCTCACCAGCTGTACGGCTCCCTCGCACGCTTGGTCGAACGGCTCCTGCGCCCCGGCCGCCCGCGCGAGCACATAGCCCCCCTGCACCGTGGCAACCACGGCGGCCGCGACCGCCACCGGATCGGCCCCGGCCCGCAGCTCCCCGGACTCCTGCCCGGCCGCGACGATGCCGGCGATCCGATCGCGCAGCCAGGCGAACGTCTCCTCGACCGGCGCCCGCAGCGCCGGATCGGCCACGAGCTCGGGATCGGCCGCGTGCCGCCCGATGGGGCATCCGCGCAGCGCGTCGCGCTCCCGCCGCAGGTACGCGACGATCCGCTCCAGCGCCGGCCCATCGCCCCCGAGAATGCTCTCGGCGCGCTCCCGCTCGGCGGCAGCGGTGATCCCGAGCGCGGCGGCGGCGAGCTCGGCCTTACCGGCAAAGTGGTGGTACATGCTGCCCTGCCCGGCGCCGGCCCGGTCCTGGATGGCCTTGGGACTGGTACCGCCGTACCCACGCTCCCAAAGCAGCTCCTGGGCACTGGCAACGAGCCGGTCGCGCGCGTTCATGCCGTCCAGTGTACCGACTGGTACGTACGCGCGCCCCGGACACAACGCGACGACTGGTCAGCCGCTCGCGGCGAGCGGTCACGGACGTTCATGCAGCTCAGCCTGCCCGCCCGGCACATACCCGATATGTCGGGCGCTGCCGCGCCACGACATATCACATTTATGCTCCGTCAGGCGAAAAATCCGATATGTCGCGGCGCGAAACGCCCGACATATCGATAAACCTGAACGCTCAGGCCGTACGAGGCGTCAGACGGCCCGGCAACGCCGACCGCTGATGCGGCACCCGAGGCGCCGGCGACCGATGCAGCGCCGCGCGAAAGCTGCCCGGCGACTGCCCGGTCTCGCGCGCGAAGAAGCGGCCGAAGTTGGTCGGCTCCTCGAACCCGAGCTGCCGCCCGACATCGGACACCGGCAGGTTGCTGGTCGCCAGCACCCGCTTCGCCTCCAGCGCCACCCGCTCGTCGATGAGCTGCTTGGCGCTGCGGCCCGTCACGGCGAGGCTCGCCCGGGTGAGGGTCCGCACCGAGCACCGCAGCTGCTCGGCGTAGTCCTCGACGCGCCGGTGCCGTACCTCGCGCTCGAGCTCCCGCCGCAGCTGCCCGATGAGCAGGTCGGCGGGGCTTCGGCGCGGTACCGGGGCCAGGGCCGAGATCCGCATGAGCAGCACCGCGACCGAGTGCGCGAGCAGGTTCGCGCCGAACGCGGTGCCCCCGAAGCGGACCTGGTCGACGCCGATCTGCGCGATCTCGGCCACGATCGCGTCCTCGTCCTCGCCCGCGGGCTGCCAGCAGGCCGGCGCGAACGGGTCGGTGGCGAGCTCGGGCAGCGGCAGCTCGGGCAGGATCGCCGGCGAGAACATCAGCAGCGTGGCGTCGAACCCGATCTGGCCGCCGAACTGGTGGACCTGGCCCGGACGGCCCCACAGCAAAGTGCCGGGGCGGCAGGCGTACGTCACGAAGTCCACCGCGTGCGTGCCCTGCCCGGCGCTGACGAGGATGACCACGTGGTTCGCGGTCCGCAGGGGCGAACGCCCGACCGGCAGGTCGCTGAGGCGCGCCGCGCCGACAGGGTCCCCGGATAGGACGCCGAGACTGACCATGACCAGCCCGACTGTACCGAAGGCCCGCCAATCGGCAAGCGGGGTGGAGCCGGATTCACACCCGGATGCCGGCCACCGCGAGCTCGGCGATGCGGACTTCCTCGAACGCCGTTCCCGGCTCGTTCAGGCGTTCCGGCGTCAGTGCGTCGCGCAAACCGGGCAGCAGCACGGTTTCCTCGTGCTCGACGTGGTGATGTACCGCCGCGATGAACTCCTCGAGCTTGTCCTCGAAGTCCGGCCCCTCGGGCGAGATGCGCTGCAGGTCGTGCAGCAGCCGCTCGGCCTCGTGATGCTCGTCGGCGCCGTGGTGCGCATCGTCGGGCGAGGGCAGCTGCGGGTACACCTGCTGCTCCTCCGCATGGCTGTGCGCGGTCAGCCGCGCCGCGCACTCGTCCAGCAGCACCTGACGGTCCTCGTCGGCGGCCCGCAGGCGGTCGAAGAGCTGCTCCATCATCCGGTGGTCGTTCGTGATCAGCGTGACGGCGTCGGAAGCCGTGCCCCCTCCTTGGATCGTCAACTTCCACGGTCGCGCGTGACGGGCCGATGGCGCGGCCGAATGGCCGAAACTGCCGGCGGCCCCGAAGATCGGTGCATGGGTTCGTACCTCTTCGTCGCCGGCGCCCGCCCCGCCCGCCTACACGAGGCCGGGCCGCCTGACGACCGGCCCGACGGCCCCGGCGGCTGGGTACGGCTCCCGCCCGGCGAGGCCGGCCTCCGCGCCACCCGTGCGGTCGTGACCCCCGGGCTCGCCGGCGTGTGCGCGGCCGCCGCGTGCTCGGCGCCGGAGCTCGCCGCCCTCGCCGCCGCGCTCGCCGAGGCCGAGGAGGCGGTCGGCCTGCCGGTCGGGACGATCGCGGTGATGCCGGCGCTGGAGACGGCGGCCGGCGTGCTCGGCGCGGCCGAGCTGGCCCGGGCCCCGAGGGTGAGCCGGCTGCTGCTCGGCGAGGCGGCGCTGCGCGCGGCGCTGCGCATGGCGCCCGGGCCCGACGAGGGGGAGCTGCTGTGGCTGCGCTCGACGGTCGTGGTGGCCAGCGCGGCGGCCCGCATCGGCGCGCCGGTGGCGGACGAATGTCCAGATCAGGACCGGTTTGCGGAGTCCTGCGCGGTCCTGGCCCGGCTCGGCTTCGGCGGGCGGCTCTGCGCGGACGACGGGCAGCTGAGGTTGGCCGGCGAGATCTTTGCCAGCGCATGAACATTGTCGGTGAGACATATTTCTTCACGACAATTGGTAACACCGAGTATTGTCGACAATGCATTCTGTGATTATTGCGGCAACGTAAAGTTAACGTCACACAGGGGTTGCTCATATCGGAAGACATCAGTCGGAAATCCGTCCGGGGCAGCCGTTTGGGTCCGTACGGGTTGATGTCCTGACGGCGAACGGATGAGCTAGATACAGGCGTTCGTCGCTCGATCAGGTACGTCGGTATTGACACGGATCGGCCGCTCTGTGATTGTGCACAACGTCGATGCGACAGCCACAGATTGGGCCACTTGCCCGTTCCGGTTCGGCCCGCGTTCGACGCGCATTGTCAATCTCGGATGCCTGCGGGGACTTTTCGTGACCCAAAGCCAGAGCTCGTTGCCCGTGCCCGCCCAACGGCAGGGTCGCGACCCGCGGCAGAGCCCCGAGCGCCGGCCTACCCGCCATACCGCCGCCGTGGCCCGCCGCGAGGAGCCGCTGCCCCCGGGCCGTGGCCCGGACGACCGCCGCTCCGGTCAGCGCGCCGGCCGGCGCATCGTCGACCAGCTCCGCCTCATCGTCGCCCTGCCGCTGGTCGCGGTCGTCGTCTTCGCCGGCGTCGCGTTCATCTCCACCGTGCAGGAGGTGAACCGGGCGCGAACCCTGCAGGACCTCTCCGCCCTGGCCACCGACGCCGGTGGCCTCGCCCACGCGCTGCAGCGCGAGCGGGCCGCGGCCGTCAACGTTGTCCTGCACAACGAGGCGACTCAGCAGGACGCGTTCCAGCAACAGTCGATGCTTACCGACGACGCGGTGCACAAGTACAGCGACCAGCGCCACAACCTCGCCGGCGGCGGGGACTCCGACACGCTCAAGCGCATCGACGCCGACCTCGGGGCCCTGGCCAAGCTGCGCGACCAGGTGCGCAACGACAAGCGGGCCTCCGTCTCCGCCGTCGCGTTCAGCTACCGCATCGCCATCGCCGACCTGCTCGAGTACCGCGAGTCGGTGGCCCGCTCCGGCGCCCCGACCGACCTGGCCGACGAGATCCGCGCGGCCGCCGCGCTCTCCCGCGCCGCCGAGGCCATCGGCCAGCAACAGGCGGCCGTGCTCCGCGCGATCGCCGCGGGCGAGCTGACCCCGGCGCTGCAGCAGGAGATCACCGCGACCCGCACGAGCTTCACGGAGCAGTCGGTCGCCTTCAACCAGCTCGCCCCGGCCGAGTGGCGCACCTGGTACGAGCAGGCCGGTATGGGCGACCAGGTCATCGCCGCCCAGCGGCTGCAGGACCAGGTCGGCCGCACCGCGCCCGGCCAGCGCATCGGCTTCGAGTCGGCCGCCTGGATCAACGCGATGTCCGGCTACGAGGGCCTGCTGTACCAGGTCGAGCAGCAGGTCGACGAGAACATCGAGCAGGCCGTCACGGTCGTGCACGACGACCAGATGACCCAGGCCGCCCTGCAGACCGCGGGCGTTGTGGTCGTACTGCTCGTCGCCATCGTGCTCACCGGTTTCGTCGCCCGGCGCCTGACCCGGCGGCTGCGGTACCTGCAGGACGCCGCTCGTACGGTCGCGTACGACCAGCTGCCGTCCGTCGTGGCCGAGCTGCGCGCCGCCGCCCCCGGCACCGTCGACCCGGACGAGGTCGCCGAGCGGGCGTCCGCGACCCTCGTGGTGGCGGGCTCCGACGAGGTCGCCGACGTGGCCCGGGCCTTCCGGGCCGTCCACCGCGAGGCGGTGAAGATCGCCGGTGAGCAGGCCGTCATGCGGTCCAACGTCGCCGAGATCTTCGTCCACCTGTCCCGCCGCGAACAGCGACTGGTCGACGCGGTACTGGCCCAGGTCGACAAGGTCGAGCGCGACGAGACCGACCCGGACCGGCTGCAGGAGCTGTACCAGCTCGACCACCTGGCCACCCGCATGGCCCGGATCAACCTGAGCCTCCTGGTCCTCGGTGGCTCCGGCGCCGCCCGCGTCCGGCGCGAGGACGCCCCGCTGGGCAAGGTACTGCAGGCCGCCATCTCCCAGATCGAGCACTACGTGCGCGTCCGCTTCGGCAGCGTCGACGACGACGTCGCCGTCGTCGCCGAGGCCGTCGACGAGATCGTGCACCTGCTAGCCGAGCTGCTGGACAACGCGACCGGCTACTCGCCGCCGGAGTCCGAGGTCTGGGTCACCGCCCGCGGCCTGGGCGAGCGGGTCATCGTGCAGATCGTGGACGTCGGCGTCGGGCTCTCCCCGGCGCGGCGGGAGCAGCTCAACCAGCTCCTCGCCCAGCCGCCCGCGATCGACATCGCCGCCGTGCGCGCCATGGGGCTCACCGTGGTCGGGCACATTGCCGCGCGGTACAACATCAGCGTTGCTCTTCGCCAGGGTCAGCACACCGGGACGCTCGCCGAGATCATCATTCCCAAGGAGGTCTTCCGCCCGATCATGGCATCGGAGCGGGGACCGCAGCTCGCGCCGGTGACCGTCGGGGCCCCCGAGCGCAACGGCAACGGCGCCCGGCCCGGCAACGACCTCTTCACGCCGCAGCAGCGGCCGAGCGAGACGAGCCTGTTCGAGGTGCCGGCCGCCCAGCAGTGGGCGACCCAGGAGCTCAGCCCGATCGAGGCGTCGGCCGCGACGCAGGTCTTCACCAAGCCGGACTACGACGCGCCGTACCCGGAGACGCAGCCGTACCAGGATTCGCAGTCGCCCTACCGCGACACGTCGTACCCGGAGCCGTACCAGAGTCCGTCGTACCAGGATTCCCCGGCGTACCAGCCCTCCGCGTACGCGGCCCAGCCGTCGCACGCCCAGCCGGCCCCGCCCGGGCCCGGCATGTGGCCGCCGCTGCCGGAGCCCGAGGTGCCGTCGATCCTCGCCTCGGCCGAGGAAGACCCGATGGAGCTGCCGATCTTCAACTCGGTCAGCGGCTGGTTCCACGTCGAGACGCCGCCCGGGCTGGAGACGGAGCTCGCGCCGGTGGGCGTCGGCGCCAGTGCCGCCGCGAGCGCCGCGCCGGCCGCGCCGGAGCCCCGCAACTGGGAGAGCTCGGCCGACACCGGCTGGCGCGCCGCCGCCGAGGCCGCGACGCCGCAGGTCAGCGACACCACCTCGGCGGGCCTGCCGGTCCGCGCGGCCGGGCGGCACCTGGTGCCGGGGGCGGCCGAGCCGACCCAGCAGCGCCCGGGCGCGCCGATCCCGACCGGCACGCCCAAGCGGGACCCCTCGCGGGTCGCCGCGGCGATGTCGGCATACGCACGAGGCGTCGCGAACCGACGCCCGCAAGGCTGATCGGCTCCGGGGGGAACCGTTGGGATGTATATGCAACAGCTGGAGAGGACCACGTCTGTGACCGACCCGAGTAATCTCGGTTGGCTGCTGGATAGCTTCGCGAGCCGCACCCCCGACGTCAGCCACGCGCTGGCGATCTCTACCGACGGTCTCGTGCTGGCCCACACCCGGGCCTTGCCCCGGGACCGGGCCGACCAGCTCGCCGCCACCGGCAGCGGTCTCGTCGCCCTCCTCGCGGGCGCGGCGCGGTTCTTCGACGCCGGCCAGGTCATCTCCAACGTGACCCAGCTCGACGGCGGCTTCATGTTCTGCATGGCCTTCAGCGACGGCGCGTCGATGCTCGTGCTCGCCTCGCCCAACGCCGACGTCGGCAAGGTCTCGTACGAGATGACGGAGCTCGCCAACCGCATCGGCGACGCGCTCACGCCCGCGGTGCGGGGCCCGTTGTGACCGATCCGCACAGGCGTGGACGTCCGACCGCAGTCAAGATCATCATCGCGGGCGGCTTCGGCGCGGGCAAGACAACGCTCGTCGGCGCGATCTCCGAGATCCCGCCGGTCACCACCGAGGCTGTGATGACCGCGGCCAGCCTCGCGCACGACGACGCCTCCCTGGTGCCCGACAAGGGCAGCACCACGGTGGCGATGGACTTCGGTCGCATCACGCTCTACTCGGACCTGGTCCTGTATCTGTTCGGGACCCCGGGGCAGAAGCGGTTCTGGTTCATGTGGGACGAGCTGTGCCGCGGCGCCATCGGGGCGGTCGTCATCGCCGACACCCGGCGGCTGGCCGACTGCTTCGGCGCCATCGACTACTTCGAGAACCGGCATCTGCCCTATGTCGTGGCCGTCAACAACTTCGACGGCTCGGCGCGTTACCACCTCGAGGACATCCGCGACGCGCTGGCCGTGCACCGCAGCGTCCCGATGCTCAACGCCGACGTGCGGTCGCGGGCATCGGCCAAGGAGATCCTCGTCGCCGTGACCGAGCACGCCCTCGCGCAGCGCGCCGGCGCTCGCCGCTAGAAACCCCCTCAAGGAGAATAATGTTCCTGCAACGACGACTGCTCAGCATCGCGCTGGCCACCGGCCTGGTGCTCGCGGGCGCCGGGTGCGCCAAGGACGACGCGAAGTCCGACAGCGCCGGCGCGGCGTCCACGCTGAAGATCGGCTTCCTCGGCTCGCTGAGCGGCACGTACCAGGCCGTCGGCACCGACCTCAAGAACGGCTTCGAGCTCTACCTCAAGACGCACGACGGCAAGCTGGGCGGCCACCCGATCGACCTCAAGGTCGGCGACGAGGGCGACGGCGCGCAGACCGCCGTCCCGGCCGCGACCAAGCTGGTCAAGGAGGACGGCGTCATCGCCATGACCGGCATCGTCGGCGGTGGCTCGGTGGCCGCCGTGGCGCCGCTGCTGGCCCAGGCGAAGATCCCGCTGATCGGCTCCAACGGCCGCCCCGAGCTCAAGGACCTCAACGGGGTGTGGACGACGAGCTTCATGTCCTCGGACCCGGGCCAGTCGATCGCGCAGTACATCAAGGACAAGGTCAACGGCCCGGTCTTCGCGATCGGCCCGGACTACCAGGGTGGCTACGACGAGGTCGGCGGCTTCACCAACGAGTTCGCCAAGATCGGCGGCCAGTCGGCCAACACCGGCGGCAAGACGCTGTGGACGCCGTTCCCGGCCACGACGAACTTCCTGCCGTACTTCAGCCAGATCAAGTCCAGCGGTGCGAAGGCCGTCTACACCTTCTACGCCGGCAAGGCCGCGATCGACTTCGTCAAGCAGTACAAGCAGTCGGACATCAAGGACCTGCCGCTGTACGGCGCGTTCCTGACCGAGGGCTCGGTGCTGCAGGCCGAGGGCGACGCCGCCAAGGACGTCTTCACCACCTGCAACTACTCGCCCGACCTCGACAACGAGGAGAACCGCAAGTTCGTCGCCGCGTGGCGCGCGCAGTTCCCGGACGCGACCCCGACCACGTACGCCGTCGCCTCCTACGACGCGGCCGCCGTGCTCGACCGGGCGATCGCCGCGGCCGGCAGCAACGTGACCGCCGAGACGATCAACGAGCAGGTCGGCAAGCTGGGCCAGATCTCCAGCCCGCGCGGCCAGTGGCAGTTCGGCAAGAACCACGCGCCGGTGCAGAAGTGGTACCTGCGTCAGGTCCGCGCCGACGGCCGTGCCCTCGCGAACACGCTGGTGCAGGACCTCGCGACGGTAGGCCAGTAGTTCCTTGGACGCGTATCTGATCCCGGCGGTCGACGGCGTGGCCTACGGCCTGCTGCTCTTCGTCGTCGCCGCCGGGCTCACCCTCGCCTTCGGCGTGGGTGACGTGCTCAACCTCGCGCACGGCACGCTCTTCGCGTTCGGTGCGTACGCCGCCGCCGAGATCAGCGACGGCAGCTGGGGCTCACTCGCGCTCGCGGTGCTGGTCGGCACCGCGGCCGCGGGCCTCGGCGGCGCCCTGCTCTCGGTGCTGCTCGTCCCGCTGGCCGGCCGCGGCCACCTCGCCCAGGCGCTGCTCACGTTCGGCGTCGCGCTGGTGATCGGCGATCGGCTGACCGCGCTGTTCGGCAAGGACGACCTGCCCGTGACCGTGCCCCAGACGCTGGACCGGCCGGTCGACCTGGCCGGGCACAGCTACCCGGGGTACCGGCTGGCGCTCATCGTCGTCGCCGCGCTCATCGCGGCCGCGCTCGGCCTGGTGGTGACCCGCACCCGGGCCGGGCACTTCGTGCGCGCGACGGTCGACGACCGCGACATGGTCGCCATGCTCGGCGTCTCCCCGTTCACCGTGCGCACCAGCGTGCTCGCGGGCGCGGGCGCCCTCGCCGGCCTGGCGGGCGCGCTCGGCGCTCCGGTCATCGGCCCCGGCCCGCGCACCGCCGACCTCGTGCTGATGCTCTCCCTCGTCGTGGTCGTCCTGGGCGGCATGGGCTCCATCGCCGGCGCCCTGGTCGCGGCCCTCGCGGTCGGCGAGATCCAGACCGTCGGCGTCGCGAACTTCCCCACCATCGCCCCCTTCGCGCTGTTCGGCGCGATGGCGCTCGCGCTGGCGGCCCGGGCCCGCGGCCTGCTCCCGTCGGGACGGGCGGCATGAGATTTCTGCGGTACCTCCTGACGCTGGGCGTCCTCGCCCTGCTGGTCTCGTTCGCCTGGACCCTCGACCGCTACGCCACCGGGATGCTCACGCGCATCCTCATCATCGGCCTGCTCGCGGTGAGCGTCGCCCTGCTCACGGGCGTCGCCGGCCTGCCCACGCTGGGCCAGACGGCGCCGTTCCTCGTGGGCGCGTACACCACCGCGCTCCTGCTGGAACACGGCCACACCATCGGCATCGTGCACCTGCTCGCCTCGGCCGGCACCGGGGCGCTGTTCGCCCTGCTGACCGCCCCGCTGGTGGTCTACGCCCGCGGCGTCGTGGTCCTCATGATCACGCTGGCCCTCGGCGAGCTGACCTCGACCGTCGCCGGGCGCTGGAAGTCGATCACCCACGGCACCGACGGGATCACGGTGTTCACCGGCGTGACCCCGGTGCCGGGCCTGGTCGACCTGGACACCGACGCGTCGAAGTACCTCTACACCCTCGTCGTCGTCGCGGTCCTCGTCGGCCTCGTGCTGCTGGTGCTGCGCTCCCCGGCCGGCGCCCTGCTGCGCGCCACGCGCGACGACGCCCGCCGCATGCGCGCGAGCGGGCACCCCGTCGCCGGGTACCTCACGGTCGCCTACGTCGCCGCGGGCGCCCTGGCCGGCGTGGCCGGCGCGCTGCTGTTCACGGTGCAGTCGTACGTCTCCCCGGGCGACGGCGGCTTCGACGTGGCCGCGCTCATCCTGCTCGCCGTGGTCATCGGCGGCGCGACGTCGATGGTCGGCGCGCTCATCGGCGCGGGCCTGGTCGTCGCGACGCGCGACTGGGTGGCCGACGCCGGGCACGCCCCGCTGCTGCTCGGGCTGCTGTTCATCGTGTGCGTCTACCTGCTGCCCAACGGCCTGCTGGGCGACCACGCGGCGCTGTCCTTCCTCAACCGCCTCCGGACCCGCCCGCGCCCGGCGCCGTCCGACCCGCCGCCGTCCGACCCGCCGCCGGCGGCCCGCACCCCCGGCCCCCGCGGCCCGGTCGCGGCCGGCGAGACGGTCTCCGAGCCGGGAGCGGCCCGATGATCCTGCGAGTGGAGAACCTGGGCCGGCGCTACGGCGACCTGGCCGCCCTCGACGGCATCGCGCTGCAGCTGGCCCCGGGGGAGCGCCGGGCCCTCATCGGCCCCAACGGCGCCGGCAAGTCGACGCTGCTCAACCTCGTGGCCGGCGCCCAGCGCCCGACGACGGGCCGCATCCACTTCAACGACCGCGACGTGACCCGCGTCGGCCCGGCCCGCCGGGCCCGCCTGGGCATCGGCCGCACGCACCAGCACCCCGCCGTGTGGCCGACACTCACCGCGCGGGACAACGTGCTCGTGGCCGCCCGGCGCCCGTGGGGCCGCCTGCGCAAGGGCGCGGAGCAGTACCTGACGGCCGTGGGCCTGGCCGACGTGTCAGGCCTGCGCGCGGGCAGCCTGTCGCACGGCCAGCGCCGCCAGCTCGAGCTCGCGATGGCCCTGGCCGGCGAGCCGACGCTGCTCCTGCTCGACGAGCCGGCCGCGGGCCTGGCCCCGCCGGAGGTCGAGCTGCTGGCCGGCCTGCTCGCCGAGCTGCCCAAGAGCGTCGCGGTGCTGCTGGTCGAGCACCACCTGGACCTGGTGTACGGCTTCGCGGACCACGTCACGGTCCTGCACTCCGGCCGCCACGTCCACACCGGCACCGTCGCCGAGACCAGGCGCTCGCCGGACGTGAAGGCCGCCTACGCGGGGGTGACACCGTGACGCTGACGGTTCAGGGACTCCACTCCGGGTACGGCGGCGGCACCGTCCTGCACGGCGTCGACCTCACCGTGCCGACCGGCACCGCCCTGGCCGTGCTCGGCCGCAACGGCGCCGGCAAGACCACGCTCGTGCACACCATCTGCGGGCTGATCAAGCCCAGGGCCGGCCGGGTCGCCCTGGACGCCACCGAGCTCGCGGGCCGCCCGGCGCACCGCGTGGCCCGGGCGGGCATCGCCTTGGTACCGCAGGGCCGCCGCGTCTTCCCGAGCCTCACGGTCGCCGAACACCTGAGCCTGTCCCGCCGCCGCGGCGAGTGGAACCAGGCCCGCGTCCTGCAGCTGCTGCCACGCCTGCAGGAGCGCATGCGCAACCGCGGCGACCAGCTCTCGGGCGGCGAGGCCCAGATGCTCGCGATCGCGCGGGCACTGCTGACCCAGCCGACGGTGCTCCTGCTGGACGAGCCGTGCGAGGGCCTGGCCGTGGACCTGGCCGACCGGGTCCGCGCCGTGGTGGCCGAGCTGGCGCGCGGAGGCCTGACGGTGCTGCTGGTCGAGCAGCAGCCGGAGCACGCCCTGGCGGTCGCGGACCGGGTGGCCCTGCTCGCGGACGGCGTGGTGGCGGGGACGCACACGGCGGCCGAACTGCGGGCGGACCCGTCGTTGACCGACCACGTGCTGAGCGTCGCCACCCATGCGTGACCGTCGCCTTTGACCTGCGCTTATGTCGGGCGCTGGCGCGCCACGACATAAACGATTTTTCGCCTGACGGGGCTTAAGTCGGAGTTTCGGCGGCTATCGCCGATCACGTCACCGTGAGCACGATCTTGCCGGTGGTCGAGCCGCGTTCGCCCAGCTGGTGGGCCTCGGCCACCTCCGCCAGCGGGAACACCGTGTCCAGCCGCGGGCGCAGGAGGCCACGCTCGACCAGGTCGGCGATCGCGACCATGCCCGCGCGGTCGGCCTCGACGACCATGAACACGGCTCGGCGGCCCTGCTCGGCCGCGATCGGGGTCAGCGCGGCCTCGGCCGGGGAGGCCAGCGAGACCAGCAGGCCGCCGGGGCGCAGGGTCCGCAGGGAGCGCGGGCCGTACTCGCCGCCGATCGCGTCGAGCACCACGTCGACGTCGTCGAGGACCTCGGCGAAGTCCTCCTCCGCGTAGTCGATGACCCGGTCGGCGCCCAGGTCACGGACGAAGTCCCGCTTGGCCGCGCTCGCGGTGCCGATCACCTCCGCCCCAAGAGCCTTCGCAATTTGTACCGCGACGTGCCCGACCCCGCCGCCGGCGGCGTGGACGAGGACGCGCTGACCGGGCTCGACCCGGGCGACGTCGACGAGGGCCTGCCAGGCGGTCAGCGACACCAGCGGGAGCGCCGCCGCCTCCTCGTGGGAGATCGCGGCGGGCTTGTGCGCGAGGTGGCGGGCGGGCGAGACGACGAACTCGGCGTACGTGCCGGCGGGCTCCGGCTGGCGCGGCATTCCGAACACCTCGTCGCCGGGCGCGAACAGGGTGACGCCGGGCCCGACGGCCTCGACGACGCCGGAGACGTCCCAGCCGAGCGGCACGATCCGCCCGTGGAGGCCGCCGGACGACCGGTGCCAGAAGTCGGTCGGGTTGACGCTGGTTGCACGAACGCGCACGACCACCTGCGCGAATCCGGCCACGGGCCGCGGCCGCTCAACGACCCGCAACACCTCAGGCCCGCCGAACACGTCCTGAGCGATCGCTCGCATGAACAAACCTGCACGATCGTGCGCGCGGTCGGACGCTGTTGTCTCCAATGACGCTGTCATGCAGACGATCCTGCGGGTCCGCGCGCCGGGCCTCGAGTGGCCGGATTGCCAACATATGGAAAGATCCGGCCATGCGTCCGCATCGTGTCGTCGTGCTTGCCGTCGATGGTGTGTATCCGTTCGAACTGAGCATTCCCGTGCGCATCTTCGGCACCGCCGCGCCGCACTACGAGGTGCTCACGTGCGGGCTGCACGACGGCGACGGCGGCGGTCTCGTGCGTACGGATGCCGACTTCACGGTCGCGGTGTCGCACGGGCGTGCGCTCCTGGCTACCGCCGAGACCGTGGTGATTCCGCCGTTCGTCGGCTGCTCGGACGACTCCGGCGAACAGTGGCTTCCGCCGTTGCTGTCCACCGCGCTCACGGAGCTGCCCCGTGGTGTGCGAATCGTGTCGTTCTGTACAGCGGCGTTCGCGCTGGCGGCGGCCGGGCTGCTCGACGGGCGGCCGGCGACCACGCACTGGAACCGTGCGGCGCGGTTCCGGGCCGCGTTCCCGGGCGTGGATCTGCGGCCCGACGTGCTGTTCGTCGACGACGGCGATCTGCTCACCGCCGCCGGGGTGGCCGCCGGTGTCGATCTGTGCCTGCATCTGGTCCGGCGCGACCACGGCAGCGAGGTCGCGAACCGCGTGGCGCGGCTGTGCATCGTGCCGCCGTGGCGGGACGGCGGGCAGGCCCAGTACGTCGAGCGGCCCGTGCCCAGCACCGGCTCGACCGGCACCGCCGAGATTCGTGCATGGGCGCTTGAGCGATTGCACGAGCCGTTGTCGCTGACGGCCATGGCCGCGCACGGGCGCATGAGCGTTCGCACATTCAGCCGGCGCTTCCGCGAGGAGGTCGGGACTTCGCCGCTGCAGTGGCTGACGGGGCAGCGTGTCTCCTACGCGCGGCGGCTCCTCGAGACCACCGACTGGTCGGTGGATCGGGTGGCGGCGGCGGCCGGGTTCGGGACCGGGGCGTCGCTGCGGCTGCACATGGGTGCGGCGCTGGGTGTGTCGCCGATCGCCTACCGAACCACCTTCCGGCGCACCGACTGACCGCGGCCGGGCGCTCCAACTTGGTCGAAGCGACAAACTTCGCGTGCGCGTTTCGAGCGGTAGGGCGTGTGCCGGGCTCGCGACTGCCTCCTCGTGGCGGAACGCGTGCCATTGCTGCGGCGCGACCGCGCCGCCGCCCGGCACGACCGCACCGCGCCGCCGGCGCGGCTGTCCTGAACGCGGCTGTCCTGACGCGGCGGCCCTGAACGCGGCTGTCCTGACGCGGCCGCCCTGAACGTGGCTGTCCTGACGCGGCCGCCCTGAACGTGGCTGCCCGCGCGGCTGTCCCGGCGCGTCCGCTGGACCCCGTCGGCGGCGGGAACCGGGCTCGCCGCGGTCGAGACGGCGACCGGCGACCCGACATATCCGGCAAAGGCCACCGTGCCGGGCGTCACAGCGAAGACGACTATCGGAAGGGGTTGTCGGCGATAGTCTTCCGATATATCGTCGACGTATCAGAGAAGAGATACGACGAATGGGGGAAGCGACATGAGGTCGCGACACGGACTTTTCGACACGGGGGCCTGGCAGCGCGGTTTTGGCAGCTTCATCCCGCCGTTCCCGCCCGAGGGCGGGCGTGGCGGTGGCTGGGGCGGTGGCCGCGGGCATGGGCAAGGCGGACGGGGGCGCTCCCGCGGGGGGCGGCCGAACGTGCGCAACGCGGTGCTCGCGCTGCTGCACGAGCGTCCGATGCACGGGTACGAGATGATTCAGGAGCTCGAGCAGCGCACCGGCGGCATCTGGCGGCCGAGTCCGGGGTCGGTGTACCCCACGCTGCAGCTGCTCGAGGACGAAGGGCTGATCGTCGCCGAGGAGAGTGGCGGGCGCAAGCGCTTCGTGCTCACCGACACGGGGCGGCCCGAGGCGGAGCAGGCGGCGCAGAACGCGCCTTGGCAGGAGTACGGCGACGAGAACGTCTCGCAGGCGCAGGAGTTCCGCGACGCGGCGTTCGGGATCATGGACGCGCTGCGGCAGGTGGGCTTCAACGGCACCCCCGAGCAGCGCGCGCAGGCGCTGGAAGTGCTCACCGAGACGCGTCGCAAGCTGTACGCCATCCTCGCCGACTGACCCGCACCACACAGACGCGATCCCCGGGGCGTGCGGGCCCCGGGGATCGACTGGCATCGCGCAGAAGGAACTCGGCCAATGCGCTGGTGGACCGTTCGTCCGACCCCGCCGCCGCCCGCTGGGCCGCCGCGGGAGTCCCAACCGCCCGGGCCGGCTACGGCCGGTGGGCCGGATCCTCGTTCCGGCCGCCCAGGGCCGCCCACACCTGATTGACCGTCTCGAACTGCGTGCGCGGTGGCAATGCCCGTAGCGCGTCGAGTACCTCGTCGGGCGCGCTCAGCTCCGTTGCCCCGGCGATGAGCGTGTCGCGGTCGCCGGGAAGGCTGACCATCGGGATGTACCGACCCAGATTGCTTCTGCCCTCGACCTCCTCGGGCGTCATGCCGACGGGTGCGCCGAAGGTGCGGTCGCCCTCGCCCTCCGGATCCACCTGGCGGGCCTCGATCTCGTCCTCGCGCCGGAGGAGCTCGTCCAGGGCCACTCCGTGCTTCGTGTTGCCTCGGTGCATGGCGTCCATGCTGCGGAGGTACCCGGGCGAAATCCCCCCAAACGGGCTCACCCCCGATTGGAAATCGGCATGTCTGGGTAGCCGTTGGACATCCGCCCGATTCACCGCACTCCGAAACCCCCCGGTGTGCCGGCCCGGGCGCTTCGCAGGAGGTGAGCACCAGTGGCACGCATCGGGCAGCTGTTCGGCGGGCGCGGCAGCGCGACCGACCGTGACGGCGACGGCCTCGACGACCGCACCGGGCGGCCGGTCGTGGACCGGGACGGCGACGGCGTGGACGACCGCGCCGAGCGACCCACCGTCGACCGCAACCGCGACGGCGTCGACGACCGGGCCGAGCCGGCGAGCGAGACGCGCACCTGGCGCCTCGGGCGCCGCCACGACAAGGACGGCGACGGCGTCGACGACCGTACCGAGACCACGACCACCGGCGCCATCCCGCCGGTCGGCGTCATGGACCGCGAGAGCGACACGGCGGCCATGCACCGCACGATCGACCGCGAGCCGGTCACGGCGCCGGAGCCGGAGCCGGTGACCGAGCCGGTACCCGTCCGCCAGGCCCCCGCGCGGGTGAGCCTGCTCGCCACGTTCGGCGTCATCCTGGGTGTCGCGGGCGTCGCGGCCGCGCTGACCGGGCTGCTCGCGCCGTGGGCGATTCCCGTGGGCGCGCTCGGGCTGCTGTTCTCGTTCGGCGGCATCATCGCCGGCGTGCGGCCCAACGTGGCCGGCCGTGGGCTCGGCACGCTTGGCGTGCTGATCAGCGGTACCGCCGTGGTGTTCGGCATTCTCGCGATGACCGGCCAGGTCAGCTGGCTCGACAGCGACGTCGACCAGGTGGCGCGGCTCAACGACTGGCTGGACGCGCGGATGCCCTGGATGAAGGACTGGTGATCTCCTGATGGCTCCCCGTAGACCGCGCGAGTCGGATCTGCCGGCGACCCTGCAGCGCTCGGACAAGCACGCGCAGGCGACCTGGCAGAAGACCCACGACTCGGCCGCCGACCAGTACGGCGACGGCGAGCGCGCGCATCGCACGGCGTTCTCGTCGCTCAAGCACGCGTACGAGAAGGTCGGCGACCACTGGGAGCACAAGGACGAGAAGGGCCCGAGCGACGCTCAGGCCGCCCAGCACGGGCCCGCGGCGCGCAACCGGCCGCGGGCCACCGCTGAGGGCGTGGACGCCAACGCCTCGAAGCAGCATCTGATGGAGCTCGCGCGGCGCCTGGAGATTCGGGGGCGCTCGCGGATGACGAAGGCGGAGCTCGTTGAGGCGCTCATGAAGGCCAACCGTCGGGAGACGGCTCGGGCTCGCGGATAGGTTTTTGGTTTGTCGATATGTCGGGCGCTGCGCGCCCGACATAAGACGGGATCTTGCGGAGCGGCAGCGGTCTCGGCCTCACCGTAGGACGCGATCTCGCGGGCACGGCGGCGGCCCGTAGGACGCGTTGGCAGTGAGGCCGCCTTTCGGTCGCAGTAGCGGCAACCGCCGTCGGGGTATCGTGCGGGCATGGCTGAGTCGGCGGAGTGGACGCGGGTCGACGCCGGTCGGCACGCGCTCGATCTGCTCACCGCCAGCTACCGGCGGCACCAGTTCGCGCGGCACACGCACGCGACGTACGCGATCGGTGTCGTCACCTGCGGCGAGGAGCAGTTCCACTACCGGGGCGCGCTGCGCCGGGCCGGCGTCGGCAGCCTCGCCATCCTCGAGCCGGGCGAGCCCCACGACGGGATGGCCGCGCGGCCTGAGGGATGGGCCTACCGCGTGTTGTACCCGAGCGAGGCCCTCCTCTTCGACGGCCGCACCGAGCGCGCCGGCTTCCGCGAGCCCATCGTCACCGACCCGCGCAGCGTGCACCTCATCCGCTCCGCGCACGAGGAGCTCACGGCCGGGCTCGATCCGCTCGCCGCGCACTCGCGGCTGGTGTGGGCGTTCGAGGCGGTGATCCAGCGGCACGGGGCATTGGCGGAGGCGCCGGGCGGCATCCGCGCGGGGGACGCGGCCGCGGGCCGCAAGGTCGCCGAGATCCGCGATCGGCTGCTGGCCGACCTGCGATGCGCGCCGAGCCTGCGGGAGCTGGCGGCGGGGGTGGAGCTCTCGCCGTACCACATGTTGCGGGTCTTTCGCGAAGCGACGGGATTCCCGCCGCACGCGTGGCTCGTGCTGGAGCGGGTGTGCCACGCGCGCCTTCTGCTCGCCGCGGGCCGCACGCCGGCCGAGGTGGCCGGGGCCGTGGGCTTCGCCGACCAGGCCCATCTCACGCGCTGGTTCAAGCGGGTGACGGGGGTCACGCCGGCCGCATTCCGCAACAGCGTTCAAGACGCGGCCCGCGCGCCGGCGTGAAATCGGGGGCATGAGTCGTCGTGGCTGGTTCCTCTTCAGCGCCATGTGCGTGGTGTGGGGAATCCCGTACCTGTTGATCAAAGTCGCCGTGCGCGAGATCGGGCCGGCCGAGCTCGTGTTCGTGCGCACCGCCCTCGGCGCCGTCCTGCTGCTGCCGATCGCCCTCGCCCGCCGGGAGATCCGCGCGTCGCTGCGCCCGTGGCTGCCGCTGCTCGTGTACACCGTCATCGAGATCGGCCTGCCCTGGCTGCTGCTCTCCGACGCCGAGCGGCACGTCGACAGCTCGTTCACCGGCCTCGTCATCGCCGGCGTCCCGCTCGTCGCCGCGATCGTGGCCCGCCTGACCAACCGCGACGAACGCCTCACCGCGAGCCGGGTCGGCGGCCTGCTGGTCGGCTTCGCGGGCGTGGCGCTGCTGCTCGGCTTCCACGCGGGCGGCGGGGGCGCAATGCCGTTGCTCGAGCTCGCAGGGGTCGTCGTCTGCTACGCGACCGGCCCGCTCATCATCGAGCGTTGGCTTTCGGCGGTACCGCGCTATGGCGTCGCCGCCGCCTCCCTCGTCCTGGGCGCCCTCATGTTCGCGCCGGTCTCGGTGCCGAAGCTGCCGGACCTCGCCCGCGACATCACCGCGGGCCCGGCCCTGGCCGCGGCCGGCCTCGCGGTGATCTGCACGGCCCTGGCGTTCGTGCTGTTCTTCGCGCTGATCGCGGAGGTCGGCGGCGTACGCGCAACCGTCATCACGTTCGTCAACCCCGCGGTGGCGGTGGTGCTGGGCGCGCTGGTCCTGGGCGAGTCGGTTTCCTGGCTGACGGGGGCGGCGTTCGCGCTGATCCTGGCGGGCTCGATCCTGTCGACGCGGCGCAAGGCCCCGGCCCCGGCGCAGCCGGTCGAGGCGGAACCCGTCCCGGCGCCGTGATGGATGCCGGGTGCGCTGGTCCGCATCGGCGTGGTGGCGGGGCCGGGTGCGCTGGTCCGCGGCGGCGTGGTGGCGGGGCCGGGTGCGCTGGTCCGCGGCGGCGTGGTGGCGGGGCCGGGGCCGGGACGCTGCCGACGCCGTCATGGAGAGCCGAGGCCGATCCGGTCTCGGCGCCGTGATGTAAGGCCGGGGCGGACCCGGCCCGGCGCCGCCATGACCGGCGTCAGAGCCGGGTGGAAGGTCCGGATATCAGACTTACGCCCCGTCAGGCGAAAAATCCGATATGTCGGGCGCGCCAGCGCCCGACATATCGTGCGACCACGAGCGAGATGAACTCCCAGGTGACCTGCGGCGGGAAGCGCCTGGGAGAAACCGTGACGGTACGAAAATTACGTGCGTCAGGCGTCCGGGGCCGACGGCGCCGGAACGGTCGCGGCCTCGGCCGGGACCTCGTAGCGGTTCGGCGCCGGGCGCACGTCGTCGTGCGGGAAGACCCAGACGCGGTACGCCCACAGCCGGAAGACCATGGCCAGGGCGACACCGATGACCATGCCGAAGATGAAGTCCGAGATCTCCTCGGCCGCGGAGCTGATGTTCGGGGTGTGCAGGCCGAACATGTACTGCGCCACCCACAGCGGGGCCGAGTTCAGCGCCACGCCGATGCCGTTGACCACGGTGTACAGGAGCATCTCGTGGTGCCGGCGGCGGCCGCCGCGCGTGCGGAAGGACCACTCGCGGTTCATGAAGTACGACACCACTGTCGCGATGACATTGGCGATCGTCAGCGCGGTGACCGGCTTGTGCTCGAGCACCGTCAACCGCAGGCCGTAGTTGAGGACCAGGCTGACGACGTAGCAGAAGCCGCCGACGATGATGAACTTCACCGTCTCGCGCCGCTTGCGCAGCAGCGCCGCTACTTGCTCCGGCAGCAGATTGAGGGTCCGGTCTGTGAGCCGCATCGGCGCGACTATACCCGGCCAACCTTGCGTTACGCCCACCGCGGTGACGGAAACTGTGCCGGAAACTGTCAGCGACCGGCCGTGCACGCTGACGTTGCGGGCGTGATCGAGACCGCCTCGTCGACCGGGCCCAGGACCACGCAGTAGGCGGCCGCGGGGTCCACGTCGCGCACCACGTACTCGGTGGTGCCGGGCGGCACGGTGGCCAGGACGGTGGCGGGGTCCCCGCCGCGGGAGAGCGCCACGACCACGCTCACCGGCAGCGCCGTCCACGTCACCGTCAGCTCCCGGCCGCCGTCGCGCAGCTGGAGATCCTGAACGACGAACGGGGACGGCGGCGCGGACCGGCCCGCGAAGGGGTCGGGCGGACCCTCGTGATGCCACGCCAGCAGCCCCACGAATACCCCCGCCAGCACCACTATCAGGCATAACAGCGGCCAAACGCGCGCAGAGGCGGGCGGAGCAGGGGCGGGAGTGGGCCGAGTAGGGGCGGGTGTGGGTCGAGCGGGGGCGGGAGGCGGCGGAGGGGGAGCGGGAAAGGGAGGGGCCAGCGAGATCGGGGCCGAGGGCATGGGCGGCTCGACCGCCGCCAGCTCCCACTCCACGGCCTTCGTGAACGGATGCCGCGTGCCGAGCCGCGCCCGCGCCGCCGCATGGGCCAGAGTGAACAGCCGGCGCGACTGCAGCACGTCACCGGTGGCGTACAGCAGCGCCGCCAGCTCCGCCGCGATGCGGATCGTGTCGAGGTCCTCCGCGCCGTACTCCCGCCGGTGGATCACGTACGCGGCGTTGAGCATCGCCAGGGCCAGCGTGGTCTCGCCACGGTCGCGCTGCAGGAGAGCCAGGTTGACCCGGGCGAGGCGCACGGCGCGGGCGACCGGCTCGGGCCCGTCCTCGTCGGCGCCGCTGTCGAGCACCCGGTGGTACAGCCGCTCGGCCTCGTCCCACTCGTCGTGGTCGTGGCGCACCGCGGCCAGCACGGCGACGGCGTGGACGGTGGCGGGGTGTGCGGGACCGTGGCGCCGCTCGGCCTGGGCCGCGACCGCCTCCGCGAGGTCGTAGGCGGTGTCGAGCTCGCCCAGCTCGCGCAGGACCTCGGCGAGCAGCCGGCGCGCGGTGAGCCGGTCGTCGTCGGCCAGGACGGGCTCGTCGAGCACACGCTGGACCTCGGCCCGGGCCGCCGGGAAGTCCCAGGCCAGGATGAGCCGCTCGACCTCGTCCAGCCGTTCCGTGACATCGACAGTACCCACAGTATCCCTCCGCCCCGCAGAGCTTAAGGATGCCGGTGACGCAACGCCAGCCTTCGATCACAGAAAGGCAGAAAGACGGCAAAGGCCGGCGAGGGAAAGGCATCGGCCCCGGCAGCCTGCCACGTCGCTGCCGGAGCCGAGCGGTCCGCGTCACCGCGTCAGAAGCCGCGGGCGCCGCACACTGTGAACGTTCGGCCGCCCGCCGGGACCCTTGCGGACTTCAGCCCACGATTCGCTGGTACAGGGCCAGATAGTCGTCCACCATGCGGTCGGCCGAGAAGCGCTCGAGCGCGCGGGCGCGCACCCGGGCCCGGTCCAGCTTCAGCGCGTCGTCGAGCACGCCGGCGGCCTCCTCCGCGCCGGTCGCGAGGTAGCCGGTGACTCCCTCATCGACGATCTCGGGCATCGAGCCGAGTGGATAGGCGACCACCGGGGTACCGCAGGCCATCGCCTCGACCACCGAGAGCCCGAACGGCTCGGCGAACCCGATCGGGTGCAGCAGGGCGGCGGCGGAGCCCAGGATCTCGGCGCGTTCGGCGGGGCCGACGTTGCCGCCGTAGACGATCTGCTCGCCGTCGACGTGCGGCAGCACCTCCTGCCGGTGGTACACCTCATCATGGATCGGGCCGCAGATCAGCAGCCGGCGCCCCGTCGCGCGGGCGATCTTCACGGCCTCGGCCGTGCCCTTGTCGGGGTGGATGCGCCCGAAGGCCACCAGCGTCGCGCCCGGCTCCGCGCGGAAGGGGAACTGGCCCACGTCGATGCCGTGGTAGATCGTGGCGGCGTAGTCCAGCCCCGGCCCGCGGTCGGCGTCGGAGATGGAGACGAACGCCGAGCGCGACCGCTGGTACGCGGGCAGGATCGCCGTCGAGCAGAAGCCGTGCACGGTGGTCAGCAGCCGGGTGCGGCAGAACGCGCTCATCGCCAGCGGCAGCCAGTCGAGGTTGTTGTGCACCAGGTCGAACTCGCCGCTGCGCTCGTAGCAGTGGGCGACGTGGATCGCCTCCCAGACGCGGCCGTCGTAGGAGCCGTCCTCGTTGTACGGGTGCGCGACGACCCCGTCGAGGCGGGCCGCGGTCTGCGAGTCGAGGCTCGCGAAGAGCGTGACGTCGACGCCGCGGGCGACCAGCCCCTCGGCGAGCAGCGAGACGATCTGTTCCCACGGCCCGTAGGCCCGTGGCGGCGTGCGCCAGGCGATCGGTCCGAGCAATGCCACCTTCATCGCGGCCTCCTACCCCCGCGCCCTCGCGCGAATCCTCACGTCGGTGGACCGGACTGCCGATAGGAACACAGCCGATCCCACCCGATAAACATAACGGACAAATCGCGGCCGACCGCCGGGAGAACGATGGCCGCTTGGCGCTGGTACGCGGGCCTCGGGCTCGGCGCCGTCGCCGTGGGCGGGTTCCTGCCGGTCATGGCGCGCCAGGGGCTGTACACGCTGATCGGCGTCGCGGCCGCGGCCGCCGTCACCGCCGGGATGCGCCGGTACCGCCCGTCCGGCGGGCGGAGCTGGACGCTGTTCGGGGCCGCGGTGCAGTACGGGCTGACCGGGCGCCTCACCTTCCCTGACCGGCGACGTGGTCTACTACGCCGCCGTCGCCTGGACGGGCCGGACGGGCGGGGACCGCTTCTCGACCGTGTTGCACCTCTGCGCGTACACCCTCATCGGCACGGCCGCGTTGCACCCCTCGATGGCCGGGGCGGCCGGGCGGCCCGAGCGGTCGCAGCAGGTCATTCCGCGGCATCGGGTTATCTGTACTCCGTGCTGGCCCTCGTCGGCCCCGTGGTCGCGACTTCTCGCGCCCGCTCCCGGCCGACGACCTCGACGCGGTGCTGACGGCCTCGGGCGGGGTCCTGACCGGGGCTGCGCCTTCCGCAACGGCCGGTGCTCCCTGACCACCGTTCCCGCCACCGCGCTACGCCTTGCGCAACAGCCGGTGCTCCCTGACCGCCGTTCCCGCCACCGCGCTACGCCTTGCGCAACAGCCGGTGCTCCCTGACCACCGGAACGGACAGGGTTTTGTACCCGACCTGCTCGAACAGCACCGTCATCTGCTCGCCCGCGTAGGAGAGCACCACGCCCTTGCCCCACTCGCCGTGGCGGACCTCGGCGTGCACCGGGAAGGGCGCGTCCGCGGCCGCCGCCAGCCCGGCGGCGGCGCTGCCGTCGGTGCAGTTGTCGCAGTGCCCGCAGGTGCCCTCGAGGTGCTCGCCGAAGTACGCCAGCAACGTCCGGCCCCGGCACTGCTCGGTCTCGGCGAAGTTGCGCATCATGTCCAGCCGCGAGCGGCTCACCGTCTGCTGCCGCTCGGCCTGGGCCTCCACCAGCTCGGCGGCCTTGGCCGCGGTCGGCGCCCAGCGCGGGGCCTTCACCTTGCCCCCGTGCAGCATCCGCGCGGCGCCGACCTCCTCGAGCAGGCCCAGCAGCTGCCCGAGCTTGCGCTCGCCGAGCCCCGTGCGCTCCTCCAGCTCGTCGCGGGTCACGGCGTCCTTCGCGGCCCGCAGCAGGGCCGCGAGCGAGGCGACCTCGTCACGGTCGACGGAGACGCTGGTGAAGAACTTCCGAAGACCGGTGTCCTCGGTACGGTGCAGCAGCAGCACATGCGCCGGCTGTCCGTCGCGCCCGGCGCGGCCGATCTCCTGCAGGTAGGAGTCGGGCGAGTCCGGGAGCGACACGTGGTTGACCCAGCGGATGTTGGGCTTGTCGATGCCCATGCCGAACGCGGTGGTGGCGACCATGATCGGTACCTCGTCGGCCAGGAAGGCCTCGTGGGCGCGCTCGCGGTCGCCGGCGCTCATGCCCCCGTGGTATGCGACGGCCTTTATCTGGTGGGCGCCGAGGCGCTCGGCCACCTCCTCGGTGGCCCGGCGGGTCGGCGCGTAGATGATGCCGGGCGGCTCCGACTCCTGCAGCCGCGCGACCAGGCGGCGCCAGCGCGTCTCCTCGTCGGGGCAGTGGACCGACTCCAGGTACAGATTCGGGCGGTCCAGGCCGGTCACCACGACCTCGGGGTCGCGCATGCCCAGGCGGTCGATGATGTCCTCGCGCACCGGCGGCGAGGCGGTCGCGGTAAGCGCCACGACCGGCGGCCGCCCGAGCTCGCGGATGAACTGGCCGAGCTGCAGGTAGTCCGGGCGGAAGTCGTGGCCCCACGCGGAGACGCAGTGCGCCTCGTCGACGGCGATCAGGCTCGGCTTGAGCGCCTTGATCTGCGCGATCCGGGCCGGGTCGGCGAACTGCTCGGGGGTCAGGAACACGAACTCGGCGTCGCCCTTGCGCAGTGCCTCCAGCGCCTCCGCGCGCTCGGTCTTGCCCTCGGCCGACGACAGCCGCACCGCCACCAGCGCTTCCTCGTTGCGCGCGGTCAGCGAGGCGATCTGGTCCTGCTGCAGCGCGAGCAGCGGCGAGACGACGATCGTGGGCCCGGGCAGCAGCGGCGCCGGTACCTGGTAGATGGCGGACTTGCCGGCGCCGGTCGGGAGCACGGCGAGGGCGTCGCGGCCCGCCATGAGCGCTTCCATGGCCCGCAGCTGCTCATCGCGGAGGCGTTCCCAGCCGAAACTGTCTTTCGCAACGCGCCGCAGTTCGTCCGCACTCATGCAAGGCATGGTAGGACGACAAGTATGCCAATCGAGACGCAAGGTGTCGTCGCCCTCGGCAAGGGGCGCCCCGTGAGCCTGGAAACCATCATCGTTCCCGAGCCCGGGCCGGGTGAAGCGCGCGTCGAGGTGCAGGCGTGCGGGGTCTGCCACACCGACCTGCACTACCGCGAGGGCGGGATCAGCGACGACTTCCCGTTCCTGCTCGGGCACGAGGCGGCCGGCGTCGTCGAGTCCGTCGGCCCCGGCGTGACCGACGTGGCGCCCGGCGACTTCGTGATCCTGAACTGGCGAGCGGTGTGCGGCCAGTGCCGCGCGTGCCTGCGGGGCCGGCCGTGGTACTGCTTCAACACCCACAACGCCAAACAGAAGATGACCCTGGCCGACGGTACGCCGCTCTCGCCCGCCCTGGGCATCGGAGCGTTCCTCAAGCACACGCTGGTCGCCGCCGGCCAGTGCACGAAGGTCGACCCGCAGGCCCCCGCCACCGTCGCCGGCCTGCTCGGCTGCGGCGTCATGGCCGGCATCGGCGCGGCCGTCAACACCGGCAACGTCACCCGAGGCGACTCCGTGGCCGTCTTCGGCTGCGGCGGTGTGGGCAACGCGGCCATCGCCGGCGCCCGCCTGGCCGGCGCGTCGACGATCATCGGCGTGGACGTGGACGCGCGCAAACTCGACTGGGCCACCGAGTTCGGCGCCACGCACGTGGTGAACTCCCGCGACACCGACCCGGTCGAGGCGATCCGTTCCCTGACCGGCGGCTTCGGCGCGGACGTCGTGATCGAGGCGGTAGGGCTCCCGCAGGTGTACGAGCAGGCCTTCTACGCCCGCGACCTGGCCGGCACCGTGGTACTCGTGGGCGTGCCGCGCCCCGACATGCAGCTCACGCTGCCGTTCCTGGAGGTGTTCGGGCGGGGAGGGGCGCTCAAGTCCAGCTGGTACGGCGACTGCCTGCCCACGCGCGACTTCCCCACGCTCGTGGACCTGCACTTGCAGGGCCGCCTGCCGCTGGACAAGTTCGTGACGGAGACGGCCGGCCTGGGCGACGTCGAGGAGGCCTTCCACAAAATGGAACGCGGCGAGGTGCTGCGGTCGGTGATCGTGCTCTGATCCTGGCGTCCTGGCGTCCTGGCGTCCCGGCGTCCTGGCGTCCCGGCGTCCCGGCGTCCCGGCGTCCTGGCGTCCCGACTTTCCGGCGTCGCGGCGTCGCGGCGTCCCGGCGTCCCGGCGTCCTGGCGTCCCGACTTTCCGGCGTCGCGGCGTCCCGGTTCGCTGTGTCGCGGCGTCGCTGTGTCGCTGTGTCGCTGTGTCGCTGTGTCGCTGTGTAGCGGCTTCGCGGCGTCCCGAATTTCCGGCGTCCCGGCGTCCTTTCCAGCGTCCCGGCGTCCCGGTTCCCTGGCTTGCCGGCTCTCCGTTCTCCGGGCTTTCCGGTTTCCCGGCTTCCATCTCAAGGCCCGTGGAGCGATCCACGGGCCTTTGCCATGTTCGGCGTTTCGCGCAACGCCAGTCGTCTAACTCTGCACGTTTCGCCGCACCGGGCCGGCCCCGGCGAGCAACTGGAAGCACGGACGCAGCAGCTCAATCACCGCTTGCGGATCGGCGGCTTCGAGACCGGCAATCTGCAGGAGGTACCGCTCAATCAAAATCCCGTGAGTGATCGCACTGATCAACCCGGCGCGCAGACGAGCGTCATCACCGTCCAGAGCGCCATCGGCCTGCAGGGCGTCGGCCAGTCGATCAAGGCGAGGCAGGGCAATGGCGCGAAAGTCCTCGGCAGCGTCATCGTGCGTCAACATCGAGCGCAGAATCGCCAGCGACGCGACAGGCTCGTCCTCCAGCCGGCGCCCCAACCCGTCGAGCAGCTGCTCAGCCACCTCCTCGGCCGACCCCGACGGCACCTCCTCGGCCGAAAACCTCGCCACCCGACCGAACAGCGCCTCTTTGGACCCGAAGTAGTGCATGACCAACCCACCGTCGACCCCGGCGGCCGCAGCAACTGCGCGAATGGTCGTCCGTTCGTAGCCGAGATCAGCAAACATCCGCCCAGCAGCTTCAAGAATGCGCGCCTCGGTGTTACGCCGCTGCTCAGCCCGGCTACTCATCCGTTCATTCTACGACCGTTGACCGGTCCACCTAATTCGTTCTACGCTCGTTGAATGAGGCTGACGACACGACAGGTAGTGGATCGAGTGCTAGAAGTAGGCGTGCGCCAGGACGTGGAGGGGTTCATCGGCCTGCTGGCCGCGGACGCAACGCTCGAATGGCCATTCCGACCGGAAGGAGCACCGCCCCGCCTGCACGGTCGCGCAGAAATCCGTGCATTCATGACCCGAGCCGCGCGGCCCCCGATCACATTCGAGCAGTACCGCAACGTCGTAGTGCACGAAACGACAAACCCAGAGGTCACCATCGTCGAGTACGAGGTTCTAGGCCGAGTCACAACCACGGGCGCCCCGTTCCACCAGACGATCATCGCGGTGATCCGAGTCCACAACGGCGAAATCGCGTCGTACCGCGACTACCTCAACCCCCTGGCACTGGCAGCCGCGCGTTCTTAGGCCTCGTTCTTCGGGGGCTGGCGACCACGCGTTCCCAGGACCGGCCTCAGGGGGGTGATGTGCACGCGTAGTTCTTTGGACGCGCCTCCGGGGCTGATGTGCACGTGCACGCATAGTTCTTTGGACGTGCCTCCGGGGGCGATGTGCACGCGTCGTTCCTTGGACGCACCTCCGGGGGGCCTCGGGCGCGCGTCGTTCTTTGGACGCGCCTCCGGGGGGCCTCGGGCGCGCGTCGTTCTTTGGACGCGCCTCCGGGGGGCCTCGGGCGCGCGTCGTTCTTTGGACGCGCCTCCGGAGGGCCTCGGGCGGTGGCGGCCACGCGTTCGTTGGACGCGGCCTCCGGGCGGGAGCTGCGCCTTCGTTCTACGGGGCGCGGTCTCAGGGTGGCGGGCAAGCGTGCTTACGTCGCGGCGGCCACGCGTGCGTAGGGCGCTACGTCGGAGTGTGGTGCCGCGTGTTCTTAGGGCACGGCGACGGGGGCGTTCTCTGGATGCGGCTTCGGGGGAGTCCGCGCGTTGTTAGGACGCGGCCTTGGGGGAGTCCGCGCGTTCTTAGGACGCGGCCTCGGGGGAGTCCGTGCGTTCTTAGGACGCGGCCTCGGGGGCGGCGTCCGCGATCGCCGGCGCCGGCGCTGGGGCGTGCGTCCGGAAGGCCGGGGCCAGGATCACGATGCCCGCGACCAGGAGGGCCGGCACGACGAAGGCCCAGCGCAGGTTCAGGCTTTCCGCCACCGCACCGATCAGACCGGCGCCGACCACGAAACCGACATAATTGAACAGGTTGACGCGCGCGATTGCGATCCCGGTGCCGGCCGGGTCCAGCCGGCCCGCGGCCGAGAACGACTGGGGCACGACCAGGGACAGGCCGAGACCCACCACCGCGAAGGCCGCGATGCTCAGGGCCGGGGTCGTGGACGCGGCGACCAGAATCAGCCCGAGGCCGCCGACCACGCCGCCGACCGAGACGACCGCGGTGGGGCTGAAGCGGCTCACGAGACGGTCGCCGGCGGTGCGGCCGAGGAGCATCGTCGTCTGGTACGCGGCCAAACCGAGCGCGGCCACCGCCGTACTCGCGTGCAGAGCCTTCTCGATGAAGACCGAACTCCAGTTGGAGACGGCCGAGTCAGCGATGAACATGAGCATCATCGCGACGCCGATCAGGACGATCGGGCGCCACGGGATGGCCGCCTCCACCGCGGCCGCCGTCGCCGCCGGGATCTCCTGGGCTTCCTCGGCCTTGCGCAGCTGTCCGGGCCCGGCCACCAGGGCCAGGATCGCGCCCACCACGGCGACCGAGGCCAGCGACGCCCCGATCGACCAGTCCAAACGGGCGGTACCCGATGTGACGAGCGCGCCGAGGATGGCGCCCGCGCTCCAGACGGCGTGGAACGAGTTGAGGACGGGCCGGCCGTAACGGCGCTCGACGCCCACGCCCTGCATGTTCATGGTTGCATCGACCAGTCCGAGCATGAGGCCGACGAGCGCAAGTGCGCAGTACAACTGCCAACGTTGCGCGGCGAAGCCCGTCACGGTGATGGCCAGCGCGACGCCCGGGCCGCCGGCACGCAGGACCGGTGAGCTGCCGAAACGCGTGGTGAGCAGGCCCGCGACGACGCTGCCGACGCCGGCGACGACGGGGACGGCGAGGAGTACCAGCGACAGCTGGGTGTCGTCGAAGTCGAAGCGTTTCTGCAGGCTTGCAACCTGAGTGAGCAGACCGGCGAAGCAGAAACCTTGCACGAAGTACGCACCGGCGACGGCGATCCGCGCACGGCGGTCGCGCGGGCCGGCCTCGTGGCTCGCGGTGGCCGAGAGCTGATCCACTGGCCGGCTCCTCAACGACGACGAAACGAAGACAGAAGTGAAATTAATTCGGAAGCATTGTCGACTGCGCGGCTGAGCGCAAGAGCACCATACGGTGCGCTTGAACGGTCGCGGCGTACCCGACGAGCGTGAGCAGATGAAAGAGGTACAACCACAAACCGACAGCAACCGTCGCGCCGACGGCGTCGAGGCCCCCGAACGGCGCGCCCAGGTCGAGGGGCAGCGTCCAGAACAGCACAAATCCGTGCGCGAATCCGGAGATGTTCGCAGCCGTGAACGAGGCGACGACCACGGTGACCGGCCAGCCGGGGCGGAGGGGCGCGATCAGGCGGTACACCAGGATGAGCACCGGGCTGAGGACCAGCCAGACGATCAGGAAGCTGAGCACCACCGCCCACAACGTCGCCCAGCCCCCGTCGTGCAGGCGGCGGGCGGGGGCGCCGAGCGCAACGAGCAGCATGAGCACGAGCGCGGGCCCGCAGGCGAGCAGCGGCAGCACGAGGAGCCGCCCACGCCAGCCGACGGCGGCGCCGCCGGGTTCACCGGAGAGCGAGGCGAGCGCGCGGCGCAGACCTTCGCCGTAGAGCGTGGCCGGAATGAGCGCAACGAACGTAAACCACCAACTCATGCCAGCCCCGGCATCGACCAACACGCCGGCGCCGGCCGCCATGCGCTCGGGCATGGCGGCGAGCACGGGTTCGGCCAGGTGCTTGACCCGCCCGACCCCCACGAGCGCGGCGGCCAGGCGCAGCACGAGCAGAGCCACCGGCACCACGGCGATCCCCGAGTAGAAGGTGACCGCAGCGGCGTGCAGATTGAGGTCGCGCCCGCGAAAAAAGCGCGCAATGAGACGGACGAAGCGGACGATCACCAAGTTGAGGTACCCACCGGCGCGCCGACCAGAACCGGCAACAATTTCCCGCCCAATGGCCAAGCGCACGACCACACAGCACGCAGTACCCAACCGGCCCCGCGCATGACATGCCCAATACGCCGCAAATACACGCACCACTGTGCACATCGCGGTTGGTCGTCGTGCAGCATCGGCCATGCCCGGCCGTGCAGCAGCAGTGCTCAACTGCGCACGACGTGCTCCACCCGTCGTGTTTCCACCGCGCCGCGCATTCGAGCACGACCGCGCAGTCTCGGTCGTACTCGAATGTGCAGCATCTGCAGAGCACGACCGCGCAGATCCGTCGTGCGTGACGGTGCAACGTCGGTGGTGCGTGACGGTGCAACGTCGGTGGTGCGTGACGGTGCAACGTCGGTGGTGCGTGACGGTGCAACGTCGGTCGTGCGTGACCGTGCAACGTCGGTCGTGCATGACCGTGCAACGTCCGTCGTGCACGAACGTCCCGCGTGCGCGATCGTGCTCAACTCGTGTGCGTTCGCTCGTCGTTGCGCGCGGTCAGTTCACTCCGGTGAGGTGGCCACCGGCGTGGCGAGCAGAACCGTCAGCAGCTCGCGCAGCAGGTCGATTCCGTTCTGGCTCAGTACGGACTCGGGGTGGAACTGCAGACTCGCGAAGCTGCGGCCGCGCAATGCGTGCACGTCGCCGTTGGATGGGTCGCGGGCGACGTTGACCGGGCCGTACGCGGTGTCGAGCACCGGGCCGTCGTGCGTGGCCGCGAACGTCGAGTAGAAGCCGACCCGCGCGTGGCGGCCGAAGAGGTCGATGTCGCGCTGCATGCCTTGGTAGGGCGAGGCCTTCCGGCGCAACGGCAGGCCCAGCAACCCGGCGGTGAGCTGGTGGCTCAGGCAGATCGCGAGCATCGGACGGCCGGTTTCGAGCAGTCCGGCCACGATGCCGCGCATGCGCGCGATCTTCTGGTCGTCCAGCTGCCGCGGGTCGCCCGGGCCAGGTCCGGGGATCACGAGGTCGAACTCGTCGACCGTGATTTCGGAGTCGTACCGCACGAGCGTTGTCGACAGCCCCAGTACGCGCAGTTGATGCACGAGCATGCCGGTGAACGTGTCCTCGGCGTCAACAACGAGCGCTCGCCGACCCGCGAGTGCCGGGTCCGCGCTGAGTCCGTCGCGCGCATGCAACCAGAACGGCGCGAGCGTGGCGTTGCGCGCTACGAGTGCGGCCTGCACCTCGGGATCGGCCGCGAGCCGCGCTTCGGACACATCCGAACGCTCGTTGTCGCCTGCCGTGCGGACGTCCGTTGCGCCTTCGGACACATCTGCATGTTCGTTGTCGCCTGGCGTGCGGACGTCCGTTGCACCTTCGGCCGCATCGGAATGCTCGTCCTTGCTCGGTACGGGGACATCCGCTGCGCCTTCGGACGCATTCGCGCGCTCGTCTTTGGGCTCTGTTTGCACGTTCGTGGTCGTTGGGGGCGCGACCTTGCTCTTGTGGGCGTCCAGGCCCAGCGCTCGTAGTACCGCTGCTGCCTTGGTGTGGGTTTCCAGGACCTCGCCGGCCGGGGTTGAGTGGCGTACCAGGGTTGCGCCGACCGGGACTCGCAGGCGGCCGGTGTTGTCGATGTCGGCGGTGCGGATCAGGATCGGGGCGTCAAGCGTCTGACGGCCCTGCGCGTCGCGGCCGAGCAGGGCCAGGACCGCGCCGTAGTAGCCGCGGCCGCGGTGTTCGTGCCTTGCCACCACTCGACAGGCGTTCTCGATCGGGCTGCCCACGACCGTCGGGGCGAACATCGTCTCGCGCAGGACCTCGCGCACGTCTCGGCTGGTGCGGCCGGCCAGCAGGTACTCGGTGTGGACGAGGTGGGTCATCTCCTTCAGGTACGGGCCGATGACCTGGCCGCCCAGGTCGGCCACCGTGGCCATCATCTTGAGCTCCTCGTCCAGCACCATCGACAGCTCGTCGATCTCCTTGCGGTCGGCCAGGAACTCCAGCACCGCGGGCTTGGACGGGGTACCGCGCAAGGTGCCGCTGATCGGGTTCATCATCACCAGGCCGTCGTCGACGCTGACGTGTCGCTCGGGGGTGGCGCCGACGAGCGTTCGCTCACCGGTGTGCACTACGAACGTCCAATAGGCGCCGCGTTCGTGCGTCAGCAGGCGACGGAACACGGTCAGCGCGGCCGCGACCGGGCTGCCTTTCACGTCGGCCTCGAACACGCGGTGGATGACGAAGTTCGAGCCCTCGCCGCGGCCGATCTCCTCGCGCAGGACGGTTTCCACGATGGACGCGTACTCGTCGTCGCCGACGTCGAAGCCGGCATTCGCGAATTGGATCGGGGACTCGGGCAGCAGGTTCAGCAGATCGGCGACCGGAATCTCTTGGCGGTCGGCGATGCGCAACACGGACAGCGGCGTGCCGTCGTCCACGCAGTCGAAGCCGCGTTCGCGCACTTGGCGGAACGGAACGAGCGCCAAGCAATCGTCGGGGATGTCGGCCAGCGCGTCCACGGTCGAGATGGGACCGGTCAGCACCTCGACGTTGGCGCGGCCCTCTCTGCGCAGGAGGGCGAACGGGGCATTCACATCGAAGCGGCCAGGCAGCGTGAATGGAGGTGCCGTATCCGGATGGTCGGATTGCGTGAACGACGTGTGCACGTTCGAGCGTTCCGGTGTGACGGAATGAGCGCTTGCGGGCGAGGGGGGCGATGAGGCGGTGGCTGGGTTCGCGGCGGGGCGGGCGAACAGCGGGTCGTGTGGCATGGCGTTCCCTTCGGGCTCGGGTGGCCGTCTCTGTGGAGGCGGCACCCGGGGCTTCCGGGAAAGCAAAACGGCCGCCTCATCGGGCGGCCGCGAAAGTGTCACGCGGAAGTGGGCCGCCTCGTCAGGCGGGCCACCAGCTGTTCATTCGCGCGGTCACGTGCAAGAGCGTAAGGGAGCATGTCCGTCCGCGCCAGCACTTCGGGTTGGTGTATCCGAGGATTTGGTGCTCGCTTGTTGAGCGAAGCCCAGCATTGCGACACATTCGCGCAGGCCTGTGTGTGTAAGCAGTGTGCTCGCTCAGCGCATGACGGGCGGGCACAGAGTAGGGCGTATGGCGGGCGGGCGGGCGCAGCGGGGCGTAGGTGTCGGGTGTGTGCAGCGCTGCGCCACATTCGTGCAGTTCCGCGCGAAGCAGCGTGCTCGACCGGTGTAAAGGTGGGCAGGACCGGTGCACAGGTGGGCAGGACCGGTGCACAGGTAGGCGAGGACCGGTGCACAGGTGGGCAGGACCGGTGCACAGGTAGGCGAGGACCGGTGCCAGATCGGTCGGCGCTTGTCGACGCGAGCCACGCCTGTGGCGGGGCGTAGATGTCGGGTGTGTGCAGCGGGGTGGCATGTTCGCGCAGTTCTGTGTGCGAAGCAGCGTGCCCGCCCGGCCGGAGTGACTCAGGCGGGCACGCTCGGTCTTACTTGTTCACCGAGCCCATCTCGGCGTACCGGGCGCCCGCCACGTCGCGGCCGATGGAAAGTTTCTCGATTGCGGCCAGGTCGTCGGCGGTCAGGGTTACGGCCAGGGCCGCCGCGTTCTGCTCCAGGTACTTGCGGCGCTTGGTTCCCGGGATCGGCACGATGTCCGGGCCCTGGGCCAGTACCCACGCCAAGGCCAGCTGGGCCGCCGTCGCGCCCTTCGCGTCGGCGAGGTGCTTGACCTCCGTCACCAGGTCCAGGTTCTTCTGGAAGTTCTCGCCCTGGAAGCGTGGGTTCGTCGCGCGGAAGTCGTCCGCGGCGAACTGGGACGGGCTGGTGATCTCGCCGCTGAGGAAGCCGCGGCCCAGGGGGCTGTACGCGACCAGGCCGATTCCGAGCTCGCGGAACAGCGGGATGATGGTGTCCTCCGGGTCGCGGGTCCAGAGGGAGTACTCGTACTGGCCCGCGGCGATCGGGTGCACCGCGTGGGCGCGGCGCACGCTGTCCGCGGACGCCTCCGAGATGCCCAGGTGGCGTACCTTGCCCGCGGCCACCGCCTCCGCCAGCGCGCCCCACGTCTCCTCGACGGGCACGGTCGGGTCCACGCGGTGCTGGTAGTACAGGTCGATGTGGTCCACGCCCAGGCGCTGCAGCGACGCGTCCACGGCTCGCCGGACGTACTCCGGGTTGCCGTTGACCCGCCTCGTGCCGCCCTCGCGCTGGATGCCGAACTTCGTGGCCAGGACCACCTCGTCGCGGCGGCCGGCGATGGCGCGGCCGACGAGTTGTTCGTTTGTGTACGGGCCGTACATGTCGGCGGTGTCGAGCAGGGTCACGCCCAGGTCGAGCGCGCGGTGGATGGTGGCGACCGACTCGGCGTCGTCGCCGGTGCCGTAGAACTCGCTCATCCCCATGCAGCCGAGGCCGAGTGCGGACGTGGTCAGTGCACCGAGGTTTCGCGTTTGCATGCCACAAGCGTTCCCCTTAGAGCGCGCTCGAAGTCAAATAGACCCGCGAAGAAGTCCGACGGACCCGGGGGAGAAGTCCAATAGACTCGGGAGACATGTTCACCATCGCCGAGGCGTCCGACCTGACCGGGTTGAGTGCGCACACCCTGCGGTACTACGAGCGCGCCGGCCTCGTCGCGCCGCCGGACCGGGGCACGAACGGGCACCGCCGGTACTCCGAGGCCGACCTCGGCATGCTCCGCATCCTCACGCGGCTCAAGGCCACCGGCATGTCGATCGCCGAGATGCGTCGCTACGCGGACCTGTGCCGGGTCGGGCCGGGCACCTTCGACGCGCGGCGCGTCCTGCTCGAGGAGCACCGCCAGCAGGTACTGGAGCGAATCGCCGCGCTGCAGGGCGACCTGGAGCACATCGAAGCCAAGATCAAGCACTATGCCGAGGGCGACACGCGCGATCTGGCCAGCCCGTAGAGGCAGACGAGCGCCGCGATCACCATCGGCGTGCCGTCGCGGATGAGGCCGTCCCAGCCCAGGAGCAGGTAGCACAGCGTGGGCTGCACCAGCAGTACAAACGCGGAAATCAGGGCCAGAAGGAGCCTGGCCCAGCCGTGCCCGAACAGGGTCACGAAACTGATGATGCCCGCCACGAGGCCGATGACCAGGCCCAGGACGAACCAGGACACCACCAGCGGCACCGCGATCTCCGGCCGCAGGCGCGGGGTGTCGAACAGCGAGCCGAGCGCGACCAGGCACGGCACGAACATGAGCGCGGAGTACGACAGGGCGGCCACCCGCGCGGTCAGCACCCACGGGGGTACCACGCGCCGCGGCTTGCGCCGGGTCAGGTGCTCGTCGATGCCGGGGGAGCGGAACAGCTGCCACACCACCGCCGAGCACAGCACCGCCACGACCACGAGCCCGAGCACGACGGGCAGGCGCGGCAGGAGGGCGCCCTCCTTCGGCTGGACCAGGCGCGCCGAGGCGAACACCGTGGTCACGGCGAGGATCAGCCCGAGCGGGCGGGCGGTCAGGCGGCCGAAGCGCACCTCGCGCATGAGGAACAGGAAGCCGATCGCGCGCAGCGTCGCCCAGAACGTGCGGACGCCCAGGGCGAAGCCGGCCTCCGCGGAGTACCGCAGGTTGATCACGTCGATCGCGATCGTCGCCACGGCGGTCAGCAGGAGCAGGCGGCGCAGGCGCCGGCTCGCCGGGGTCGGCGTCGGCGGCCGCTCGAAGCGCACGAGGTCGGCGAGCGAGCGTTCTCCGCCGTTCATGGATCCGCACGCTAGCATCCGGTGCGCGGCATATCGTGATTGCATGATCGAGCAGCTGCGCGTCCTGGTCGTCGACGACGAGCCGGATCTGTGCGAGATCGTGCGCCGGGTGCTCACCCGCGCCGGCGCCGAGGTGCTGACCGCCTCGGGGCTCGCCGGGGCCGAGCGGTGCCTGGCCGAGCACCCCAAGGGCATCGACCTGGCGATCACCGACCTGAAGCTCAACGACGGCACCGGCGTGCAGGTGGCCGCGGCCGTGCGGGCGAGCAGCCCCGATGCGCTGATCATGTACATGTCCGGGCTGCCGTACTTCGACGCCGCCGTCATCGACCTGGGCGAGGACGCGTCAGTGATCGCCAAGCCGTTCCGCGCCACCGAACTGGTCGACACCGTGCAGAGCGCACTGATCAGGGCCGGAAGGGTCCACCCGGAGCGTTAACGGGCAGCGCGGCGGGGGCATAGAGACCCTGGAGGTGGCGCCCGATGGCTGACGACGACGACACGAGCACCGATGATGCGACCGGTGCCGAGGACCCGATCTCGGGTGGCCCGAAAAGCCCCACCGACCTCAGCCGCCGCTCCTGGCTCGAGGTGCTCAAGCGCACCGTCAAGGAGTTCAACAACGACAACCTCAGCGACTGGGCGGCGGCCCTGACGTACTACGGCGTCCTCTCCATCTTCCCAGGCATTCTGGTGCTGCTGTCGGTCTCCGGGCTCCTGTTGACGGACACCACCGAGTCGGCGGTACTCGACAATGCCCAGCAGCTTTTCCCGGGCGCCATCGCCGGGCCGATGACCGGCGCGATCTCGGAGCTCAAGAAGGGCTCGCACATCGCCGGCCTCTTCGCGGTCGTCGGTCTGCTCGGCGCGGTGTGGACGGCCTCGGGGTACGTCGGGGCGTTCATGCGCGCGGCCAACGCGATCTACGACGTGCCGGAGGGCCGGCCCATCTGGAAGGTGCTGCCCATCCGCCTCGGCATCACCATCGCGGTCGGCACGCTCATCGCGTTCGCCGCGCTGAGCATCGTGTTCAGCGGCCGCTTCGCCGAGCGGGTGGGCGGCCTGGTGGGCCTGTCGAAGGAGACGGTGCAGGTCTTCAACATCGCCAAGTGGCCCGCGCTGCTGGTGGTGGTCCTGTCGATCCTGGCCATCCTGTACTGGGCCTCGCCCAACGCCCGCCACCACGGCTTCCGCTGGATCACGCCGGGCGGCGCGCTGGCCGTCGTCATCTGGCTGATCGCGTCGGCCGGGTTCGCGATCTACGTGTCGAACTTCGGGTCGTACAACAAGACCTACGGCACCCTGGGCGGGATCATCGCGTTCCTGGTGTGGCTGTGGATCTCGAACATCGCCATCCTGCTCGGCGCCGAGTTCGACGCCGAGCTGGAGCGGGAGCGCGCGATCGAGGGCGGCCTGGAGCCGCAGGAGGAGCCGTACGTCCCGCTGCGCGACGACCGGCACATCAACAAGGACCACGACATCGGCCTGAGCTGAGCGCCCGCCGGGTCAGAAGGCGATGTGGTCGCCGTCGGGCTCGGCCGGGGCGCCGAGCAGCTCGTGGACGCCGGCGATGCGCAGCTGGCGGTACACGAACGGGCTCGAGCGCCACACCACGACGCGCACGCCCTCGGCGCCCGCCTCGCGCTGGGCAGCGACCAGGGCGCCCACCGCCGCGGAGTCCAGGAACGTCACCAGGCCAAGATCCACGCGCAGCGAGCTCGGCCGCCGGTCGGTCGCGGCGGACACGATCTCCTGACGCAGCGTGGCCGCGTTGCTGTGGTCGATCTCGCCCCGGACGGAGAGTACGGTCGATCCGTCCATCATCACGGTGGCGGTCACCGACATGCTCATGGCCCACCCCAGGTTGTCACGCGAACAGCATAAGAGCACTTCCCGCGGTACGCAGCGGGCGGCGTGCCAGAGTTCACCGCTGGGGGCGTCGCCAGGTGGCGGCCGGCGGCATCGCAGTGCGTAACCGTGCACAGAGCGTGCGCGCGAGGGTCAGTACTTCGGCTTCGGGGGCTCGCCGGGGATGTGGTCGGGGCAGTGCAGGCGAAGCTCGCGGTACCCGAACGGGGCATCGACGAACCAGCAGTGGTGCGGGGTCGGGGTGCCGGGATGGCGGTACCCGTCGAAGAACCGGCACGACAGGCACATCCGCGTGACCGGGATGGTGCCCTGCTGCTGCATCAGGCCGATCCGCGCGGTGACCATGCGCAGGAGGCGGGCCTGCTGGTTGTCGGTCAGCCCGTCGACCTCCGACAGCAGTTGGTCGGCCCAGTTCGCGGGGGCGGGCGTGGTGGCCAGGCCGCGGTCGGTCGCGGCCACGCGCATGTCGCGGGCCGCGTAGGACGGGGCGGGGCGCATCTCGACCAGGTCGTCGGCGATCAGGGGCGAGAGCAGGGCCATGGTCGTGGCGACCGTCGAGCCGAGGTCGCCGGCGAGGTCGGACAGCCGGTATTCGCGGTCGCGGCGGCCCAGCAGCAGCATGATCTGGCGGTGGGCGGGGGGCAGGCCGTGGGTCGGCTCCGGGCCGTCGACGGGGGCCATCACGGCCACCCGGACCAAGCCGGCGACGAGCTTCTGGGCCTGTGCTTCCATCGGCACGGGGCAAACCTCCAACACCCAGCACCATAGTCCCGCACGTCGATCATTTGGGTGCAGTGCGCGAAAATGGCGTACCGACGAATCCCCGTTTTTCGGTAACTTCGGACGAAACGGCGCAGGCTCTGGGCACTCAGGTGCAATGGGGGTCACGAATGGGTGTAGCACGGGCGGTCGCGGCCGGGTCGACGGGCGCGCGGACGATCCGGCTCGTGCTCACGGTGGCCAAGGGCGAGTCGTCGCCGCCCGCGCAGCGCCGCGCGTCGCTGACCGGCCAGCCCGCCGGGGGCAGCCACCGGCAGGCGCGCACCGCGTGCGGGCAGCGGGCCAAGGTCGGCGGGCGGGTCGACAAGCTGCAGGTCGACGGCGGGGCGTGCACCATGCAGTGGGACCCGGTGACCGCGACCGCGAACGGCACCTGGAAGGGGCGCAAGGTCGCCTACCGCCACACCTTCGGCAACGCGTGCACGCTCGGCGCGGCGGCGGGCGCGGTCTTCAGCCTTTGAACACGCCCAGCTGCTTGAAGTCGTGGTTGGGGAAGATCGCTGCGGAGTCGCCGACCCCGAAGCGCTTCTTGAGCATCTCGGCCAGGATGTCGCGGTAGTCGTTGGCGCCGGCCACGTCGCCCTGGTCGAGGGCGGCCGGGGCCAGCCCGGGCCAGTTGCCGTGCACCTTGCCGCCGTTGAGCCCGCCGCCGAAGAGCAGCATCGCGTTGCCGTGGCCGTGGTCCACGCCCGAGTTGCCGTTCTCCTGCACGCGCCGGCCGAACTCGCTCATCGTGACGATCGTCGTGTTCTCCAGCTGCGGCCCGATGTCCGTGCAGAACGCGCCGATCGCGTCGGACATGTTGGTCAGCGAGTTCTTCATGTCGCCGCCGTCGACCCGGCCGAGGTTGGTGTGCATGTCCCAGCCGCCCACGTCGAGCGCGGCGATGCGCAGCCCCACGCCGGCCTTGAGCAGCTGGGCGATGTCGCGCAGCCGGTCGGCCAGTCCGCCGCCGGGGTACTGCACGCCCTCGGCCGGCCGGTACTGCGTGGTCGCGAGCTTCTGCGCGGTCGTGATGGCCTGCAGCGTCGAGCCGGCGGTGCCCGCGAGCGGGTGGTCCAGCCCGGTGTACAGCGTCTTGAGCGCGTCCATCGTCTGGGTGCGCATGTTGTCGTTGTCGATGCGGAAGTCGCGCATGCCGTTGAGCACGATCGCCTGCTCGCCGCCGACGAGCGAGCGGGGCAGCGCCGAGCCCTGCGCGATCGCGCGGAACGTGGTGCCCGGCCCCATCTGGGCGAGCACCCGGTCGAGCCAGCCGGTGCGTACCGCGACCGAGGCCGCGCCGCGCTCGAGCGCGTCCTGGGCCTGGAAGTGGCTGCGGCTGGCGTCGGGGGAGGCCACGGCGTGCACGGCGGCCATCTTGCCGGCGTCCCATAGCGGGTACAGGCCGGTCATCGCCGGGTTGAGGCCGAAGCCGCGCCCGGCCGCCTTCATCGCCGCCATGGGCACCGCGATGTTCGGCCGCATCTGCTTGTAGTTGGCGTCGTCGCCGGGCGCCACGACCGACAGCCCGTCCATCCCGCCGCGCAGGAAGATGACGATGAGCGTGTTCTTGTTGTCCTCGGGCGCGGCGAACGAGACCCGGCTGGTCACCAGCTGGGTGCCGAGCGCGGCCACGCCGACGAAGCCGGCGCCCTGCACGAGCCGGCGGCGGGTGAAGCCGCGGCTCCACTGCTCGCGCTCGGCGGCGAGCTCGTCGGTGACCTTCTCCGCGTGCACGCGGATGGCCGCCTCGCACAGGTTGGGGCCGTGGCGATGCAGCTCCTCGAGGCTCTGGGGGCGCCGCTCGCCCTCGGGAAAGTCGTTGCTCATGGGCCTCACCGCAGCGCGTGGTAGACGGAGTCGAGGATCAGCGGCGCGAGCAGGGGCAGCTTGCCGCCGAGGTTGTTGTCGGTGATGCGGGTGTCGGCCTTGGACGCGAGGAACTTGATGAGCGCGTCCTTCTCGGCCGGCTGCATCGGCTGGAAGACCAGGCGGTTGGCCAGTACGTCGAGGTAGGTGCCGAGCGTCGCCGCGGGCTGCGAGACCAGGCTGTCGGCCTTCGGGTTGTTCAGGCCCTTCCACTGCTGCTGCAGGAACGCCCGGTGCGCGTTCCACGTCTCCAGCATGCCCGCGGCCGAGCTCCACGCCGTGGCCACGTCGGGGTAGCCGTCCGGCGGCCCCCAGCCCAGCGGCGGCTGCCCGAGCTTGTTGGTGAAGTTGTAGAGATCGTCGAGCGCCTTGGCGGTGTCGGCGCCCGGAGTGGTACCGACGACACGTCCGGTGGCGATGAAGTTCTCGAGCGGGCGGCGAGTCTTCAGGCCGGTCGCGATCCAGAACTCCAGCGACCGGAACAGCACCTTCAGTACCGGCACGATGGCCGAGCCGCTCTCCTGGTACGTCTTCGCGAGCCGGTCCACCAGCCCCTGCGGCGGGGTGTCGCACACGAAGCGCACACAGAGCTTGCGCGCGACGTAGCGGGCGGTCGAGGGGTGGGTGGCCAGGTACAGCAGGTAGGCGTCGCCGACCGCCAGACCGTCCTTGGCGGACTTGTTGGCGTGCTGGAACCCCAGCACCTTCACCGCGCCGGTCCAGTGCTTGTTCTGCTCGTACTTGAACAGGCCGTCGCGCGTCGCGGTGCGCCCGGTCATGAGGTACGCCGAGTTGCGCACGTCCTTCTCGTTGTACCCGCCGTCGATGCCGACGGTGTGCAGCTCCAGCAGCTCGCGGCCGTAGTTCTCGTTGACGTTGCGCCGGTCCGAGGAGGTGTTGTCGAGGTACCGCATCATCGCCGGGTCGCGGGCCGAGGCGATGAGCATGTCGGAGAACTTGCCCAGCGCGTACTTGCGGATCACCCCGGTGTCGTAGGGAGCGCGCACGTCGTAGCCGCCGTCGAACGGGCTTGTCACGTTGAGGTGGTTGTTCCAGAAGTCGACCATCACCTCGAACAGCTGCCGGCTGCTCCACATCTGCCGGGCGATGACGGCCTTGGTGAGGTCCATCTGCGACTTGTTGTCGCCGTCCTTGACCGTCGTGCGGATCTCCGCCGTGGTCATGGTGGCGGTCGGCACGGCCTTGAGCGCGGCGTCGGCGACCGGGTCGGCGATCTTGTCCGGCTCCAGCTGCTGGTCGATCCAGGCGTCGATGCCGACCTGCTTGACCAGCGCCACGTCGGCCGGCGTCGGGCCGAACGTGGCGCGGCGCAGCAGGTGCAGCACCGGGTCGCGGTTCAGCGGCGTCGGGAAGCGCGGGGTGGCCCGCATCGCGGCGACGGCGGCGGCCGACGGCGTGTCCGCGGTGCCCGCCGCGCCGAGGTCGTTGAGGTCGCCCTGGCCGCTGGTGTAGCTCGCATCGCGATTGGAGAACGAGCCGGCGTCGCGGGGCGAGACGTTGCCGCCGCCGCTGCCGGTCTTGACGAAGTCGTCGGGGCCGGCGGAGGGCGGGCCGAACACGGCCGCGGCGCCGGTGCCGAGGGCGCCCAGGGCGACGGCGCCGCCGCCGAGGGCCATCAGGGCCTGGCGGCGGTTGCGGGTCAGCTCGTGCAGGGCGGGGCGGCCGGTGCGCATCCACGCGGGCGCGGGCCCGCCGGCCCGCTTTTTCGGCGCGTCGGCCGCCGGCTCGCCCGGGCGCCGCTGCAAGATTCGCGGCACCGGGAACTCGCCGGTGAAGTCGGAGAAGAACGCGCCCTTGACCTTCTTGGGCGCGTCGCCCGGCTCGTCGTCCGGGAAGAGCCGTTCTGGCACGCTAGCGAATCTAGTGAGCCGTCGATCAGCCCTCAAGCGGCAGGGCGCGAGGCCGCCTCAACTTTGCCTTTCTTCTTGCTTAAGTGCCCCGCCTTCCTCGTGAATGAGGGCAAACCCGGCGTTCACTCAAAGTCATCTCTTCCGTACCGAACGCTAAGAGTGGTACGCATAAGTAACCGGACTATGGCAGGGGGTAGCGGTGCTGGTCGATGCTGCACCCGCCCGGCGCCCTTCGGGGCCGCGCCTGGCGACGGTACTGCTCCTGCCCCTGCTGGGCCTGCTCGCGCTCGCGGGCGTGGCCGCGTACCTCTACACGGGCCCGAGCGGGCGCATGGACGACCCGCGCGCCGCCGTCACCGCCGGGACGGCCGCCGACCGGGCCGCGACCGAGCTGTCCCGGGAGCGCCTCGCCGCGCTGAACCTGCTGGTCACCGGCTCCGACCAGGCGCGCGCCGCGTACACCGCCCAGACCGGCGCCACCGACGCGGTCCTGCCGCGACCGCCGGAGGGGCTGGCCGACCTGCGCGGCCGGGTGTCCGCGGCAACCCAGGAGGTCGCGGCAGGCGGTTTTCTCATGCAGTACACCCAAATGATCAGCGAATTCGTCGAGCGGCGGCAGGATCTGCCGCGCAGCGCCGCCCTTTCGCCCGTGAACGCCGTCCTGCGCGCGTCGGGCTGGCTCGCCGTCGCCCGCGAGCAGCTCGCCCAGATCCAGCTGCTCGAGCGGCGCAGCGCCGACACGCCGGCCTGGCACGAGAACCTCGCCGCGCACGAGGCCGCCCACCTCGACGCCCTGCGCCGCTTCGGCGAGACCGCGCCCGCGGCCTGGCGCGACCGGCTCGCCCAGGTGCCCAACGGCCTGGCCGGCGACCCGCAGCCGGCCCTGGAGGCCCTTACCGGCCTGGTCGGCTTCGCGGGCACCGACGAGGCCCGCGTCGCCGCCGCCGCCCGCGACGAGCAGCGCAGCACCCTCATCGCCGGGCTGGCCGCGGTGCTGGCGGTCGCGGCCACCTCGATCGCACTGGCGCTGCGTTTCGCATACGTCACCCGGCGTGGTCACGTCGCCCGGCGCCCCCGCACGGCGCCGCCGATCGATCCCGAAGAGTTCCAGGTGGTACGCCAGGAAGCCGCCCGCGCCGTGGCCGAACAGGCCGCCTTGCGCGCCGGCACCTCCGCCGCGGTCATCGGCCTGGCCCGGCGCAGTCAGCACCTGGCCGACGAGCTCGTGCACCACCTCGACGCGGCCGAGCGCGACGAGGCCGACCCGGACCGCCTGGCCCAGCTCTTCGCCCTCGACCACCTGGCCACGCGCATCCGCCACGACAACCAGAGCCTGCTCGTGCTGGCCGGCGGCGACACGGGCGTGGGCCGCCGCGACCCCGTGACCCTGCTGGACCTCCTCCGTGCCGCCCAGTCGCGGATCGAGGACTACCCGCGCATCGAGTACTCGATGATCGCCCCCGACGCGCACGTGGCCCCCGACGCCGTGGACGACGTGGTACACCTGCTCACGGAGCTCTTCGACAACGCGACCCGCTACGGCCCGCCCGACCGCCCGGTGCTCGTCGAGGCCCGCCGCGAGGACGGTGGCGCCGTCGTGGAGGTCGCCGACCGCGGCCCCGGCCTCGACCCGCAGCGCCTCGCCGACCTCAACGCGCGCCTGGCCGACCCGCCCCCGCTCGACGCCGCCGATGCCCACCACACCGGCCTGGCCGTCGTCGCCCGCCTGGCCGCCCGGCACGGCCTGACCGTCACGCTGCGCCCGCCCCCGTCGGGCCGCGGCCTGCGCGCCGTCGTGCACCTCCCGGCCGGCCTCGTCCTGGACGCGCCCGCGCCGGCGCTCGACCCGCCCGTGGCGCGCCGCCTGCCGCCCCGCCCGTTCGAGCGCGGCCAGGCCCTGCCCGGCGGCGAGCCGGTCGACGTACCGCACCCGCGCTCGACCCTCGTCCCCGTCGTGCCGGGTCTCGTACAGACGCCGGACGGTCCTACGGTGGACCTCGAACCCGACGCCGCCCGCGACCTCATGTCCGGCTACCAGCACGCGACGGAAGGACGATCCTCGGCATGACACCGACCACGGGGCTGGACTGGCTGCTGAGCGGCTTCACACAGCGTGTCATCGGGGTGCGCCACACCGTCGCCGTGTCGGGCGACGGCCTTCTCGTGGCGTCGTCGAGCGAGCTGCCGCCGGAGCGTGCTGACCAGTTGGCGGCGATGGTCGCGGGGATCGTTTCGCTGGCCCAGGGTCTCTCCGCTACGACCGAAGCCGGGCCGGTGGTGCGCACGATCGTCGAGATGGGGCGCAGCCTGTTGTTCGTGATGGCCCTCGGGGAGGGCGACACGCTGGCGAGCCTGGCGGCGATGGTGCAGCCGGGGTGTGATGTGGGGCAGGTTGCGTTTGAGATGTCTGGGCTGGTCGAGCAGGTTGGGGCGGCGCTGACGCCTTCGTCGCGCTGAGTTTGCCCGGCGCTGCCGCGCGGGTCGCCGGCGTTCTCTTCTTTGTTGAGCGGTGTTGGGCGCGATATGTCGGGCGCTGGCGCGCCACGACATATCGGATTTTTCGCCCGACGGGGAGCACCACGAGCACGGGAGCGTGCAGCCAAAGCACCACGGTCAGCGCCCGGTGCCGGGACCGGAACGCCGCGTCGCTGAGCCTGACCTTCGGCATGAGCCAGGAGAGCGCTCCGGGCATGGTGTGGGCTCCCTACGTACTGGTGGGTCTGTCCCTTTCATCGGCACGTCGGTGTCCATCTGTAGGCGGGCGGTCGCGAGCAATGCCGTTGTTTGGCTGGCGTCGGGAAGTACGCCGGCGGGTGTGCGTGGGTGGGTGACCCTTGGGCAGGGCCGATGTCTGGTTGGCATCGGGAGGCCCGCCGGCGGGCGTGCGTGGGTAGGGCGGCGCCGGGTAGTGCCTTTGTCTGGTCGGAATTGGGAGACCCGCAGGCGGGCATCGGTTTGGTGGGCCGCCTCGAGCAGAAGCGCCGCCTAATCGGAGCCCGGATGCGCATCGGCGGCCGTCTGGAGGTGGGCGGCTTCAAGCAGAACAGCCGCCTCATCGGCATCGGGAAGCCCATCGGTATCGCCAGGAGCCGCGACCACACCCGCGGCGAAGCGCGTTCCCAGCCAGGCGGCCCCGCGCGGCCCGATCCCGCGCAGCCGCGCCGCCAGGTACGCGCCCGCGAAAGCATCCCCCGCCCCGACGGGATCGACCACTTGGACAGCGGCGCTCGGCAGGTGCTCAGGCCCGTCGGTACCGGCGTACCAGCATCCATCCGCCCCGGCCTTGAGCACCACCTCGCCGACTCCCAGCGCTGCCGCCCGCCGGAACACCTCGCCCGGCTCTTCGGTTCCGAGTAGCGGCCCGGCCTCGTCGATTCCGAGCAACAGAAACGATGTCACTGGCAGCAGCTCTCGCAACAGGTCCGTCACCGGCGCCAGTCCGGGCCGCAGATTCGGATCCAACGCCAGCAGTACCCCTTGCGCCTGCCCCGCCTTCGTCGACAGGCGCCGCTCCGCATCGTCCGGAGTGTGCGTCACGTGCACTGCCGGGTGCTCGGATTCGTCGCCCTGAGTGTCCGCCGCGTGCAGTGCTGTGTGCTTAGACGTGGTGTCTTGGGTGCGCGTCGCGTGCGGTGCTCGTTGTTCGGGCGCGTCGCAGTGGGTGTCCGTCGTGCGCATGGTCGGGTGGTCGGGTCTGTCGCCGGGAGTGTGCGTCGCGTGCCGGGCCGTGTGCTCGGATGCGTCGGTCCGATTGTGCGTCACGCGCAGTCGTGGGTGTTCGGACGTGTAGTCGTGGGTGTTCGTGGCGTGCAGTTGGGTGTGTCGGTTTGCGTCGGGGTTTGTGCGCAACTCCGCCACCAGGCGCCCAAGCTCTGCCACTGCGCGTCGCGGGCCGTCGCCCAGGGCGGCGGTCAGACCCGATACCGCCACCACTGTTGGGCCGGACGCCACGGCTCGGAAGACGTCGGACTCGTCCAGGGCTGAGGCGGCCGAGCCGGCGCGGTAGTAGTACACGCGGCGGGCTCCGTCTTCGCGCACTTCCTTCGCGAACACGCCGGTCGGGCGCGTCGGATCTACGGCTACGAGATCCGTTTCCACCCCCAGGCCGGCGGCCGCCGCTAGCACCCGCTCGCCGAATGGATCGGACCCGACCCGGCTGCAGAATGCGGCGCGCACGCCTGCCCGGCGTACCGCGGCGAGGAGGTTCAGCTCCGCCCCGGCGACGTGCACGGATGTGGTCGCACAAGCCGATAGTGACTCCCCGGAGGCGGGCTGGAAGAGGACCATCGCCTCGCCTAGCCCTACCACCAGCGGACCGGTCGTTGAAGAACCGGCCGCGGGCGAACCGGCCACATGAACATCAGCCGTGGAGGAACTGACGGCATCGGAACCGGTCGCCTCGGGCCCAGCCGCGTCGGAACCGGCCGTGTCGGGACCGGTCGCGTCAGGATCAGTCGCATCGGAGTCAGCCGCGTTGGAATCAGCCGCGTCGAGTCCGCTCGCGTCAGGGGCGGCCGCGTCAGCACCAGTCGCATCCGAATCGGCCACGTTGGAACCGGCCGCGTCGAGTCCGCTCGCGTCGAGTCCGCTCGCGTCGAGACCGGCCGCGTCGAGACCGGCCGCGTCGAGACCGGCCGCGTCGAGACCGGCCGCATGAGGATCGGCTGCATGAGGATCGGTTGCACGAGGATCGGTTGCACGAGGATCGGTTGCACGAGGATCGGTTGCACGAGGATCGGTTGCACGAGGATCGGTTGCACGAGGATCGGTTGCACGAGGATC